>JAJUFS010000004.1 GCA_029263725.1 Gammaproteobacteria bacterium | reverse complement strand
TCATGTACTTGTAATTGCACCAGACGGCGAAATCCACGTCCCAGTCATGCAGCTGCATGACCAGGTTGCCGGTTGCGTGGGCGAGATCGAAGCCGACCACGCAGCCCTTGCGATGCCCGAGTCGCGTGATCTCCGCCATGTAGAACACCTGGCCGCTGTAGTACTGCACGCCTGGCAGCAGGATGAGGGCGATGGCATCGCCTTCCTTCTCGATCAGCGCGTAGAGGTCCTCGTCGCGTATGTCGGTCTCGCCTTCGCGCGGGCCGATCTCGAGCAGTGCCTTCGCGGGATCGAGACCGTGGAAGCGCAGCTGCGATTCCGCGGTATAGCGGTCTGAAGGGAAAGCCGGCTTCTCGATGAGCAGCTTGTAGCGTTCGGGGGTCGGCCGGTAGAAGCTCACCATCATGAGATGCAGGTTCACGGTGAGCGTGTTCATGTTCACGACCTCGGACGGCAGCGCGCCAACGATCTCCGCGGTGTGCTCGGTGAGAAATTCGTGATACGGCATCCACGGACGCTGGGCGTCGAAATGCCCGCGCACCGCAAGCTTTTCCCATTCGCGCAGCTCCTGCTCCAGGTAGTCGCGCACGGATTTCGGCTGCAGGCCCAGCGAGTTTCCGCAGAGATAGATTTCATCGCGGCCATCGGCGCGCTTCGGCATGAAGAAGCGATCGCGGAAGCCCGCGAGTTCATCGAGCCGGTCCTGTTCCGCCGCCCATGCGGCGTTCGCCTTGAACATCATTCGTCATTCACCTTGTAGAGCAGGGGGCGGCTGGGCGCCGCGTCGGTCAGAAAGGAAGGAAGCTGCAGGTCAAGCAGATAGTAGCCATCCTCGATTTCATCGGCGGCGTAGATCAGTTCAGTCACCGAACAGTGCGCACGGGTCGCGAGCGCCACGCGGCGTTCGTCTTCCGGCAACCCGAAGAACACGCGATGCGCGCGCAGCCTGCCGCCATCATCCATGCGGTCGATGCTGGGAACGTCCACCAGCAGGTGTTCGACGCCATTCTCCACCAGGAGGCTTGCGGCTTCGACGGAAAGATATGCCGGCGGCGTGGCAGCATCGTACTGATGCGTGCGCTTCGCGGGATCGTTGGGCAGCGTGCGGATGGCGAGCGCCTTTCGCATCGCCACCTTCGGAAATCTTTCGAACGCCATTGCCAGCGTCGCCCGCGTTATCACGAGATCTCCGGGTTGCGTTCCCTCGGTGCCGGTCTCGTCACATTGGGCGAACGGCTGCGGCGTGACGGAGATGAGCGTCGCCGGGAACAGGCCGCCGCGCACGATGTCGGCGGCGAAGGTTTCGTCATCGCTGACATGGCCGATGCATTCGGTATGCGTGCCGTTGCAGTGAGGCACCAGCCGGTACACGCCGACGTTGCAGCTGCCGCCCTGGCGCGTATCGCCTTTCCAGTCGCCGACCGTCAGGGTCGCGCGGGTAGCGCGCGGCGCACCGAAGCAGTTCGGCTGCGGGCCGTCGAAGGCCAGCGGAATGGAAAGGTCCAGCGGTGCAGACAGGTCCGCGCTCACGGTCTCGCCGCCGATCTCGATGCGGATCCGCGTCACAGGAAGCGTTCCTTGTCGAGGCCGAGCCATTCCAGCGCGGCGCCATGCAGCAGGAGATCGCGCGTGCGTGCATCGAGGTCCATGGATTCGATCAGCGCGCCCGGATGGTGCTCGCCCAGCGGGAAGGGGTAGTCGCTGCCGAGCGCAATGCGCTCCGGCCCGATGAGCTCGATCATGTAGCGCAGCGCATTCGCATCATGCACCAGCGAGTCAAGCCAGAACTTGCCGATGCTTTCGCGCGGGCTGCAATCGTAATCCGCGGCGCAGAGATCGGGACGCACCTCGTAGCCGTGCTGGATGCGTCCCAGCGTGAACGGGAAGGAGCCGCCGCCGTGCGCGAACGCCACGCGCAGCCGCGGCAGGCGCTGGAACACGCCGCCGAAGATCATGGAAGTGATCGCAAGACAGGTTTCCGTAGGCATGCCGACCAGCCACGGCAGCCAGTACTTCGGCATGCGTTCCCTGGCGAGCATGTCCCAGGGATGGATGAAGATCGCCGCGCCCAGCTCCTCCGCCGCCTCGAAGAACGGGAACAGTCGCGGTGCGTCGAGATTGTCGCCGTTCACGTGCGAACCGATCTGCACGCCGGGCATGCCGAGCTCCTTCACGCAGCGCTCAAGCTCCCGGATGGCAAGGTCGGTGTCCTGCAACGGCACCGTGCCCAGCGCGACGAAGCGCTTCGGGTTTATCGCCGCCGTCTGCGCGATGTGATCGTTCAGGAACATGGAAAGATCATGCGCGTGCTCGGGCCTGGCCCAGTAACTGAACATCACCGGAACGGTGGAGAGCACCTGCACGTCCACGCCGGTGGCGTCGCACTCGTGCAGGCGAACACCAGGATCCCAGCAGTTCGCCTGCACCTCGCGGAAGAACTGGCCGTCCTTCATCATGCGCGCGCAGCCAGTGGGCTGGTGTTCCAGGCTGATGAAGCCGCCGTAGCCGTACTTTTCCCGCAGGTTTGGCCATTCCTTCGGCAGAATGTGCGTATGGATGTCTATTTTCAGAGTGCTTTCCATTTTCTTCCTGTAATGTTTTTCGTCCGCCCCAGGGCAAGCCCTTTCTTCTTCAAGCAGGCTTGCGATTGTCCTCCATGACCGCCCCGCAGCGGCTGCAGGTGCGATGCTCGAGACTGCCGAAGAAGCGGTCGAACACCGGCGGGAAGTCTTCCTCGATGTTGTTGAGGGTGAAGTATTCCTCGTAGAGCTTGTTGTGGCAGTTCTCGCAGTACCACATCAGGCCGTCCTTCTCGCCGGGCAGGCGCTTGCGCTCGATGACAAGGCCCACGGAGTTCGCCATGCGCTGCGGTGAATGCGGCACCTTCGGCGGCAGCAGGAAGATCTCGCCGGCGCGGATGGGATAGTCCACCGGCCTGCCGTCCTGCATGGTCTTCAGCAGCATCTCGCCTTCGAGCTGGTAGAAGAACTCCGGCCCTTCGTCGTAGTGATAGTCCTTGCGGGTGTTCGGGCCGCCCACCACCATGACGATGAAATCACCGTCCGGGTACACCACCTTGTTGCCCACCGGCGGCTTGAGCAGGTGACGGTGCTCGTCGATCCATTTCTGGAAGTTGAGGACTTTCATTTCATTCATGGCGCTCCTCCAGGGCGGCAGAAGGGAGAAGGCAGAAGACTGCTTCTTCCTTCTTCTACCTTCTACCTCTCACTCATCTTCTATCGTGGCAATGCACTTCAACTCGATCGCGATCTGTGTCGGCAGGGAGCTGATTTCCACCGTGGTGCGGCACGGCTGGTTGTCCTTGAAGTACTCGGCATAGACGCGGTTGTAGGTCGCGAAGTCGGCCTTCATGTTGGTGAGGAACACGGTGACATCGACCAGGCGTTCCCAGGACGAGCCGGCGGCTTCGAGGATGTAACGAACGTTGTCGAACACCGAGCGGCACTGCGTTTCGATGTCATAGGAGACGATGTTGCCGTCGTCATCCAGCGTCACGCCCGGAATGTCCTTCGAGCCGCGCTTGCGCGGCCCCACGCCGGAAAGAAACAGCAGGTTGCCCACGCGCCGCGCGTGCGGGTAGAGACCGACGGGTTCGGGGGCCTTGTCGCTGTCGAAACGGGTCACGGTCATTTCTTGATCATCCTTTCGTTCGTAGGACGTGAGACGTAAGACGTGAGACGACGCCTGGTGTGCGTCTTACGTCTTGCGTCTCACGCGAATTTCACCGTCACATTCTTCGCTTCGGTAAAGAAGCGCATGGCCTCGAAGCCGCCTTCGCGGCCGACGCCGGATTGCTTCATGCCGCCCATGGGTACGCGCAGGTCGCGCAGCATCCAGCAGTTGAACCACAGCAGGCCGGCGTGGATGTCGCGCGCGAGGCGATGGGTGCGGCCGACGTCGCCGGTCCAGATCGAGGCGGCCAGGCCATACGGCGTGCCATTGGCGAGTTCCACGGCATGCGCTTCGTCGCGGAACGGCATGATGCTGACCACTGGTCCGAAGATTTCTTCCTGGTTGGTGCGGCAGTCCATGGAAAGCCCGGTGATCACCGTGGGCGCGACGAACCAGCCTTCCCTGCAGCGGCCTTCGACGACAACCCGTTCGCCGCCGCATTCGATGCGGCCGCCTTCCTGCTTCGCGAGCTCGATGTAGCCCAGCACCTTTTCCATGTGCTCGCGCGAGACCAGCGCGCCATGGCGGGTTTCCTCAAGGGCGGGATCGGCGGGCAGGAGCTTGCGCGCCTCGGCCACGAAGTCGGCGACGAAGCGTTCGTAGACGCTTTCCTCGACCAGGATGCGTGAGCCGCACAGGCAGATCTCGCCCTGGTTGAGGAACGCGCCGCGCACGGTCTGCTCGATGGTCTTCCGCCACTCGCAGTCGGCGAACACCAGCGTCGGGTTCTTGCCGCCGAGTTCCAGCGACAGCTTCTTGAACTTCGGCGCGGCGCGCGAGGCGATGTCGGCGCCGGTCTTCGTGCCGCCGGTGAAGGAGATCGCGTTCACCGCGGGATGCTCGACCAGCGCCGTGCCGATCTCGTTGCCGCGACCATGGACGATGTTCAGCACGCCCGGCGGCAGCCCCGCTTCGTTGCACAGCTCGCCGAACAAGGTGGCGGTCAACGGCGTGATTTCCGAGGGCTTGGCGATGACACAGTTGCCGGCGGCCAGCGCCGGCGCGATCTTCCAGGTGAACAGGTACAGCGGCAGGTTCCATGGCGAGATGCAGCCGACGATGCCGATGGGCTGGCGCAGCGTGTAGTTGATCGCGCCTTCCTCCATGGCGTGCGACTCGCTGGCGAACTGCGTCGCCGCCGCGGCGAAGAAGCGCAGGTTGTGCGCCGCGCGCGGAATGTCGAGGCTGCGCGCGAGCGTTACCGGCTTGCCGTTGTCCTGGCTCTCTGCGGCGGAGAGGAGGTCGAGGTCGCGCTCGATGAGTTCGCCGATGCGCCACAGGATGCGCGAGCGCCTGTCGGCGGGTGTGTTCTTCCAGGCGTCGCGCGCGGCCGCTGCCGCGGCCACCGCGCGTTCGAGGTCGGCGGCGCTGCCGGCGGCGAGCTCGGCGTATTTCTGCCCGGTCGCGGGTTCGAAGACGTCCAGCCATTTGCCGCTGGCCGGATCGACGAACTCGCCGTTGATGAAATGTCGCAGCTTGCGCATGGGCGTTCCTAGATCGAATGCAGCCGGCCGCCGTCGACGGGCAGGCTCACGCCGGTGATGTAGCCGGCCGCGGGCGAGGCCAGGAAGGCGATGGCGGCGGCGATTTCCTCGGCTTCCGCGAAGCGTCCCGCGGGCACCTGCGCCAGCGCCGCCTGGGCGATGGCATCCGGCAGCTGGCCGGTGGCTTCCGCCCGCGCCGCGAACAGCTTCTCCAGCCTTGCGGTGTTGGTGAAGCCCGGCAGCACATTGTTCACGGTAATGCCGTCGGCCGCCACTTCGCGCGCCAGGGTCTTGGCCCAGCCCGCGACCGCGGCGCGGATGGTGTTGGACACGCCCAGCCCCGGGATGGGCTCGTAGACGGACGTGGAGACGATGTTGATGATGCGGCCGAAGCGCTGTTCACGCATCGCCGGCAGCACGGCCTGCGAGAGCAGCTGGTTGGCGACCAGGTGGCGGCGGAAGGCGGCGAGGAACTGCTCGGGCTTCGCTGCGGTGATCGGTCCGCCCGGCGGGCCGCCGGCATTGTTCACCAGGATGGTGTAGCCGCGCGGCGCGAGCTTGCCGTCGATCAGCGCCTCCAGCACGGAGGTGTCGTCGAAATCCGCCACCACGTAGTCATGGCCGATGCCCGGCAGGTCGCGGACCACTTCGGCGAGCAGCTCCGAGCGGCGCGCGAGCACCGTCACCGTCGCGCCCAGGCGGGCGAGCTCGATTGCCGCCGCCCGGCCGATGCCTTCGCTGGCGCCGCAGACCAGGGCGCGTTTTCCAGCAAGATCGAGATTCATGCTTCCTCCTGTGATCAGGCCTGTGAGGGCGCGCCGGGCCGCTGCGCGCACGGGCAGTCGACGCTGACGAAACGGTGTGTATCCAATGCCAGCGCGCTCAGGCGGCCGCCCCACACGCAGCCCGTGTCCAGCGAATGCACGCCGTCGCGGCTGAACTGGCCGAGCGTCGACCAGTGGCCGCAGATGATTTCGAGGCCCGCGCTTTTCCGCCCGGGGGCCTCGAACCAGGGCACCAGCCCCGCCGCCTGCGTGCCGGGCGCGCCCTTGTCGCGGAAGTCCATCCGGCCCTCGGGCGTGCAGTAGCGCAACCGGGTAAGCGCGTTGATGGTGAAGCGCCAGCGTTCCAGGCCCGCGAGCTCATCCTGCCATTTGGCCGGTTCATTGCCATACATCCCGCGCAGCAGCTCGCGGTAATCCGCGCCGCGCAGCACGGCTTCGACCTCGCGGGCGCAGGCCAGCGCCGTGTCGAGATCCCATTGCGGCGGCAGCCCGGCGTGGATCAGCAGGTGACCGGCGTCGTGATGGATGAGCGGCCGGTGGCGCAGCCAGGCGAGCAGCTCGGCGGCATCCGGCGCGTCCAGGACTTCCTGCATGGTGTCGCCGCGGCGCGCGACCTGGAAACCCTCGGCCACCGCCAGCAAGTGGAGATCGTGGTTGCCGAGCACGGTGACGGCGGCCTCGCCCAGCGACTTCACGAAGCGCAGCGTCGCCACCGAGTCCGGTCCGCGATTGACGAGGTCGCCGGTAAACCACAGGCGATGGACCCCGGGCTCGAAGCCCAGGCGGTCAAGCAGGCGCTTCAGCGGGTCCAGGCAGCCTTGCAGGTCGCCAATGGCGTAAATGGTCATCCGGTCTCCGTGGCGGGGCGCCGCATGCTGCGGCGCCGAGGCAGAGCTCCGGATTCTAACTCAGCGGGAGACGTGATTCAGGCGCGTCAGTCCTTGGGAATGCGCACCACTCGCGTGTATCCGTCGGCCGTGGTCGAGAGCGAATAGATGAACGGATTGAGGGGGTCGGTGGAGACTTCCAGCGGCCCGGCGTGCAGCGCGCCCTGCACCTGGAGGTAATGCATCATTTCTTCGGTGCTGCTGGTCGGCATGGGCGGCAGGATGGGAGAGCGGTTGCCGAACTGGATGTCGATCTTCTCGCCGTCGGTGGTATAGACGTAGCCGCCGTCGACGGCGAAATCGCCGAGCGACATCGCCGCTGCCACGCCGGTCAGGGTGGCGAAGAGCGTGACCTGCCCGTTCGAACGGACGCGGAAGATGCGGCTGCCCGTGCCCACCCAGGCCTCGTCGTTCACCACGCGAATCTTCTGCACGTACTCCATGGGACCGAAGGACGCGTAGGCGGACAGGTCGTAAGCCTTGTAGCTGCTGCTGTCGAAGATGTAGACGTACGAGCCGCCGCCCGCCCAGAGGAAGCCGTCGTCGTCATCCGCTTCCACGACCTCGACCGAGACCGGCAGCGCGACGGCGTTGAGCGCCGTGGTGTAGATGTCGCCCGAGGCATTGGCGCCGATGCGGTACTGGACCGTGGTCAGGCCGTAGTTGTCCTCGAAGATCGCCCAGGTGGTGGCGTGCGTGCCGTTGTCGACCACCATGAAATTCGGGCGATAGAAGCCGCCGAGCTTCGGATTGTCGCTTTCCAGGAACGGCGTGCTGTTGTTGTAGCTGATGTAGCCGTTCTTGCCGATCGTCATGTAGAAGTAGGAGAAGACGTCCGTGCCTTCGTTGCGCATGCTCGTCGGCATGTAGCTGAACAGGTGATCGTCGTGATCATGCGATCGCCATACCGGCGACGGGCCGCCGAGGTTGAGGCGGTAGACGCGGGTTCCCTCGTCCGCCACGTTGCGCAGGTACAGCCCGCTGTTGGTGACGCGCATGTCGAGGATCGACTCCCAGGGCGCGGCGCCGTCGATGGCAATGAACTCGCCGTAGTCGCTGCCGCCGCCCGTTCCGCCGCCGCCAGGGCCGGGCTGCTGCGGCCCGCCGCTTTCACTTCCGCCACCGCCGCCACAGGCGGCAAGGAGCAACGCGGACAGGGCGAACAGCATCGGGATGGCGCGCATGGGGGTGTTTCCTGCAGGTGATGATGGCGGGAGTATGGCGAGCGGAAAGTCGCGCCCGCATCCCTCAGATTGGGTAAAGGCGCAGGTTCAGAGGCGGACGGCGAGCACGTCGCAGGGCGCGGAGGCGAGCACGGATTTTTCGGTGGAGCCCAGCAGGAGCTGCAGGCCGTGGCGTTCGTGGCGGCCGAGCACGATGAGGTCGCACTCTTCCTCGGCGGCGATGCGCACCACCTCGGTCTTGATGTTGCCCAGGACCACGTGGCGCCGGCACTCGGGCAGGCCGAGCTTGTCGCACAGCGCATCCAGCCGCTTGCGGGCCGCCTCCATCAGTTCCTCTTCCATGTTCACGGGCGGCGGCAGCAGGGCTTCGCCGGCGGGATCGACGGGCACGTATTCGACCACGTGAACGAGGCTGAGGCGCGCGCCGAAGATCCTGGCGAGTTCATGGGCGTGACTGGCGATGCGGTCACTGGCCTCGGTCAGGTCAACGGCAATGAGCAAGTGCTGGTACGGCATTTCTTCCCCCGTTTTCTCCCCGTCGCCGCGAGTATACGCCAGCCGCGCCGCCGCGCCGCAACTCAGGCGGCGGCGAGCCGCGCGAACTCTTCGGCGGAGAGCGTCTCGGGACGGGCCGAGGGATCGATGCCGGCAGCGGCGATCTGCTGCTCGGTCAGGAACTCGCGGAGACTGTTCCGCAGCGTCTTGCGGCGCTGCATGAAGGCCGCGGCCACGAGACGCGCGAAGCGCTCGCGATCCAGGATGGGGAGGGCGGGCTGCTCGCGCACCCGGAGGCGCACCACCGCCGAGTCCACCTTGGGCGGCGGGCTGAAGGCGCCGGGCCTGAGGTTGAACAGCGGCTGGATTTCGCAGTCCGCGGCCAGCATCACGGTGAGACGTCCGTAGGTCTTGCTGCCCGGTGGCGCCGCCATGCGATCGACCACTTCCTTCTGCAGCATGAAGTGCATGTCGCGGATGACCTCGCGGTAGGACAGGAAGTGGAACAGCAGTGGCGAGGAGACGTTGTAGGGCAGGTTGCCGGCGAGTCGCAAGGGTGTGCCGATCTCCTCCGCGAGCGCGCCGAAATCGAACTTCAGCGCATCGGCGTGATGCACGACGAGGTTCCGGCCGCCGGCCTTTTCCTTCAGCAGCGGAATCACGTCGCGGTCGAGCTCCACCGCGTGCAGGGTATCGACGCGCTCCAGCAGGGGCAGGGTGATGGCGCCGAGCCCGGGGCCGATCTCCACCAGGCGGTCGTCGCGCGCCGGGTCGATGGCATCGACGATCCGGTTGATGGCATTGCGATCATGCAGGAAATGCTGGCCGAAACGCTTGCGGGCGCGATGTTCCATGTCAGCTTCCCGCCAGTTCTGCGGCCATGGCGATGGCCGCGCGCAGGCTGCCCGGGTCGGCGCGGCCGCTGCCGGCAAGGTCCAGCGCCGTGCCGTGGTCCACCGAGGTGCGCACGATCGGCAGGCCCAGCGTCACGTTCACCGCCTCGCCGAAGCCGGCGTACTTCAGCACCGGCAGGCCCTGGTCGTGGTACATGGCGAGCACCGCGTCGACGTTCTCCAGCACCCGCGGCGTGAACGCCGTGTCCGCGGGCAGCGGGCCCAGCAGTTCGACGCCCTCGCTTCGCATCGCTTCCACCACGGGCCGGATGATGTCGCGGTCCTCGTGTCCGAGATGGCCGTCCTCGCCGGCATGCGGATTGAGGCCGAGCACGGCGATGCGCGGCCGGGTGATTCGGAAGCGGATGCGCAGGTCACGCTCGAGCACTTCCAGGGTGACGCGCAGGCGCTCGGGCGTGATCGCATCGGCGACGGCGCGCAGCGGCAGGTGGGTGGTGGCAAGCGCGACCCGCAGCGTTCCGGCGGCGAGCATCATCACCACCAGCGGGGTGTGAGTGCGCGCGGCGAGGTACTCGGTGTGGCCGGTGAAGGGGATGCCGGCGTCGTTGATCACGGCCTTGCTGACCGGTGCCGTGACCATGCCGGCGAAGTCGCCGGTGATGCAGCCGTCGACGGCAACGTCCAGCATTTCCAGCACGCTGGAAGCATTCGCCGGATCAAGCACGCCGGGCCTTGCCGCGACATTCAGGCGCTGCGGCGTGACGTGCATTTCGCCGGCCGGCAGCGGCCCGGGAAGTTCGCCTTCGCGGATGGTGAGCGCAAGGCCGAGCATGCGGGCCCGTTCGCGGAACAGCTCAGGGTCGCCAATCACGCTCGCGTAACCGAGCTCGCCGCGGGCGGCGAGCTGCACGCAAAGCTCGGGGCCGATGCCCGCGGGCTCGCCGCTGGTGATGGCGAGCGGCGCGCGCATCGCCTACTCGCCTCCCAGGCGGATTTCGATGTGCGCGTTGTCGTGCTCGCGCTGCAGCCACAGCGGATATTGTTCCTCCGCCTTGCGCTGGCGAATCACCTGGTAGGCACGGTTCTGGGCGACGGTGTCGGTGAAGTCGGTCTCGCGCCGGCCGAGCACCTCGGCGATGTGGATGCCGAACTGCGTCTCGAAGGGTTCCGACAGGGTGCCGGGCTGAAGCTCGTCGACCACTTCCTGGAAGCGCGGCACGAACACGCCCGGCGGCGTCCAGCCGAGGTCGCCGCCCTGCACCGCGGAGCTCGGGTCCTCGGAATGTTCACGCGCCAGTTCCGCGAAATTCGCGCCTTCGGCGATGCGGCGGCGCAGCTCGCGGGCGAACGCCATGGTTTCCGCCTGGTCGCGCAGCGCGTTCGGCTTGAGCAGGATGTGGCGCACGTGGGTTTCGGTGGCGACCACGCGCTCGCGGCCGCGCACGTCATCGAGGCGCAGCAGGTGCCAGCCGGAGCCGGAGCGGATCGGCGGGGTGATCTCGCCGGGCTTCATGCCGGCAACCGCATCCGCGAACAGCGTCGGCATTTCCGGCAGGCGGCGCCAGCCGAGGCTGCCGCCTTCCAGCGCCTGCTGGCCCTGCGAGAACGACACCGCCATGTCGGCGAAGCTCGCCTCGCCGGCAAGCACGCGATTGCGGATGTCCTCGGCCTGCTGGCGTGCGGCTTCGAGGCGTTCCGGCGGCGCTTCGCCGGGAACGGCGATGAGAATGTGCGAGGTGAGGAATTCCTGGCCGGCGCCCTCGCGCTGCTGGCGTTCCACCAGTTCCTCGACTTCCCGCGGCGAGACCGTGACGCGGCTCTCCACCGCGCGGCGGCGCACTTCCTGCAGGATCAGCTCCTCGCGCACGCTCTCGCGGAACGTGGCGTAGTCGATGCCCTGCTGGGCGAGGACGCGCGGCAGCTCGGAGAGATTGACCTTGTTGTTGGCGGCGATCTGCGCCAGCGCCATGTTGACGCGGTCATCGGAGACGGTGATGCCGGCGCGCTGCGCGAACTGCAGCTGCAGTTCGACGGCGATCATCCTGTCGAGGATCTGGCGGCGGAAGATGTCTTCCGGCGGCAGGGCGGCGCCGCGCGCGCGGACGAAATCGCGCATGCGTGCGGTTTCCTCCTCCAGCTCGCTCTGCATGATCACGTTGTCGTTGACCACGGCGACGATGCGGTCCAGCAGCGTGCCCGGCGCCTCGGAAGCGTGCGCCGCCAGCGCGAACAGCAGTGGCAGGAGAAGCAGTCGTTTCATGGCATTTCACCGTAACCGTAGATGTCGTCCACAAGGAATTCGTCGATGCGCCGGCCGACGCTGGACAGCCCCTTGAGCTCCAGCTGGAACCACAGGGCGGTGTCGAACTCGCCTTCGCGATTGTAGATGTAGCGCCGCCGCAGCGTCCGGAACGTCCAGCAGCAGGTTTCGTATTCCAGCCCGGCCATGGTCTCGTGGCTGCGCTCGTCGGCGAACGAGTAGACCGCCTTGCCGAAGATCCGCCAGCGGCCGCCGAGCGGCGTGGCGAAGGAAATCATCGCCTGTTCCAGCTCCGGCGTGCTCGCCGTCTCGCGCCGGCTCAGGTAGCCGAGGTTCAGCACGCGCGTCTCGCCCGGACGGTACTGGTACTGCAGCGAGGCAAGGCCGGACTCGTCCTCCTTCGGGTCCCAGCTCACGTCCAGCTGCACGCTCTGCCGCGATGACGGCAGCCAGCGCAGGCGCCCGTACCAGTCGCTGGCGGACGCGGTTTCCGCCGGCTGACCGGGGCGCAGCGTGACGCGCCGGTCTTCCTGGTGCCAGGCCCGCGCCACCGCCGCCGAGAACCACTCCCGGCCGCTGGCATCGATCAGCCGGCTGGTCAGTCCCGCCGTCAGGCGGTTCTCGTCGCCGACGCGGTCCACGCCGGTGAAGCGGTTGTTGCGGAACAGCGAGGAAATGCTGTCGTTCACCAGCCGCGTGTCGAACAGCGGGATGTCGTCCTGCGCGCGGTATGGCACGTACAGGTAGTAGAGCTGCGGCTCCAGCGTCTGGCGGCCTCCGGAAGCGAGCACGCGCGCGAAGCGGCTGCGCAGGTCCAGGCTCGCGACCGGCACGCTGCGGCTGTATTCGACCGATTCGTCCGCCGTGCTCGTGAGGTCATAGCGCGTGTGCCACCACTGCAGCTGCGGTGTGGCGCGCAACGCGGGCCCGCCGATGTCGAACGAGAATGCCGGAGCCGCATGGTGCCGCCAACCGCGGATGCGATCGTCGCGCTGAAAATTCACCGATTCTCCATCAAGCTCGAACCACAGCCGGTCCCAGAGCGCGAGCGGCGACCAGTAGTAATCGATCTCCGGCCACTTCTCGTAGGGACGGCGCGCCTCGGGGATGGTCGGGTCCACCGTCTGGTAGCGCAGGTAGCGGATCGCCAGGCCATGCTCCAGCGAGCTGCGGGTGAGGCTCGCGGTCTGCGCGAGATGCGTGGTCAGCGTGGCGCGGCCGCTTTCCGAGAAATCCTGGACGTATTCCTCGTCCGAGACTTCCTGGTAGGTGACGGCGAAGCGCCAGTCGGCCGGCAGCAGGCTGCGATGCGCGAGCCGGTAATAGTGGCGGGTGTCGTCGAAGCGGCGATCGTGATCGAGGTATTCCGCATCGAGCACGCCTTCGCCCCAGCCGAACAGGTAGCGGAACTGGCCGTCCAGGCGCGTGCCGCGCTCGCTCATGTAATGCGGCGTGATGGTCGCATCCATGTTCGGCGCGATGTTGATGTAGTAGGGCACGCGCAGCCAGTCGCCGCTGCGGCCCGAACTGCCGAACTCGGGGAACAGGAAGCCGGTCATGCGGCGGTCGTCGATGGGGAAGCTGATCCACGGGATGTAGAAGAACGGCACGTTCATGAAGGCGATGCGCACGTGGCGGCCCACGCCCTTGCCGGTCTCCTGGTCCAGTTCCATGCTCGCCGCCTTCAGCCACCATTCCTCGTCGTCGGGCGGGCAGGTCGAATACTTCACGCCGGCAAGCTCGGCCTGCGTCGGGCTGGTGCGGTCGAGCAGCGCCGCCTCGCCGCGCGCATAGCGCTCCGGCAGGAAGAAGCTGACGTCCTCGAAGGTTCCCGTGCCGGTGCTGGTGTTGTACGCGATGCGTTCCGCATCGATGACCATGCGCCGCGTGCCGAAGGTGGCCGGCGCGAGCGTGTTCACCGCGCCGTCGCGGTTGTCGTAGGTGAGCGCGTCGCTGGACAGGAATTCCTCGCCCTGCTGCAGCCAGACGTCGCCGCGCAGCAGCGAAACGCCATCCGACGCCAGCTCGGCGTCGTCCGCCTCGAGCTGCAGGGGAGGCGTGGCCTGAGGCGGTTCGTCAGCGACGGGCGGGACGGCGCGCGGCGCGGTGGTCGGCACCAGCGCGTCCTCGTCCGACCAGGCTTGCGGCTGCACGGGCGCGAGCGGCGAGCGCGCCTGCTCGCGCGCGATGCCGTCCAGCCACGCGGGAACGATGCGCGGCGGCGGCGTGAAGAACGCGGGGCATTGTCCGGGCGGCTCGAACGCGTTCGCCTCGCCGGGCTGCGCACCGTTGGCGAGGGCGGGAAAGAACAGCAAGGCTGGCAGCAGGCGGTGGCGCATCCGGCGCATTCTATCAGGGAAGCGTCGACATCATGAGCGAAGCGGGAAGGGGTGTTCGGGTATGATCGGCGCATGAACGCGATCCCCGGCAATTTCCTCGACGAACGCCACGCCCAGGCCGTGCGCTGGGCCGCCGCGGTCATTGGCCGCGAACCGCTGG
This sequence comes from Gammaproteobacteria bacterium, assembly GCA_029263725.1. Taxonomy (GTDB): domain Bacteria; phylum Pseudomonadota; class Gammaproteobacteria; order Natronospirales; family JAJUFS01; genus JAJUFS01. The sequence continues at coordinate 41,237 of JAJUFS010000004.1, read as the reverse complement.
AATTCAGTATCGCCTCCGCCGATGCCAGCTTCCGGCGCTATTTCCGCGCGCGCTCCGGCGAACGGAGCTGGATCGTCATGGACGCGCCGCCCACGCAGGAAGACTGCCGGCCGTTCATCGAAATCGCCGCGCGCCTGCGTGACGCCGGCGTGCCCGCGCCCGAAGTGCAGGCCGAGGATCTCGACAACGGTTTCCTGCTGCTCACCGATCTCGGCGCGGCCACGCTGCTCGAGATCATCGATGCGGACAACGCCGAGCGCTGGTTCGACGAGGCGCTGGATGTGCTCGTCCGCATGCAGGCACGCGTGCGAAGCGAAGGCCTGCCGGATTATGACCGCGCGCTGCTGATGCGCGAGCTTGCGCTTTATCCCGACTGGTATCTCGCCCGCCACCGCGGCGTTGAGCTCAGCGCTGATGAGCGCCGCACCTGGGATGCCGCCTGCGAGCGGCTGGTGCAATCCGCGCTGGCGCAACCGCAGGTGTTCGTGCATCGCGACTTCATGCCACGCAACCTGATGGTGGCGGAAGGTCTTGCCGTCATCGATTTCCAGGACGCGGTGCGCGGACCCGTCACCTACGACCTGCTGTCGTTGTTCAAGGACGCCTTCCTTTCCTGGCCGGAAGAGCGGGTCGATGCCTGGGTGGAGGAATACCGTCGTCGCGCGCAGGCCGCAGGTCTTGTCTTGCCCGAGGATTTTCGCCGCGCCTTCGACTGGATGGGCCTGCAACGGCATCTCAAGGTCATCGGCATCTTCGCGCGACTCAACTACCGCGACGGCAAGGCGAAATACCTCGCCGAAACGCCGCGCTTCTTCCGCTACGTGTACGACGTCGGCGCGAAGTACGAGGAGTTTGCGGGGTTGCTGGAGCTGATGCGGAGGTATGAAGGTGAGAGGTGAGAGATGAGAGGTGAGCGGACTTGTCGCTGCGTTGTCCGTCCTCTCACTTCTCACCTCTTGCCTCTTACCCTTTGAAGCCATGAAAGCAATGATCCTTGCCGCCGGCCGCGGCGAACGCATGCGGCCGCTGACCGACGAGACGCCCAAGCCCATGCTCGAGGTGCGCGGGCGGCCGTTGATCGAATGGCACATCCTGCACCTTCGTGAAGCGGGTTTTACCGACATCGTCGTCAACGTCAGCTGGCTGAAGGAAAAGCTCATCGTCTTCCTCGGTGACGGCAGCCGTTTCGGCGTGAACGTCACCGTGTGCGAGGAGCCGCCCGGCGCGCTGGAAACCGCGGGCGGCATCGCCAACGCGCTTGCGCATCTCGGCGAGCGCTTCGTGGTGGTCAATGGCGACACCTGGACCAACTTCGACTTCGGCACGCTGCGCGAGCATCCCGGCGACGGCATGCTGGCGCATCTCGTGCTGGTGCCGAATCCGCCGCATCATCCCGGCGGCGATTTCGTGCTCGATGCAGGCTTCGTTCGTGCGGAAGGCGAGCCGCGGCTCACCTTCAGCGGCATCGGCGCCTATCACCGGGAACTGTTCGCCGGCCTGCCGCCGGGCGCGCACAAGCTGGCGCCGCTGCTGCGTGCCGCCATGGCCCGCGGACGAGTGAGCGGCGAGCTGCACGAAGGCGTGTGGTCGGATGTCGGCACGCCGCAGCGGCTTGCCGAGTTGAACGGTCGGGACTGATCAGGCGCCGGCCTCCATCAGCACGTCTGCCACGCGCTGCTGCTGTTCCTCCGTGAGGCCCTGGAAGAGCGGCAGCGACAGGCAGCTCTCGCAGACCGCTTCCGTCACTTCCAGTTTCACGTCGCCGTAACGCTCCGCGATCGCCGCCTGGCGGTAGAGCGGCTGCGGGTAATGGACGGCGCAGCCTATGCCGCGTGCGCGCATTGCCTCGCACACGTTATCGCGCCGTTCGCTGCGCACGGTGAATTGCGCGAACACGTGGCGTCTTTCTGGCAGTGTTTCCGGCAACACCAGGGCGGTGCCGGAGAGCAGCTCGCGGTAGCGCCGCGCCAGGCGCTCGCGCTCGGCGAGATGCGCTTCCAGATGACGCAGCTTCACTTCCAGCACCGCCGCCTGCAGCGCATCCAGGCGGCTGTTGTAGCCTACCGAGACATGATCGTAGCGGGCGCGTGAACCGTGATCGCGCAGCCGCCGCGCCTCGGCCGCGAGTGCTTCGTCGACCGTCACCAGCATGCCGCCGTCGCCGAGCGCGCCCAGCGGTTTCGCCGGATGAAAGCTGAAGCAGCCGGCGTGGCCGAAGCTTCCTGCCAGCCTGCCGTTGAATCGTGCGCCGAAGGCCTGCGCGGCATCCTCGATGACGACGAGGTCGTGCGCCTCGGCCAGTTCCAGCAGCGAATCGATTTCACCGATCTGTCCGAACATGTGCACCGGCATGATGGCGCGCGTACGGCGCGTGATCTTCCGTGCCACATCTTCTGCATCCAGTGTCATCGATCCTGCCTCGATGTCGGCGAACACGGGCGTGGCGCCTGCGTGCAGGATGGCTTCGACGCTGCCGAAGAAACTGAACGCGGAAGTGATCACTTCATCGCCCTGGCCGATGCCGGCGGCGCGCAGCGCGATCAGCAGCGCGTCGGTCCCCGAGGCCACACCGATCGCATGCGGCACGCCAAGGTAGTCGGCGCAGGCCTGCTCGAAGCGCGCCAATGTCTCGCCCAGCACGAAGCTGCCGGCATCGATCACCGCGCGTATCGACGCGTCGATGTCGGCGCGCAGCGCGGTGTGCAGGGGCGCAAGATCGATCTGTGGTATCGGTTCAGTGGCCATGGGACTGACGGTGTTCGAGCAGGTAGGCGATGGCCTGCTCGGAATCGGTGAAGGGTGCGGCGGTGTTGGAGAGCAGGTCGGCATCGTCTTCCATCGCCTCGACGATTCTTTCGGCGACTTCCAGCGCACGGCAGGCGTCGGCGCCGCTGACGGGCGGCGGCGCATGGTTCTGCACGGCGGCGACGAAGGCGTCGATCTCGGCGCCGAGGGGATCATGCAGTTGCGCATAGCGATGTTCGGTCATCACGCCGGCGGCTTCCGGGTCGCGGCGGTGAACCAGGATCTCGCCGCTGGAAAGGTCGGCGAGCGCGCAGGCGTCGTCGGTGAACACGTGCAGGCGGCGTTCCGGCGCGGGGCTGGCGCGGCTTGCGGTGAGGTTGGCGATGCAGCCGTTGGCGAAGTACAGGCGGGCATTGGCGACATCCCAGTGCCCGGTGACGACCTGTACGCCGCGCGCCTGGATGTCGGTGATGGGCGCGTCCACCAGCGCCAGCACCATGTCGATGTCGTGGATCATGAGATCGAGTACCACGCTGACGTCGCCGCCGCGGCCGCGCCAGCTGGTCAGGCGACGCGCCTCGATGTAACGCGGCGCGGGCAGGTGGCGCTGCAGTTCGCGGATGGTGCCGTTGAAGCGCTCCAGGTAGCCGGGTTGCAGCACGAGATGGCGCAGGTCGGCTTCGTGCATCAGCTGGCGGGCGGCACGCGCCGAGGTGGTGAAGGGTTTCTCGATCAGCAGATGAGAGCCGGCGCGCAGCAGCGGCATCGCGCTCGCCTGGTGCGCATGCGCGGGAACGACGATGCTGGCGATGTCTGGCGGGTTGGCGGGATCGACGCGCTCGAAGCCAGGTACGCCGGGAAACTCGCGCGCGGCAAGGCGCAGGCGCGTGGCGTCGCGGTCGACGATGGCGACCAGCTCGACGGCCGGATGCAGCCGGTACTTGCGGGCATGCAGCCGTCCGTAGGCGCCATAGCCGATGACGGCGGCGCGCAATGGCGCGTCGTTGGATGGCATGTTGCTCCCAGCGAATCCAGGGTGCTTCCTAGATTGGGAGTAACGCGCAGCGCGGAAATACGTGGAACAGCCTATCCTTGCGGTGTTCAGCCGGCCTTTTCGACCAGTTCCTTCGCCTGCAGGTCCGCGTGATAGGAGGAACGCACCAGCGGGCCGGAAGCGACGTGCGAGAAGCCCATCTCGTAGCCGCGGCGTTCGATTTCCTTGAACTCGTCCGGATGCACGAAACGCACCACCGGGTGGTGGAAGCGCGTCGGCTGCAGGTACTGGCCCACGGTCAGCATGTCGACGTCGTGGTCGCGCAGGTGCTGCATCACTTCGAAGATCTCGTCCATGGTCTCGCCAAGGCCGACCATGATGCCGGACTTGGTGATCACGTCCGGATGCTCATCCTTGAAGCGCTTCAGCAGCGTCATGGAGTGCTGGTAGTCGGAGCCCGGGCGCACCTCGCGATAGAGGCGCTGCACGGTCTCGAGGTTGTGATTGAACACGTCCGGCGGCGCCTGGTGCATGATGCCGAGCGCCACGTCCATGCGGCCGCGGAAGTCCGGCACCAGCACTTCAATGCGGGTCTCCGGCGTGACTTCGCGCGTGGCGCGGATGCAGTCCACGAAATGCTGCGCGCCGCCGTCCTTGAGGTCATCGCGGTCCACCGAGGTGATCACCACGTACTTCAGTCCCATCGCGGCGATGGTGCGGGCGAGATTCTTCGGCTCCTCGGGATCGAGCGCGTTGGGACGGCCATGCGCCACGTCGCAGAAGGTGCAGCGGCGGGTGCAGATGTCGCCCATGATCATGAACGTCGCGGTGCCATGACCGAAGCATTCACCGATATTCGGGCAGCTCGCTTCCTCGCACACCGTGTGCAGCTTGTTGTCGCGCAGGATCTTCTTCAGGCGCGCCACTTCCGGCGTGGCCGGCGACCTGGCGCGGATCCAGTCCGGCTTGCGCTGCCGCTCGGTGGTAGGTTCGATCTTGACCGGGATGCGCGCCATCTTTTCCGCGGCGGACATCTTGGTGCCGGCTTCGATTTTCGGGGGGCGGGGGCGCGTGGCGTCGGTCATGCGAACCTCGAATTTTGACGGGAGCAAGGGGGGCGACGGGTCGTCGCGCGGCTCAGAGGGACGGCGAATTGTACCGCAGATGCCGGAGCAAGTGCGGCTTCAGCGCCTCGGCCACCACGGCGACATCGCCCGGGCCGCCAAGATCGACGACCTGGGTGACCTGCATGCCCGCGTAGCCGCAGGGGTTGATGCGCTGGAAGGGCTCGAGGTCCATGTTCACGTTGAAGGCGAGCCCGTGATAACTGCAGCCGCGCCGCACCCGCAGGCCGAGCGCGGCGATCTTGGCGCCGTCGGGGGTGTACACGCCTGGTGCGTCGCGGCGCGAGCGCGCCTCGATGCCGAAATCCTGCAAGGTGTCGATGACGGCGTTTTCCAGCGCTTCCACCAGCGCGCGCACGCCAAGCCCGCGGCGGCGCAGGTTCACCATCGGATAGACCACCAGCTGGCCCGGACCGTGATAGGTCACCTGGCCGCCGCGATCGATGTTGACCACCGGGATGTCGCCGGCGGCGAGCACGTGTTCCGGCTTGCCATTGAGGCCCATGGTGAACACCGGCGGATGCTGCAGGAACCAGATCTCGTCCGGGGTGTCGTCGTCGCGTTCGGCGGTGAGCGCCTGCATCTTCCGCCAGGTGGGTTCATACGGAACGTCCGTGCCCAGGTCGCGGAACAGCGGCAGCTCAGGCGTATTCACAGGCAAAACAGCACCTTCTTGTTGGCGGTCAGCTCGCGGTAGAGCGCGTCCAGCTGTGCCTGGCTGGTGGCGCGGAAGGTCACGGTCACGGACAGGAACTTCTCCGAGCCGGACAGCTGGCTGCGCACCGCGGCGTTGCGGATGTCCACGTGCCGGCCGAAGATTGCCAGCATTTCCGGTTCGAACTCCATGGTGTTGCGGCCCATCACCTTGATGGGGTACTCGCAGGGAAACTTCAGCAGTTTCTCGTCGGCCATCGCTTACTCGAAGAGCATCAGCACGGAGTCCACCATGCGGCGGAACAGTCCGCCCTGCTCGACCGCCTCCACCGGCGTGAGCGGCGCGCGCACCAGTTCGCGGCCGTCCAGGCTCACCCGGACCACGCCCAGCACGTCGCCCGGGGCGACCGGCGCGACGATGGCCTTGCCGAGGTCCATGGCGGCGTCAAGCTCGCCGTAGCGGCCGCGCGGAATGGTGACGTAGATGTCCTGGGCGGAGGCAAGCCCGACGTCCTCGCTTGCGCCCTTCCAGATCTTCACGCGCGACAGCTCCGCGCCCGCGGCATACAGCTTGTGCGTCTCGAAGAAGCGGAAGCCGTAATTGAGCAGCGCCTGGCTGGCGTCGGCGCGCTCGCGGTCGCCGCTCGTGCCCATCACCACCGAGATCAGGCGCATGTCGCCATCCTTCGCGGAGGACACCAGGCAGTAGCCGGCGGACTCGGTGTGACCGGTCTTCATGCCGTCGACGCGATCATCGCGGTACAGCAGCAGGTTGCGGTTGGACTGGCGAATGCCGTTCCAGGTGAACTCGCGCTCGGAGTACCAGGTGTAGTAGTCGGGGAAGTCACGGATCATGGCGCGCGCCAGCATGGCCACGTCGCGCGCGGTGACGTAATGCTCGGGATGCGGCAGGCCGGTGGCGTTGACGAAGTGCGAACCGGTGAGACCGAGCTGCGCGGCGTACTGGTTCATGAGATCCGCGAAGCTTTCCTCGGTGCCGGCGACATGCTCGGCAAGCGCGATGGAAGCGTCATTGCCGGACTGGATGATCACGCCCTTGAGGAGGTCCTGCACCGAGATCCTCTTGCCGACCTCGATGAACATCCGCGATCCCGGCGCCCGCCAGGCCTTCTCGCTCACCGTCACCATGTCGTCCAGCGACAGGGTGCCGGCCTCGAGCTGCTTGAAGATCACGTAGGTGGTCATCACCTTGGTGATGCTCGCGGGCTCGACGCGTTCGTCGGGATTCTTTTCCGCGAGCACTTCCCCGGTATGGAAATCGACCAGGATGTGGCTGGAGCCGGGGATGGAAGGAGGCGAGGGCAGGGGCACTGCCGCACTGGCGGCATTCAGCCACAGCGCGAGGCCCAGCAGGACGGAAAGGCGTCGAAGCAGCATGGAAACTCCGTGCGAATTCTGTTTCGCGAAAGGAATGCGCGGAAAGCGGGCATTCTATCGCGGGCATGCGACAGCTGCACCCGCGCACTTCACGGAACGGCTACTCGGCGACGATGTGAAAGTCGCTGATGCCCAGCGCCACCAGCCTGAGCGCGGTCTCGTCGGCGCGATCGGCGCTCTCGAAGGGCCCGACGCGCACGCGATACAGGCGGCGGTCGGTCTCTTCCGCGACGCGCACCGGGCGGATGCCGGCGCCCTCGAGGCGGGATTTCAGGCCGAGCGCGTTGTTCGACTCGGAGAAGGCACCGAGCTGGATGTACAGGCTGCCGGCAGGCCCGGGCGGCGTTTTCGCCGGCGCCTGCGCCGGTGCGGCCGCCCAGGTGTCGACGTCGATCACCTCGATTTCCACCGGCGCCGTGCCGGTCGCGACCACGTCGAGCTTGAGCGCCGCGGCATAGGACAGGTCGATGATGCGGCCGTCATGGAAGGGGCCGCGGTCATTCACCCGCACGATGACGCTCTTGCCGTTGCGCTTGTTGGTGACGCGCACGTAGCTCGGCAGCGGCAGCGACTTGTGCGCCGCCGTCATCTTGTACATGTCGTAGGGTTCGCCGCTGGAAGTGCGCCGGCCGTGGAACTTGGTGCCGTACCAGCTGGCGATGCCGCTCTCGCGGAAGCCCCTGGCATCCTCCATGACGCGGTATTCCTTGCCGAACACCACGTAGCTCTTCGGGTTGCCGTAGCGGCTGCGCGGCTCGGGCTTCGGCACGGCATCGGGAATGCCGCTGGCGTCGAAGTGCCCCGTGGGCGCGGCGTCATCGTTGACGAACGCGGGTCCGGTGCTGCTGCAGCCGCCGAGCAGCAATGCCAGCAGCAACGTCAGTGACAGGCGCTTGTTCACCATTCCCACCCCGGATAGCTGCGGCCTTGGGGCCGTCTACTCCCTGATCGTTCCAGCGAGTTCCATCACCGCCATCGCGTACAGTGGACTGCGGTTGTAGCGGTTGATCACGCCGAAGTTGTGCAGGCCGATCCAGTAATCCGCGCCTTCCGCCTGCTGCAGCACGACGAAACGGACGTCCTGGTCGTCGCTCACGCCCTCGGTGAACACCACGCCGGCGGCACGCAGCGCGGCGGCCGACATGGTCTTCATGCCCTGTTCGGCGAGTGGCGGCGTGACCGATTGCGGCACGGCGGCGGGCACCGCGATGGTCTCGCGGAAGCGCCAGTTGTGCCTGGCAAAGTAGTTCGCGACGCTGCCGATCACATCCGGCCAGGAGTTCCACAGGTCGCGCTTGCCGTCGCCGTCGAAATCCACCGCATAGGCGCGATAGGAACTCGGGATGAACTGTCCTCCGCCCATGGCGCCGGCATACGAGCCGGTGATGGCGGCAGGATCGATGGCTTCCTCGCGCACCAGCAGCAGGAAATGCTCCAGCTCGGAAAGGAAGAAGCTCGCGCGCGGCGGATAGCCGAAGCCCAGCGTCGCCAGCGCTTCCAGCACGCGCCAGGAACCGCTGATGCGCCCGTAGAAGGTTTCCACGCCGATGATGGCCGCGATGATCTCGCGGTCCACGCCGAACTCGTGCTCGGCGCGTTCCAGCGTTTCCGCATGCTCGCGCATGAACGCGCGGCCCGCCTCGATGCGCGCGTCGGTGATGAAGATCGGCCGGTATTCGTGCCAGGCCCTGGACTCCGCCGGCCGCGTGATCAGCTCGATGATCTTCTCCTGATGCGTCACGCCTTCGAAAAGCGCATCGATCTCGTCGCGGCTGTAGCCGTGCTTCTCGACCAGCTTTTTCGCGAACGCGGGATACTGCGGATGCGAGCGGTAATCCGCTGCGTGCAGTGCGTGCGGCGCGGCAACAAGCAGCGCCAGGGCGAGGAGTCTGCGCATCAGTGCGATACGAACCTGCGATGAGAGTGAATGCTCATGAGGATACCGAAACCCCCAAGCAGGGTCACCATCGAGGTGCCGCCATAACTGATGAGCGGCAGCGGCACGCCTACCACCGGCAAAAGGCCGGTCACCATGCCGACGTTGACGAACACGTAGACGAAGAAGGTCAGCGTGAGACTGCCGGCGACGATGCGCTCATAGGTCTTGTCCGCCTGCAGCGCCATGTACAGGCCGCGCGCGATCACGTAGGCGTACACGGCGAGCACCAGCGCCGCGCCCAGCAGGCCGAACTCCTCGCCGATCACCGCGAAGATGAAGTCCGTGTGCCGTTCCGGCAGGAACTCGAGCTGCGATTGCGTGCCGTTCAGCCAGCCCTTGCCGAACAGCCCGCCCGAGCCGATCGCGATCTTCGACTGGATGATGTGATAGCCGGTGTTGAGCGGATCGCTTTCCGGGTTGAGGAAGGTGAGCACGCGCTGCTTCTGGTAGTTGTGCAGCATGAAGTGCCAGGCGAGCGGCGCGGCCACCGCGAACATTGCGAAAAGCCCGAGTATCCAGCGCCAGCGCAGCCCGGCGAGAAAGATCGCGAACGCACCGCCGCTGATCACCAGCAGCGAGGTGCCGAGGTCAGGCTGCTCGATGATCAGCGCCGCCGGAATCGCGACGATCAGGCCCGCCACCAGCAGATCGGCGAAGCGCGGCGGCAGCGGCCGGTCGTTGAGATACCAGGCCACCATCATCGGCACGGCAAGCTTCATCAGCTCCGAGGGCTGGAAACGCACGAAGCCGAGATCCAGCCAGCGCTGCGCGCCCTTGCCGATGTCGCCGGTTACCAGCACCAGCAGCAGCAGCACCACGCCGGCGAGATACACCCAGGGCGTCCACATGCGCAGGTAGTGCGGCGAGACCTGGGCGATGAACAGCATGCCGGCGAGCGCGATGGCGAGACGCAAGCCCTGGCGGAACAGCAGCGCGGAGCTTTCGCCGCCCGCGCTCCACAGCACCACCATGCTGATGCCCATCAGCGCCAACAGTCCCGCGAGCAGCGGCAGATCCAGGTGCAGGCCGCGCAGCAGCTGGGCGATGGGCGAGGACGGGTTGCGATTCATGTTCATGGCGCCACGGTCTCCTGCGGCAACAGCCACGCGTCGAATATCTGTCTCGCCATCGGCGCGGCCACGCTGCTGCCGCCGCCGCCGTTTTCCACCACGACCGCGAGCACCAGCTGCGGATCGTCCGCCGGCGCGAATGCCACGAACAGCGCGTGGTCGCGCAGCGTCGCGGCGATTTCCTCGGCGTTGTATTCCTGCTCGGCGGCCAGCGTGAAAACCTGCGCCGTGCCGGTCTTGCCGGCGATGCGATAGGGCGTGCCGCGCGCTGCGGCGCGCGCCGTGCCGGTGCGTCCGTGCATGACGTCCTGCATGGACTGGCTGATGTGCACCCAATGCCATTCGCCGCGCGCCGTGTAATCCGGCAGCGCCACCGGCGGCAATGCCGTCATTTCGGGGTCCAGCGGGTCGTGCACGCCGCGGACCACACGCGGCAGGAAGGCGCGACCGCGATTGGCTAGCCGCGCCGTGGACTGGGCCAGCTGCAACGGCGTGGTCAGCATGAAGCCCTGGCCGATGCCGAGGTTCACGGTCTCGCCGGGATACCAGGGCTCGCGCCGCGCGCGCTGCTTCCATTCCCGCGACGGCAGCAGGCCGCCGTTCTCGCCCGGCAGGTCGATGCCGGTGACGCGGCCGAGATCGAACCAGCCGAGGAATTCATGGATGCGATCCACGCCCAGTTCCACCGCGAGTTCATAGAAATACACGTCGCAGGATTCGGCGATCGCGCTGCGCATGGTGGTCGGCCCGTGGCCGGTGCGCTTCCAGTCGCGGTAGGGGCGCGGATTGCCGGGCAGGATGAAGCGGCCGTTGCAGAAGGTGCTGTGCGTGCTGGTGACTACCCCGTAGTGCAGGCCGGCGAGCGCGACCAGCGGCTTGATGGTGGAGCCGGGCGGGTAGGTGCCGGCGAGCGCGCGATTGAACAGCGGCCGGCGCGCGTCGCTCTGCAGCTCGTTGAAGGTGCGCGCGTCGATGCCCTGCACGAACAGGTTGGGGTTGAAGGAGGGCTTCGACACCAGCGCCAGCACCTCGCCGTTGCGCGGGTCGATGGCCACCACCGCGCCCTTGTAGTCGCCCAGCGCGTCGTAGGCGGCCTTCTGCAGGCGCACGTCGATGTTGAGCGTGATGTCGCTGCCGGGCACTGGCGGGGTGGTGTCCAGCACGCGCAGCACGCGGCTCTGCGCGTTCGTTTCCACCTGCTGTATGCCGGGATAGCCGTGCAGGCGGTCCTCGTAGCTGCGCTCCACGCCGGTCTTGCCGATCTGCGAGGTGCCGGAGTAGCGCGCCGCGTCGCGCTCGGCCAGCTCCCGCTCGGTGATCGCGCCGGTATAGCCGACCACGTGCGCCGTGATCTGGCCCAGCGGATAGCGGCGCGTCAGGCGCGCCTCGATGTCCACGCCCGGGAAGTCCTGGCGGTGCACGGCGAAACGCGCGACTTCCTCGTCGCTCAGGTTGTAGCGCAGCGGCACCGGCTCGAAGCGCCGCTTGGTGCGCCGGAGCTTCTCGAACTGCTCGATGTCGGCGGGACGCAGGTGGATGATTTCAGCCAGCCGCTGCAGGGTCTCGTCGATGTCCTGGACCTGCTCCGGCACCAGTTCCAGCTGGTAGTTGGGCACGTTCTCGGCGAGCAGGATGCCGTTGCGGTCATAGATCAGGCCGCGGTTCGGCGCCAGCGTCTGGATGCGGACCCGGTTGCCCTCGGAAAGGGTGGCGTAGTGCGGATGCCGCTCCACCTGCAGCCAGTACAGCCGGACCAGCAGGCCGAGCAGCATCAGGAACATCAGCAGGACCGCGAGCAGGACGCGGTTCTGGAACAGTCGAACCTCGCGCCACTCGTCCTTGATGCTGGTACGGGAACGCATCCTCAGCTGACCTGCCGGCGGCGGCGCAGGTCGCGCAGCACCAGGAACAGCCACGGCCACACCAGCGCGCTGGTGATGACGGGCGCCAGCGAATGGAACAGGGGCTGGCCGACGCCGGCGATGCCGCGGATCCAGAACAGCACGAATTCATACAACCCTAGCAGCAGGCCGATGGCGACGATCTGCTGGTGCACCGGGAAGACGCGCACCTGCAGGTGCCAGTAGGCGGTTGCCCAGGCGACCACGGTCAGCGCCAGTGCGTGCTCGCCGAGCAGCGCGCCCTTGAGCACGTCCAGCAGCAGCCCGACCACCCAGAAGGTGCCGACGTTCACGCGGTGCGGCAGGGCCAGCGCCCAGTAGATGAGGATCAGCGCCGGCCAGGCGGGCCAGTAGGGCTGCACCGCGTCCGGCAACGGCCAGACGGCCAGCATCAGGCCGAGGAACAGCGAAAGATGGATGACCCAGCGGCCATGGGCGGGCATGTCATTCATCGTCGCCCTCCTCATCGCCTGTCGCCGGCTGCGGTTCGTCGCCGCGCGGGTTGACCAGCAGCACCTCGCGCAGCCGGTCCAGGCGCGCCAGCGGCCGGGCGGTGATTTCGGCGAAGGCCTGGCCCGGATCGCGGCGGATGCTGGCGATGACCGCCACCGGGTAGCCGCGCGGGAAGCGGCCACCCAGCCCCGAGGTCACCAGCAGGTCGCCTTCCTCGACGTCGGCGGAGTTCTGCAGGTAGCGCAGCTCCAGGCGGCCGAGATCACCGGTGCCCAGCGCCACCGTTCGCACGCCATTGCGGTTGATCTCCACCGGGATGGCGTGGTTCGGGTCGGAAATGAGCACCGCCTCGGCGGAAAACGGTGTTGCCAGGGTGACCTGGCCGATCACGCCCTCGGCGTCCAGCAGGGCCATGCCCTCGTGGACGCCGTCATTGGTGCCGCGGTTCAGCGTGACGCGGTGGCGGAAGGGGTCGAAATCGGCGCGCAGCAGCGAGGCGACCAGCACGTCGTGGGTCACCCGGCGGGAGGAGCCGAGCAGCTCGCGCAGCCGCTGGTTTTCCGCTTCCAGGGCGGCGAGACGCTGCCGGGAAGCGCTGCTTTCAAGGAGTTCGCGCCGCAGCGCCTCGTTTTCCCGCAGCAGCGCGGCGCGCGAGGCCAGCGCGGCGGAGAGCCAGTCCCAGGCGCTGAACGGCACGTCCACCGCAGCGCGCACCGGGTAGACCACCACGGCGAGGCCGCGGCGGAACTGGTCAAGGTGGTGCGCCTGGCGGTCCAGCGACAGCAGCACGATGGAAACGACGATGAGCAGGAAGGTTTTCAGGCCCTTGCCTGAGGAGGAGGTGAACGACCAGCGGCTGGCAGGTGATCTCATTGATGACATGGTGCGTTTCCGTCGGCTGGCGGAGCGGAAACGGCGGGCATGAAGCCCGCTCCTGGCGAACAGGCGCTGTGAGTCCCTTGCTTCATTGCCCCCGGTACCCCGCTGCCTTTGCCTCGCGGCTGGCAGTCTTCACGCTTGCCGCCCGCGGGCGGTCTTTGCTCATTCCAGCCCGAAAGGCGCCGGGCCGTGTTCGTCCATCAGCTCCAGCGCCCGGCCGCCGCCGCGCGCCACGCAGGTCAGCGGGTCGTCGGCGATCACCACCGGCAGGCCGGTTTCCTCCATCAGCAGGCGGTCGAGGTCGCGCAGCAGCGCGCTGCCGCCGGTCAGCACGATGCCGCGCTCGGCGACGTCCGCGCCCAGCTCCGGCGGCGTCTGCTCCAGCGCCGTCTTGACCGCGCTGACGATGCCGGCGAGCGGCTCCTGCAGCGCTTCGAGGATCTCGTTGGAATTCAGCACGAAGGAGCGGGGAATGCCTTCGGAAAGGTTGCGGCCCTTGATCTCGATCTCGCGTACTTCCTGGCCCGGGTAGGCCGTGCCGATCTCGTGCTTGATGCGCTCCGCCGTGGCCTCGCCGATCAGCGTGCCGTAATTGCGGCGCACGTAGGAAATGATGGCTTCATCGAAGCGGTCGCCGCCGACGCGCACCGAGGCGGCATAGACGATGCCGTTGAGCGAGATGACCGCGACTTCCGAGGTGCCGCCGCCGATGTCCAGCACCATGGAGCCGCGCGCCTCGTGCACCGGCATGCCGGCGCCGATCGCGGCCGCCATGGGCTCGGCGATGAGATAGACCTTGCGAGCGCCGGCGTGCAGTGCGGAATCCTTGATGGCGCGGCGCTCGACCTCGGTGGCCCCGTACGGTACGCAGATCAGCACTCGCGGGCTCGGCCGGAAATAGCGGCTCTGCAGCGCCTTGCGGATGAAATGCTTGAGCATGTGCTCGGTGATGGTGAAGTCGGCGATGACGCCGTCCTTCATCGGCCGGATGGCCGTGATGTTGCCCGGCGTGCGGCCGAGCATGCGCTTCGCTTCCAGGCCGACGGCCTCGATCTGCTTGGTGCCGCGACCCGGCTCCTCGCGAATGGCCACCACGGAGGGCTCGTCAAGGACGATGCCGCGGCCGCGGACATAAATAAGAGTGTTGGCCGTTCCGAGATCGATGGAAACGTCGTTGGAGAAGAATCCCCTGAGTCCTTTGAACATGGATGCGCGCGCCCGAATGCAGCGTAAAAACAGCTAAGCACTCTAGCAATGGAGGGGGCTTTGGGCAAGCAAGGTATTGTGATAAGTTCCGCATCCCGCTCGGTTTTTTTCCAAATGCCGCCGCCAGGTGGCGCCCGGGCGAAACATACCGTGACCTGTTTCCCGCGGAGAGCCTGAATGGCACTGAAACCCGAAGACGTGGCGGCCATTGCCCATCTTGCCCGCCTCGAGATCCGTGACGAGGACGTCTCCAGCTACGCCGACAACCTCAGCCGCATCCTCGACTTCGTCCAGCAGCTGGAACGCGCCGACACCGAGGGCGTCGCCCCCATGGCGCACCCGCTGGCCATGTCCCAGCGCCTGCGCGCCGACGAAGTGACCGAGCAGGACCAGCGCGAGCGCTTCCAGCAGAACGCGCCCCAGGTCGAAGCCGGACTGTACCTGGTGCCGAAGGTCATCGAATAAACGGGCGAAGGTAGAAGCGAGAAGCAGAAGAAAACGTTCTTCAGTCTTCTCCCTTCTTCCTTCTCCCCTCTCACGGATAGAAGAAATGCACACCAAAACCATCGCCGAACTTTCCCGGATGCTCGCCGCGGGGGAAACCTCCAGCGAGGAGCTGACCCGTCATTACCTCGAGCGCATCCGCGCGCACGCGGACCTGAACGCCTTCATCACCGTCACGGAAGAAGAAGCGCTGGCCGAGGCGCGCCGGGCCGACGCGCTGCGCCGCAAGGGCGAGGCCGGGCCGCTCGCGGGCATTCCCATCGCGCAGAAGGACATCTTCTGCACCGATGGCGTGAAGACCACCTGCGCCTCGAAGATGCTGGAGAACTTCATCTCGCCGTATGACGCCACCGTCGTCGAGCGGATGAAACGCGCCGGCATGGTGATGCTCGGCAAGACCAACATGGACGAGTTCGCCATGGGCTCGTCCAACGAGACCAGCTACTTCGGTCCGGTGAAGAATCCCTGGGACAAGACCAGGGTGCCGGGCGGCTCCTCGGGCGGTTCGTCCGCGGCGATGGCGGCGCGTCTTGCCGCCGCGACCACCGGCACGGATACCGGCGGCTCCATTCGCCAGCCGGCGGCGCTCACCAATACCACGGGCCTCAAGCCCACCTACGGCCGCGTGTCGCGCTACGGCATGATCGCCTTCGCTTCCAGCCTCGACCAGGCGGGCACCATCACCGCCACCGCGGAAGATGCCGCCATGCTGCTGAACGTGATCGCCGGCTTCGACGAGCGCGATTCCACCTCCGTGGACAAGCCGGTGCCGGATTACACCGCCACGCTGAACGACGACATTGCCGGTCTTGTCATCGGCGTGCCGAAGGAATTCTTCGACGACGGTCTCGACCCGCGCGTGGCGGAATGCGTGCGCGAAGCGCTGAAGGTATACGAGCGACTCGGCGCAAAGATCGTCGACGTCTCGCTGCCGAACCTCGGCCTTTCGGTGCCGACCTACTACGTGGTCGCGCCCGCGGAATGCTCCTCCAACCTGTCGCGCTTCGACGGCGTGCGCTTCGGCTACCGCTGCGAGAACCCGACCAGCCTGGAGGACCTCTACAAGCGGTCGCGCGGCGAAGGCTTCGGGGCCGAGGTCAAGCGCCGCATCATGACCGGCACCTACGTGCTCTCCGCCGGCTACTACGACGCCTATTACCTCAAGGCGCAGAAGACCCGCGAGCTCATCAAGGAAGACTTCTGCCGCGCCTTCGAAAAGGTCGACGTGCTCATGGGCCCGACCACGCCGACCGCCGCCTTCGGCATCGGCGAGAAGACCGACGACCCGATCACCATGTACCTCAACGACATCTACGTGAACGGCGTCAACCTCGCCGGCATGCCAGGCATGTCCATCCCAATGGGCTTCATCGACGGCCTGCCCGTCGGCCTGCAGATCATCGGCAACTACTTCGAAGAAGCGAAAATGCTCAACTTCGCGCATCGGTATCAGCGGGAGACGGATTGGCACACCAAGCTGCCGAAAGGTTTTGAATGAGGTAGACGGTAGAAGAGAGAAGGCAGAAGAACACTGTTCATTCTTCTACCTTCTCCCGTCTCCCCGCTTTTTCGCCTGAATTGAATCGAAGCGCCCTGGTGGGCGCGAAACAGAAGGCTAAGCAAGATGGAATGGGAAGTCGTCATCGGTCTCGAGATCCACGCGCAGCTCGCGACCAAATCGAAAATCTTCTCCGGCGCATCCACCGCCTACGGCGCGCTGCCGAACACGCAGGCCTGCCTGGTGGATCTCGGCTACCCGGGCGTGCTGCCGGTGCTGAACAGGGAAGCGGTGCGCATGGCGGCCAAGTTCGGTCTCGCCATCGGCGCCGAGGTCGCGCGTCGCTCGGTGTTCGCGCGCAAGAACTACTTCTATCCCGATCTTCCCAAGGGCTACCAGATCTCGCAGTACGAGCTGCCTGTCGTTGCCGGGGGCAGCATCGAGATCGAGCTTGAGGACGGCGCGACCAAGGTGATCGGCATCACTCGCGCGCACCTCGAGGAAGATGCCGGCAAGTCGCTGCACGAGGACTTCCATGGCATGACCGGCATCGACCTCAATCGCGCCGGCACGCCGCTGCTCGAAATCGTCTCCGAGCCCGACATGCGCTCGGCGAAGGAAGCGGTCGCGTACATGAAGAAGATCCACACCCTGGTGCGCTACCTCGAAATCTGCGATGGCAACATGCAGGAAGGTTCGTTCCGCTGCGACGCCAACGTGTCCGTGCGCCCGAAGGGGCAGAAGGAATTCGGCACGCGCACCGAGCTCAAGAACCTCAACTCCTTCCGCTTCGTCGAGAGGGCGATCAATTACGAGATCGAGCGCCAGATCGAGCTCATCGAAGCGGGCGGCAAGGTGGTGCAGGAAACGCGGCTCTACGATCCGGAGAAGAACGAGACCCGTTCGCTGCGCGCCAAGGAAGAAGCCAACGACTACCGCTACTTCCCGGACCCGGACCTGCTGCCGCTGGAAATCGACGACAGTTTCCTCGAGGAAGTGAAGAAGACGCTGCCGGAACTGCCGGATGCCAAGAAGCATCGCTTCATGGAAAGCTACGGCCTCTCCGCCTACGACGCTTCCGTGCTCACCGGCTCTCGCGCCATGGGCGACTACTACGAGTCCGTGGTCAGGACGCTGGGCGACGAGCATGCCAAGCTCGCCGCCAACTGGGTCATGGGCGAGCTCTCCGGCGCGCTCAACAAGGACGGCAAGGAAATCACCGAGACGCCGATCTCCGCCGCCCAGCTTGCCGGCCTGCTCGCGCGCATCATCGACAACACCATCTCCGGCAAGATCGCCAAGGACGTGTTCGAGGCGATGTGGGCGGGCGAGGGCGATGCCGATGCCATCATCGAGAAGAAGGGCCTCAAGCAGATCACCGACACCGGCGCGATCGAGAAGATCGTCGACGAAGTCATCGCCGAGAACCCCGGTCAGGTCGAACAGTACCGCGCCGGCAAGGAAGCCCTGCTCGGCTACTTCGTCGGCCAGGTCATGAAGAAGACCCAGGGCAAGGCGAATCCGGGGCAGGTGAATCAGTTGCTCAAGCAGAAGCTGGGGTGAGAAGTGAGAGGTGAGAGGATGGTTGAGTCAAGGAAGAATCGGCTTGAAAACACCTGGGCTCACCACAAGTTGGAGGTCTGGCAGTTGGCAATGGATCTGGAAGTTCCTCAAGCCATCGAGTCGCGTGTGCATGGTGTTTTTGCTTTGCTTGACGGACTGCTAAAGCGCCTGGAGCGCTGACGGCTGTCGTCTCACCCCTCACCTCTTGCCTCTCACCAGATATGGAACCCAAGGATAGAGACTCCCTCCACCGCTTCCTCTTCGAACAGCTGCCCGTGCGCGGCGAGATCGCGCACCTGGACGCCTCCTGGCGTGCGGCGCTGGAGCAGGTGGATTACCCGCCGGTGGTGCGAGACCTGCTCGGCGAGGCGATGGCAGCGGTGGTGCTGCTGGCATCCACCATCAAGTTCGAAGGCAGCCTCACGCTGCAATTGCAGGGCGGCAACCCGGTAACCCTCCTGGTCGTGCAGTGCACGGACAGGCTCAACCTGCGCGGCATCGCGCACTGGAAGGATCCGCTGCCGGATGCGGGCGCGCCCCTCCGCGACCTGATCGGTGACGATGCGCGGCTCGCGGTGACCATCGAGCAGAAGAAGCGCAACGAGCGCTACCAGGGCATCGTGCCGCTGGAAGGCGAAACGCTGGCGGAATGCTTCGAGCAGTATTTCCTGCGCTCCGAGCAGCTGCCGACGCGGCTGTTCCTGGCCGCGGATGGCAATTGCGCGGCAGGCATGCTGCTGCAGGTCATGCCGGGCAAGGACGATACGCGCGATGCCTGGCAGCACGTCACCACGCTGGGCGAGACCGTGCGCGCCGACGAGCTGCTCGGCCTGGACGCGCCGACGATCATTCACCGCCTCTACAACGAGGACGACGTGCGACTGTTCGAGAGCACCCCGGTGGCCTTCCGCTGCTCCTGCAGCCGCGATCGCACTGTCGGCATGTTGCGGGCGCTGGGCGAGAAGGAAGTCCGCGAGATTCTCGCCGAGCAGGGCCACGTGGAAGTGAACTGCGAGTTCTGCGGCAGGAAGTATGTCTTCGATGCGGTCGATGTCGAAGCGCTGCTTGCCAGCGACCTTCCCGCGGAAGGCACGCGGACGCCGCAATGAGATGAGATGTGAGACGGGAGACGCGCGACGACGGCCGGGGAAGGTCAGGGCTTTCCGTTCATTCGAATCCTCACCAACGAAAAAGCGGCCTGATGGCCGCTTTTTCGTTCGAGGATGCCTGGCAATTGGGAGGACGGTCGGCAGCGTGCGCGGTCGTCTCACGTCTTACGAAAGGTATTCATCCTCAACCACCGCGACCTCCAGCGCCACCGGCTTGCCGTCGACGATGCGCCAGCCGTTGAGCTGCAGCACGCCGCGGGTGGCGAGCGAGATGACGAGATGTGCGGCACCCGGCGGTCCAAGCCGTTCGATGTCGGTATCGGAAAGTTCCGCCGAGCCGTCCGGATGTGAATGCCAGGTGGCGAACACGCTCTCGCCGCGCGTACGCATGTCCTTGTGCGCATCGATCAGCTCGCGCTCGTCCATCTCGAAGAAATGCTCCGGTTCCGGCGAGACGTTGCGGATCGGAATGACGCGCGAGGGCCGGCCGTCCTTCGCGGCGATCAGGCCACAGACTTCCGCCTCGGGCGTGCGCTGGGCATGACCGAGCAGAGTGATGGCAAGGCGGCGGGGCAAGTGGATGGTGTTCATGTCTCGGCCTTCGCACTCCTGATGGCGACGAAGTTTCCCTGGAATTCCGCCACGCGGCTGCCGTTGCAGTGGACCTCGGCTTCGAGGTCGAGGCCGGCGCGTCCGCGGCGCTGGAACTGTTCGACGAATTGCCTTTGCACATCCGGCGGCGGCAGCGGGCAGTGTGCGGTGAATTCGCTGGTCGCCGGACGGCGGAACTTCATGTTGCCTTCGCGGATCACGATCTGCGCGCCGCGCCCGTGCAGCAACAGCCAGACCAGTCCCCAGCAGCTCAGCGTGGCGAGCCCGTTCAGGCTGCCGCCGAACACCGTGCCGATGTGATTGCGGTTGGGCGCGAGCGGCGCGCCGAGCACGAGATGCGCGTCGTTGAGCTCGACGACGCGGATCTGCATCTGCGGCACGAGCGGAATGGAGTGTTCCAGGTATTCCTGCAGGAGCCGCGCGGCTTCCTCGCGGGGCGGCAGCAAGGCGTGCATTCAGCGGATCTTCCTGGCGGGTTCGCTGTGGCGATGGCCGCAGACGGCGCACTGGAGGTCCTTGCGCAGCAGCGACGACTTCCATTGCCCGTTGAGGGCGTTGTAGGAGAGCAGCCGGCCGGTCAGCGGCTCGCCGATGCCGGTGATGAGCTTGATCGCTTCCACTGCCATCATGCTGCCGATCACGCCGACCACCGGCGCGAGGATGCCATTGGAACGGCAGTTCTCCAGGCCCTCGGCGCGCTCGTCGTACAGGCAGGCGTAGCAGGGGCTGTCCTCGTGCGCGGGCTCGAACACCGTGACCTGGCCTTCGTAGCGGATCGCCGCGCCGGAGACCAGCGGCACGCCCGCGGTGACGCAGGCCTCGTTGATGCCGAAGCGGGTGCCGAAGTTGTCGGTGCAGTCGAGCACCACGCTGGCGCCCTCGACTTCCTCCAGCAGCTCCTCCTCGGTCATGCGTTCATCGATGATGTACACCGCGGCATCGGGATTGATGCCGAGCAGGGTGTCCGCCGCGGATTCCACCTTCAGCTCGCCGATGCTGTCGGCGTTGTGCGCGATCTGCCGCTGCAGGTTGGAAAGATCGACGCGGTCGTGGTCGCAGAGCACGATTTCGCCGACACCCGCCGCCGCGAGATACATTGCCGCCGGCGAGCCCAGGCCGCCGACGCCCATGATCAGCACGCGCGACGTGCTCAGCTTGCGTTGCCCCTCGGGGCCGAAGTCGGGGAGGGCCAGGTGGCGGCTGTAACGGATGTCAGGTGTGATGTCGCGTGTATTCATGACTGGAAAGCCTGGAGGGGAAGCCGCATTCTACCACCTCTGCTCCGCAGCATTCCCGCGGACAGGCGTTTCCGTCGACCCGGTACTGAGGAAAAACCCCTGTGTTTTCAATGACTCGCGGCAGCATTGCGGTGCTTCTCGTGCTGCTTAACACCATCTGCTGGTTCATTCCCGTGCTGCTCGCGGGTCTCGTCAAGCTGCTTCCGGTTTCCATGGTGCGGCGCGCGGCCAACCGGGTGCTGGTATGGGCGGCGGAAAACTGGATCAGCGGCAATGGCTGGATCGAGCGTTTCTTCAACCGCGGGCGCACGCGCTGGCAGGTGACGCTGCCGGAGGGGCTCAGGCACGAGGAGTCCTGCTTCGTCGTCGCCAATCACCAGAGCTGGGTGGACATCTTCGTGCTGCAGCGGGTGTTCAACCGGCGCATTCCCTTCCTGCGCTTCTTCCTGAAGCGCGAACTCATCTGGGTGCCCTTGCTCGGCATCGCCTGGTGGGCGCTGGACTTCCCGTTCATGAAACGCCACTCGCGCGAATACCTCGAGCGCCATCCCGAGCGCCGCGGCGACGACATGCGCACCACCATCCGCGCCTGCGAGAAATTCCGGCATCGCCCGGTGGCCATCATGAACTTCCTCGAGGGCACGCGCTTCCGCGAGCATCGGCATGCCCAGCAGGCATCGCCGTACCGGCACCTGCTGAAGCCGCGCGCGGGCGGCATGGCGTTCGCCCTGCAGGCCATGAACGGCAGCATCCGCACGCTGCTCGACGTCACCATCGTCTACCGTCCACAGCGCATCGGCCTGTGGGACCTGTTCGCGGGCAGGATCAACGAGATCACCGTGAACGTGCGGCGAGTCGAACTGCCGGCGCAGTTCCTGCAGGGCGATTACGAGAATGATCCGCAATGGCGCGAGGCCTTCCAGGCCTGGCTGCGCGAGCTGTGGGCGGCGAAGGACGCGGAGATCGAGCGCATCGGCCGCAGTTGACACCCGCTCCGCGCCGGGCATGATGGGGTTTCCAACAACAAGCAAGGAAAAACCCCGCGCATGCAGGAGTGGAGCGAGTACCTGAAGTTCCTGGTCGGCCTGATCGCGATTCTCAACCCGCTTGGCATCAGCCCGGTTTTCATCAATCTCACCCAGCAGCAGAGCATCGCCGAGCGCCGTCAGACGGCGCTGCACGCGGCCGTTTCCGTGGGCGTGGTGCTGCTGATCGCGCTGCTTGCCGGCGAGCTGGTCCTGAGCGTCTTCGGCATCAGCATCTCGAGCTTCCGCGTTGGCGGCGGCATTCTCATCCTGCTGATGGCCATTTCCATGATGCAGGCAACGATGAGTCCGGCGCGGCAGACGCCGGAGGAAGCCCGCGAGTCCGTGCTCAAGGAATCGGTGGCCGTGGTGCCGCTGGCGATTCCGCTGGTGGCGGGCCCCGGCGCGATTTCCACGGTGATCCTCTACGCCAACCGTTCCGATTCCCCCATGCATTACGTGATGCTGGCGGTGGTGATCGCCGCGGGGACGACGCTGGTATGGCTGACCTTCCGCGCGGCGGAACCGCTCGCCAACCGGCTGGGGCGCACCGGCATCAACGTGGTGACGCGAATCATGGGCCTGATCATGGCAGCCATCGGCGTGGAATTCATGGCCAACGGCCTGCGCGTGCTGTTCCCGGGGATGGCCGGCGCAGGCTGAATGCTTATACTCGGTGCGTGCCCAGGCACGTCCAAATCAACAAGAACGGGAGAAAACCATGCAGGACATGAATACCGAGGGGGTAGTCAAGGAACTCACGCTTCCGCTGTTCAACGCCAGGTTCTGGATGAAACTGATGGGCGTGGTGATGATCGTCTACGGCGTGCTGGTCGCGCTCAGCATCGTCGGCCTGATCATCGCCTGGCTGCCGATCTGGATCGGCGTGCTGCTGTTCCAGTCGGCAGGCGCGCTCGAGAGCGCCTTCCAGACGGGTGATCGCGACGCCGCCATCCGCGGCTTCGAGAAGCTGAAGCTCTATTTCGTGATCAACGGCGTGCTGATGCTGATCGGCGTCATCCTCGCCGTCATCGTGTTCATGATGGGCGGCGTCGCCGGCCTCATGGGCATGGATGCCGCCATGCAGGGCATGGGCGGTTATTGATTGCATCGCCTGACGAAAAGCCCGGCGTGAGCCGGGCTTTTTCGTTCTCCCTTCCTTGAATTGAGACGTCAGCCAGCCGTCCTCACACCGCTCACCTCTCACCCCACCCGCTTCGCGGACAGGATGGACACGGTTTCGCGCGGCACGTCGCGCATGCCGAACATCACGCCGGTTTCCACCGCGGCGACTTTCTTCACCACATCCTCGCCGCCCACGACCTTGCCGAACACCGCGTAACCGAAGTCGCGGGAGCCGTGGTTGAGGAAATCGTTGTCGGCGACGTTGATGAAGAACTGCGCGGTGGCGCTGTCGACCACGGAGGTGCGCGCCATGGCGATGGTGTAAGTGTCGTTGGAAAGGCCGTTGTCGGCCTCGTTCCTGATCGGCGCGCGGGTCTGCTTCTGTTCCATCTCCGGCGTGAATCCGCCGCCCTGGATCATGAATCCGGGGATGACGCGGTGGAAGATCGTGCCGTCGTAGAAACCGTCATCGACGTACTGCAGGAAGTTCGCCACGGTGACCGGCGCTTCCTGCTCGAACAGTTCAATGCGGATTTCGCCCAGCGAGGTCTCGAGGGCGACCACGGGATTGCTCATGTCGGGCTCCTTGGTCAGTCGAGCAGATGGATTCCCGCCAGCACCAGCGCGGCGAGGAAAAGGGTTTCCAGGATGAGCAGCAGCGCGGCGCGCCAGCCGCTCGCGGCGAGTTCACGGAAGGATGCTTTCACGCCGATGGCGGCGATGGCAACCACGAGGCAGGCGCGCGACAGCATCTCCAGCGGCGCCTGCAGCGACGACGGAATCCACCCGAGACTGTTCACCGCCACCAGCACCGCGAAGGCCACCAGGAAGCCGGGCAGGCTCGCGCCGCCGCTGGAAGCGCCGCCGTTGCGTGAAATCAGGAGTGAAATCACGATCACCGCCGGCGCGAGCAGCGCGACGCGCAGCAGCTTGGTGAAGGTGGCGATGTCGCCGATCGCCGGCGACATCATGTAACCCGCGCCGACCACCTGCGCGACGTCATGGATGCTGCCGCCGAGGAAGAAACCGGCCTGCTGCTCGGAAAGCCCCAGCAGTTCCGCGACCAGCGGGTAGAGCACCATGGCGATGGTGCTGAGCGCGGTCACGCCGACGATGGTGAATATGAGCTGCCGCTCGCGTTCCGGGCGGCCGGGGAGCACCGCGGCGACGGCCATGGCGGCCGAGGCGCCGCAGATCGCCACGCTGCCGCCGGTGAGCGTGCCCTGGCTGCGTGAAAGCCCGAGCCGCGTCGCACAGAACACGCCGAACAGGATGGTCGAGGGCACGGCGACCAGCACCAGCACGAGCGGCGTCCAGCCGAGCGCGAGAATCTGGTCCAGCGAAATGCGCGCGCCGAGCAGCGCCACGCCCAGCCGCAATACGGTGCGCGACGACAATCCTATGCCGGGCGCGAGCCACGCCTTGCCGGAAAGAAAATGAAATGCCATGCCGCCGAGCAGCGCGTACAACAGCGCCGGACCGCCGAAGCGCGCGGCGATGAGGGTTGCGGCAAGCGCGATCAGCATGCACAGCAGCAGGCCGGGCAGCGGCAGCAGCAGGCGTCTTTTCATGGATTTGCGCCCGCCTCAGCCGCGGAAAAGTGATGTGTCATGCGGGATCAGTGGACGGAAATGGATTTCAGGATGTCCTGCACGAACTGGATTTCCTCGTGGCGGGCATCGAAGTCGCAGTCGTAGGTGACGTAGAAGAACAGCTCGTCGTAGGCGAGATACCACTCGCGCCACCAGGTGTCTTCCTCGCGGTACTCGAACAGCAGGCCCTGCAGTTCGCCGACGCGCACGATCTTCTGCTGGTGGCCGGCCTCGATCAGCTCGGCGGCGAAGTACTCGAGGTCCTCGTCGTCGACCAGGCCTTCTTCCTTCTCGGTGACGGTGATCTGCAGCTCGCCGGCGCCTTCCGGCCGGTAGAGCACCACACCTTCCTCGTCTTCCTCGCCTTCCCAGTCGTCGGGAATCTGCGCCGACCAGATCTCAGTGCTGAACTCTTTCACTGCCTGCTCCCGTCAGAAAACCAGATTGGTGGCATTGCCGCGCTGCCATTCGCTGCGCAGTATCTCGTAACTGTCGCCGGATTCCAGCAGTTCCAGCTGCACTTCGTGCATGTTGGCGACGGGCAGCCGCGCGGCCTCGCTTTCCAGCATGGGCCGGCGTGCCATGGCCACGTGCACGGTCACCTTCGCAAATCCCGGCGAGGGAAAGCTGATCTCGCCCGGACGCACGTACAAGTGTACTTCACGGTTGCGCAGGTAGAAGGCGCGCAGGATCGCCGCGGCCTTCAGCTTGTCGTTGCCGCGACTGTCCATGTAGTCGCCGGCGATCAGGTCCACGAGCGACATGTAGTCGCGCCCTTCCGCTAGGGTTTCCACTTCTTGCAGGAAGTCGCGTACGCGCTGCTCTTCGGAGCGCGGGTCGGTGCAGGCGGCGAGCAGCAGCGCCGCCACGAGCAGGGCAAGCGCGCGCATCATGCTTCCAGTTCGGCCCCGGTATCATCGTGCACGGCGCGGATGATTTCGCGCGCACGCGCAGCATCGGCGGCGGCGACCTTCACTTCCACCATGCCGAAGGCAGGCAGTTCACCCGCGCCGCCTTGCAGGAACTCCCCGGTGACGTAGGCATCCACGCCGCGGCTTTCAAGCAGGCCACGAATCACGTGGGCATCGATGCTGTGCTGAGCGCGGTAGACGGTTTCCATGGCCCTCACCCGCGGCGGCCGAAACTGACGCGATCCCGGCCGGCGAGATCGCGCCTACACCCTATGCCCGTGTAGCCCGCGCGCGCAAGCAGTTCCGCTACCGGTGTCGCCTGGTCGTAACCGTGCTCGAGGAGCAGCCAGCCGCCGGGAACGAGCAACGGCGGCGTTCCTGCCACGATTTCCCGTATCGCATCCAGCCCGTCGGCGCCGGCAACAAGCGCGCCTTCAGGCTCGAAACGCACATCGCCCTGCGCAAGATGCGGATCACTCGCCGGAATGTACGGCGGGTTGCTGACGATGACGTCGAAACGGACATCGGCGAACGGCTGCCACCAGTGGCCATGGCGGATGTCGACATCAAGATGCAGCGCCTGCGCGTTCGCCCGCGCGACCTTCACCGCCTCCAGGCTGCTGTCCACCGCGCAGACCTGCGCGCGCGGCCTCTCCTTCCTTATGGCAAGCGCGATCGCGCCGGTGCCGGTGCCGAGGTCCAGCACCTTGCAGGCGGCATCTTCCGGGATGCGTTCCAGCGCGGCTTCCACCAGGATCTCGGTGTCGGGGCGCGGGATCAGCGTGTGCGGTGTCACCGCAAGCGGCAGCGACCAGAATTCGCGTTCGCCGAGAATGTGCGCCACGGGTTCGCCGCCGAGCCGCCTTGCCAGCAGCTTCTCGAAGGCCTGTGCCTGTTCGGCCGTCGCCTGCCGTTCCGGCCAGGCGGCGATGTGGCTGCGCGGCTTTCCGAGCGCATGCGCGAGCAGCACTTCGGCGTCCAGCCGCGGGCTGTCGCTGCTTTCGCCGAGGCGGGCGATCGCCGCCTGGAGCATTTCCTGGTAGGTCGGGAGCATGGCGCGCCGGGGTTGATGCGGCCCGCAAGAATAACGCATCCCCGCGGGTGCGTGGCGCCGTGGCCGCGGGGCAGCAACAGGGGCCCTGTAGTATGATGGCCGCCACTTGTCCGCGGCCCCCGCCGCCAAATCCACCAGCACGGGTTTTCCATGAAGGTCTACAAGAACGTCCTGGAAATGATCGGCAAGACGCCGATGATCGAGTTCACCCACCTGGATACCGGCCCGTGCCGGCTGTTCTGCAAGCTGGAGTTCCAGAATCCCGGCGCCTCGGTGAAGGATCGCATCGCGCTCACCATGATCGAGGAAGCCGAAAGGCGCGGCGAGCTGAAGCCCGGTGACACGCTGATCGAATCCACCGCCGGCAACACCGGCCTCGGCCTTGCGCTGGTGGCGCAGCAGAAGGGTTACCGCCTGGTGCTGGTGATTCCCGACAAGATGTCGCCGGAGAAGGTCTTCAACTGCCGTGCCATGGGCGCGGAAGTGATCCTGACGCGTTCCGACGTCGCCAAGGGCCATCCCGAGTATTACCAGGATTATGCGAGGCGCCTCGCCGAGGAAAACGGCTGGTACTACATCAACCAGTTCGGCAACCCCGACAATCCGCTCGCGCATGAACTGAGCACCGCGCCGGAAATCCTCGAGCAGGTTCCTGACGTCGATGCCATCGTGCTGGGCGTCGGTTCTTCCGGCACGATCTCGGGCATCACGAAATATCTCCGCGAGCACGCGCCGCACGTCGAGATCGTGCTGGCCGACCCGGAAGGCTCCATCCTTGCGCCGTACATCAACACCGGCGAGATGATCCAGTCCAGCTCCTGGCTGGTGGAAGGCATCGGCGAGGACTTCATCCCCGACATCTGCGACCTGTCCGGGGTGAAGGCCGCGTATTCCATTCCCGACAGGGAAGCCTTCGAAACCGTGCGCGAAGTGCTGTTGAAGGAAGGCATCCAGGCAGGCTCCTCCTCCGGCACCATGTTCGCCGCCGCGCTGCGTTACTGCCGCGCGCAGACGACGCCGAAGAAGGTCGTCACCTTCGCCGCCGATACCGGCAACCGCTATCTCTCCAAGGTCTACAACGACTTCTGGATGTTCGACCAGGGATTCGCCAGGCGCGAGACCTGCGGCGACCTGCGCGATCTCATCTCGCGGCCGCACTCGGACCGTTCCACCGTCGTGGTCGGGCCGGAGGACACGCTGGCGACCACGCACAACCGGCTGCGCAACCACGGCTTCTCGCAGATTCCGGTCGTCGACGGCTCGCGTTACCTCGGCGTCATCACCGAGCTCGACATCATCCGCGCGGTGCAGGAAGACAAGGCGGGCTTCATGCAGCCGGCGAAGAACGCCATGAATCCCAACTTCCCGACCATGGACGTGAACACGCCCGTCGAGCACCTCATGTCGATGCTGGAAATGGAAACCTGCGTGGCCATCACCTCCGAGGAACGCGGCTTCGAAGGCGTGATCACGCGGTCGGATATCTTGAATTATCTGCGGAAGCGGTAGGGAAGGGAGAAGGAAGAAGGGAGAAGAGAGAAGGGTAAAAAGCCCGCGATTCTTCTGCCTTCTCCTTCTGCCTTTTTGCATCTCTACGAAGAAAGGCAAGGTTGATCATGAAAGACAACAAGCGCAAGCAGGGTTTCGCCACTCGCGGCATTCATGCCGGCCAGCATCCGGATCCTTCCACTGGCGCGATCATGACGCCGATCTACCAGACCTCGACCTACGTGCAGTCGGGCCCGGGCGAGCACCAGGGCTTCGAGTACTCGCGCACGCACAACCCGACGCGCTTTGCGTATGAAGATTGCATCGCCGATCTCGAGTCCGGCACGCGCGGCTTCGCCTTTGCCTCGGGCATGGCGGCGACCTCGACCTTGCTGGAGCTGCTGGACAGCGGCGATCACGTCGTCGCCATGGACGATCTCTACGGCGGCACCTTCCGGCTGTTCCATCGCGTGCGCGAGCGCAGCGCCGGGCTGAAGTTCGATTTCGTGGACCTGTCCGATCCGGCCAGCTTCGAGAAGGCCATCCGCCCGGAAACGAAGATGGTGTGGGTGGAGACGCCGACCAATCCGATGCTGAAGCTCGTCGACCTGGAAGCAATCGCGAAGATTGCGAAGGCGAAGGGCATCATCGCAGTGTGCGACAACACCTTCGCCTCGCCCTGGGCGCAGCGGCCGCTGGAATACGGCTTCGACATCGTGGTGCATTCGGCCACCAAGTACATCGCCGGGCATTCCGACATGGTCGGCGGCGTGGTGGTGGTGAAGGATGGCGAGCTCGGCGAGCAGATCGGCTTCCTGCAGAACTCCATCGGCGCCGTGCAGGGCCCGTTCGATTCCTTCCTCGCGCTGCGCTCGCTGAAGACGCTGGCGGTGCGCATGGAGCGGCACAACCAGAACGCGCTGGCGGTGGCGGAGTTCCTGGAAAAGCATCCGGCGGTGGAAGAGGTGATCTATCCCGGCCTGCTGAGCCATCCGCAGCATGAGCTGGCGCGCCGGCAGATGAAGGGTGCGGGCGGCATCGTCACCATGCGCCTGCGCGGCGACCTGGAGGCGACGCGCGGCTTCCTGCAGCGGCTGGAAATCTTCGCGCTGGCGGAATCGCTGGGCGGCGTGGAATCGCTGGTCAATCATCCGGCGATCATGACGCACGCTTCCATCCCGGCGGAGATCCGCGCGAAGCTCGGCATCACCGACAACCTGCTGAGATTGTCGGTGGGCATCGAGGACCTCGAGGACCTGATCGCGGACCTCGACAGCGCCTTGAGCTGACGGCAACCGTTCCGACGACAAAACGGCGCCCGCGGGCGCCGTTTTTCGTTTCGTTGCCGCGCACGCCGTCGCGGAGCCGCCGTCAGCGCGGCGGCGGTTCCGTGGTCTCGGACTCTTCCTGCTGCCGTTCCTGTTCGCCCATCTCGGACGAAGTGGTTTCCGTGGACAGGTCAGGTTCGGTCGGATCTGCCGCCGGGTCGGTCATGGCCGGTCCGCCCTCATCGGGCGCCGTGGTGGTCGGCGGTTGCTGCTCGGGCTCCTCCTGCTGGGCCGGCTGGTCGCAGCCTGCGAGGAACAGCGCGAATACCGCGGCGAGCAACAGCGTCAGTCGGTCTTTCATGCGAACACCTCCTTGCAAGGAAGAAACCTAGCTTGGTCCGCATGGCGCGGGATTGCATCGGGTGTATGCCTTAATATCCGTTCCGCTCCTGCCCGCAAAACCGCTAGACTTCACGCCCCCTGGTGTTGTTGCGGATGGTTCTGCTTGGACATCGACACTGCCTGCGTGGCCATTGCCGCCGACATCGCCACGCACGGTCATGCCATCCGGCCCGGTTTCGTGGCCCGGGAGGAACTCGCGCCATTGCGCGACCACCTCATGGCTTGGTGGGAGGAAGGCGAGCTGCGGCGCGCCGGCATCGGCCGCGGCGAAAGCTGGCAGCTGCGCGAGGACATCCGCGGCGATTATGTCCGCTGGATCGACTTTTCCACGCCCGGTCCGTTTTCCGAGTTCCTTGCCGGTTACTACGAACCGCTGCGCCTGGCCTGCAATCGCGAGCTGCTGCTCGGCCTGTACGAATACGAGGGCCATGTGACGGTGTATCCGCCCGGGCGCTTCTACCGCCGGCACGTCGATCAGTTTCGCGGCGCGCAGCACCGCAAGCTGTCGGTGATTCTCTATCTCAACGATGACTGGGCAAAGGACGACGGCGGCGAGCTTCGCATGTACCTGCCGGACGGCGAGGGTGAGCGGGTACTGGATGTGCTGCCGGAAGCCGGCACGCTGGTGGCCTTCCTCAGCCACGAGATTCCGCACGAGGTGCTGCCGGCGAAGCGCGAGCGCCTGTCGCTCACCGGCTGGTTCAGGACCCGCGACGGACTGTTGCCGTAATCAGGCCTTGCGCATCACCACGCGCGTACCGGCAAGGCGATCGCCGTAACGCGCGTGTTCGGGCGAGCGCCACATTGCATACAGGCCGGCGAGGTATCCGAAAGGCAGGAACTCGACGGCGCGCATGAGATTGCGCAGCAGGATCGCCTTCGCATCCGGTACGGCGCCGTTCACGGTGCGCACGCTGATGCCGCTCATGCGCTTGCCGGGCGAATCGCCCTTCATGAGGAGCTCCACGAGCGGGTGATAGAGCAGGTAGGCGGCGAGCGATGCGATGCCCGTCCAATGGACCGGCGGCTCCTGCAACATGGGCGCGAACAGCGTCCATGCGAGCGACAGCGCCTCGTGGGGGTTTCCCGTGGCCGCGACGAAGAACTCCGGGAACCAGCGCGAGAACAGCCACAGTCCCCACACCGCCACCGGAATCGTGCGGATGTGCCAGTCGATCACGAACGCCGCCAGGCGATGATGAAAATCCGCGATCACCATTGTCTTCTCCCTGATGGCCGTGGGAGCGGCGTCCTGCCGTCGTCTCACGTCTAACGTCTCACCACCATTCCCGGATTTCACTGCGCTCGATCCGGGCTGCGTCCTCTCACGCCTCGCTCAACTGCGCCAGCTGATCCGCCTGGTACTCGTTCATCAGCGGCTGGATGATCTCGGCGAGCTCGCCCTGCATCACCTGGTCAAGCTTGTACACCGTGAGGTTGATGCGGTGGTCGGTGACGCGTCCCTGCGGGAAATTGTAGGTGCGAATGCGCTCGGAACGATCGCCGGAGCCCACCAGCTGGCGGCGCGTCTCGGACTGTTCGCTCATCTGCCGCTCGCGTTCGGCGTTCAGGAGCCTGGCTTTCAGCAGCGCCATCGCACGCGCGCGGTTCTTGTGCTGCGAGCGTTCGTCCTGGCATTCCACCACCACACCGGTGGGCAGGTGAGTGATGCGGATGGCCGAATCGGTCTTGTTGACGTGCTGGCCGCCCGCGCCGGAGGCGCGGAAGGTGTCGATGCGAAGGTCGTTCGGGTTGATGTCGATGTCATCCACTTCCGCGACTTCCGGCATCACCGCCACGGTGCAGGCGGAAGTGTGGATGCGGCCCTGCGACTCGGTCGCGGGCACGCGCTGCACGCGGTGCGCGCCGGATTCGAACTTGAGCTGCGAGTACGCACCTTCGCCGATGATGCGCGAGATGATTTCCTTGTAGCCGCCGTGCTCGCCCTCGGAGGCCGAGAGCACTTCCACCTGCCAGCCCTGCTGTTCGGCGTAGCGCGAGTACATGCGGAACAGGTCGCCGGCGAACAGCGCCGCCTCGTCGCCGCCGGTGCCGGCGCGGATTTCCAGGAAGACGTTGTCGTCATCGTGCGGGTCGCGCGGCAGGAGATGCCGCAGCAGCTCGGGTTCGAGTTCCTCGATGCGCGCGCGCGCGGCCTGGCGTTCCTCCTCGGCAAGCGCGCGCAGTTCCGCGTCCTGTTCGTTCGCCATCTGCTCGGCGGTGGCGAGATCGTCCACGGCGCGCTGATATGCCGTGAAGGCGCGCGCCAGCGGTTCGAGGCGCGAATACTCGCGGGACAGTTCACGGAAGCGCGCCGAATCGCCGATCACCTCGGGATCGGAAAGCAGGCGGCCGACTTCCTCGTGCCGTTCGACGAGACGTTCAAGCTTGAGGCGGATGGATTCTTTCATGACGGTTACCGGCGAAAAGTGGATGGGAAGGGGAGGGCGCGAGCCGCGCTAATCCTCATCCTCGCCGGCGGCCGGATCGTCCAGGTCGAAGAGCTCGCGCGCCGCCTGCACGATGTCGAGGCGCATTTCCTGCGCGGCCTGCCGCAGGTTGGCGCTGGGTGCGTGCAGCAGGCGGTTGGTAAGCGTGTGCCCCAGCCATTCCAGCGCTTCCTCGGGCGAGCGGCCGGCGGCGAGCATGCGCTTCGCTTCCTCGACCGCGCGCCGCTTCTGTGCGTGCGCGGCGCTACGCACGCCGCGGATCACCGGCACGGCGTCCAGCGCGCGCAGCCGGTCGATGAACATCTTGGCGCGTGCCGCGACGATGTCCTCGGCTTCCTTGGCGGCCTGCTCGCGGCTGGCGCGGTTTTCCTCGATGACGTTGTGCAGGTCATCGACGGTGTAGAGATAAATGTCCTCGAGTTCGCCTACGGACGGCTCGATGTCGCGCGGCACGGCGATGTCCACCATGAAGATGGGCTTGCGGCGGCGCGCGGCGAGCGCGGCTTCCACTTCGGCGCGGCGCAGGACCGGGTCGGGGCTCGCGGTCGAGGAGATCACGATGTCGGCATCGGCGAGATGCTCGGGGATCTGGTTGAGCGCGAGCGCGAAGCCGTTGTAGCGCGCGGCCAGTTCCTGGGCGCGGGCCACGGTGCGATTGGCGACGATGAGGCGGCCGATGGCGCGATGCCCGAGATAGGACGCGGCCAGTTCGATGGTCTCGCCGGCGCCGATCAGCAATGCCGTGTGGCCGGAAAGATCGCCGAAGATCTGCCGCGCCAGGCTGACGGCGGCGTAGGCCACCGACACGGCGCTGGCGCCGATCGCGGTCTCGGAGCGGATCTGCTTGGCGGCCTGGAAGGCGTACTGGAACAGCCGGTGCATGTCCGCGCCGACCGTGCCCGCGGCGCGGGCGTCGTCATAGGCATCCTTCAGCTGGCCGAGAATCTGCGGCTCGCCCAGCACCAGCGAGTCCAGCCCGCAGGCCACGCGGATGAGATGGCGCACAGTGTCCGCATCGCGATAGGTGTAGAAGCGTTCCTGCACCGTCGGGTCGTCGTCGATGCGCGTGGCCGCTAGCCACTCCAGGATGCGCTCGACGCGATCCTCCTGCAGCTCGCAGTAGATCTCCGTGCGGTTGCAGGTGGAAAGGATCACCGCTTCCTCCACCTCCGGCAGCTCGCGCAGCGCACGCAGCACTTCCGGGATCTGTTCGCGGTTGAACGCGAGCTTTTCCCGGATATCGACCGGCGCGGTCTGGTGATTGATGCCTAGCGTGAAGAAGGGCATTTTCTGCGGGCCAGGAGGCTGGAAAAACGGCGCATAAGGTTAACACAGCGGGCCAGTGGGGACGGCTGCTATAGTGCCGTCAGGGTTTCCACGAGGGATTGCATGACTGCAGCGCGAAATCTGGCACCGCTGCTGCTCGCCGGCTGGCTGGCCGGCTGCGCCGCGCCCCTGCCGGCGCCGCGCGAGCCGCTCGCGGACGCCGACTACCACATCTTCATGGGCGAACTGGCCCTGGCCCGCGGCCAGAATCACGTCGCCGTGGACGAATACCGCGACGCCGCCACCAGGCTCGCCGACCCCGCCATTGCCCGCCGCGGGATGATGATCGCGGTGCATGCCGATGATCTTGCCGCGGCGCGCGAACTGGTCGCCCGCTGGGCGGAGCTCGCCCCGGGTGACACGGAACTGCCGCGTTTCCGCGCCATGCTGGCGCTGCGCGCCGGCGAGAGCGAGGAAGCCTACGCGCATTTCCTGCGGATGACCGCCGCGCCCAACCCCGAGCTCGTCGCCGCCAACCTGCAGGCAGTGACCGGCATGCTCGTGGGCGAGGAGAACATCTGGCGCGCCGCCGACCTGATGGCGCGACTCGCCGAGGCGCGCTCGCAGTACGCCGAGGCCTGGCACGGGGCGGCCATGCTGGCGCTGGAGGCGGACCGTCCCGCCGCCGCGCGGCAATTCGCCACCCGCGCACTGGCCATCCGCCCGGAGCTTGAAGACCTGCGCTTCCTGCAGGCGCGCGCCGCGTTGCTGGAGAATCCCGCCGCCACGGAAGCGGAAAAGCGGCGCATCCTCGCGCCCTTCGAACGCTATCGGCACCATTCCGACAATGGCCTGCGCTACCGCTTCGGCGGCCTGCTGACGCTCGCGGATTTCAACGAGGAAGCAGATGCGGTGTTCGCCGACATCCTGCTCGCCGATCCCACCCAGCACGATGCACGCATGGCGCGCGCCCTGCTGGCCATCGACGCCGGCCGCCTGGATGATGCCGAAACGGAACTGCACCGCCTGGTGATCAACAACGCCCGCCTGCAGGACGCGCTCTATTACCTCGGCGCGGTGCGGGAGGCGAGCGGCGATTACGAGGCCGCGGTGCAGTGGTATTCGCGCGTCGCGCCCGAACAACAGCCGCAGCGCTGGCTGCTGGCGCAGGCCGCGATCGCGCGCATCATCCTGCGCCAGGAAGGGCCGGAGGCCGCGGGGGCGTACTTCGACGAACTGCGCAAGCAATGGCCCGAGCAGGCCGTGCTGCTCACCGCGCACGAAGCCTCGCTGCTGATCGCCGAGGGCGACCCGGTATTCGCGCTGACGCGCATCGACGACCTCGCCGGGCGGTTCGACACCGCCGGCCGCGACCTCGACTGGCAGATCGCCGTCGCCGCGGCGGAGTCCGGCAGGCTTGAACAGGCCGAGCGCAGCTTCCGCTCGCTGCTGGAACGTGATCCGCGGCATCCCATGCTGCAGAATGCCCTCGGCTACCTGTTCATCGAGCAGCCCGGCAGGGAAGAGGAAGCGGAAGCGCTGCTGCTGGATGCGCTGCAGGCCGCGCCCGCCAACCCCGCGGTGCTGGATTCGGTCGGCTGGCTGCGCGCCCAGCAGGGCAGGCTGGAAGAGGCCCGCCGGCTGCTGGAAGAAAGCTGGCTGCGCGCCCCGGCGCCGATCACCGGCCAG
Organism: Gammaproteobacteria bacterium; assembly: GCA_029263725.1. Lineage (GTDB taxonomy): Bacteria > Pseudomonadota > Gammaproteobacteria > Natronospirales > JAJUFS01 > JAJUFS01. Next base: position 6,080 of record JAJUFS010000004.1, on the reverse strand, counting down.
CATCTCCTGACCACGCTGTACGCGATCGGCGATACCGCCTCGGCGGACGCGCTGCGCCAGGAAGTCGAACGCAAGTTCCCCGGCCTCGGCCTGACCACGACGGATTCCCGATGAAAAGACTGCTGTTGCCGCTCCTGCTGTTGCTCTCCGCCTGCCAGCCGCTCGCGCCGCGGGTCGAGGGCCCGGCCGACCTCGAGGCCTGGCAGGCGCGCCAGGCCTGGGTGCGCGAGATCACCGACTGGAGCCTGGAAGGGCGGGCGGCGATCGCCGCCGGCAATGACGGCTGGAACGCCAGCATCGACTGGGTGCAGCTCGGCGAGCATCTTTCGCTGAAATTTTCCGGGCCGCTGGGCGTGGGCAGCGCCAGCATCGAGGGTACGCCCGAGGCCGTCGAAGTGCTGACCGGCGACGGCGAGCGCTTCTTCACCCGCGATCCCGAGGCCGACCTCTACTGGCAGCTCGGCTGGATCGCGCCGATTGCCCACATGCCTTACTGGGTGCGCGGCATCCCCGGGCCGGGCGAGGTCGGGCTGCTGGAAATCGATGCCGCCGGCCGCCTGCTGCGCATGGAACAGGACGGCTGGGAAGTCGAATACGACACCTACCGCCTGCTCGAGGGCGACCGCGCCCTGCCGCGGAAACTCGAAATGCGCCGCGGCGACGTGCGCATCCGCCTGGTCGTTTCGCAGTGGAAGCTGCTGAACGCCTCCGGTTCCAATTGACACCCTATTGTCGTAACGGGAAAATACCGGGCTTTCTTGCGGCGGGGGGCAACCCGGCCGCGGCTGTTTGCGAAGCGTCAAAACGCGCGGCGACCTGCGACGCGGATCGAAGAAGATTTCCTGGGGCGTAGCCAGGCGGTAAGGCAGCGGGTTTTCATTTTTCTCTGCCGGGCGCCATTCCCGGGTTCGACGAGCGCGACGCAGTCGCGCGAAGAACCGCGGAGCGAAGCGTAGCGGGCCCCGAGCCCGAAGGGCGAGTGGGTGAGCGGCGAAGCCGCGAATCATCCTGGCGCCCGTGACGTTGATGACAGATTTCTTGGGGCGTAGCCAAGCGGTAAGGCAGCGGGTTTTGATCCCGCCATTCCCAGGTTCGAATCCTGGCGCCCCAGCCAAGTTTCAGGGGGCGGCGAAGCCGCAACACAATACGCGCGACACCGCGAGGTGTTGCGCAAGCCAGGATAACCGCGCGCAGCGCGGGCCCGGAGGGTGAGGCGCGAAGCGCCGAATAATCCTGGCGCCCCAGCCAGCTACTACATCTGGCGCAGCCAGTTTTTGAGTCGGCGCAAACGCGCCATTCCGCGGTAGCCCGGGCGGCCCCCGACACGCCGGGCAAGAGAGAGGGGACGAGCATGCCGGTTGGCAACATGATGGTTTTCTCCGGGAACGCAAACCCCGAGCTTGCGCAAGGTATCGCCGGTCACCTGCAGCTTCCCATGGGCAAGATCGCCGTCGGCCGTTTTTCCGATGGCGAAGTGGCGGTCGAGATCATGGAAAACGTTCGCGGCCGCGACGTCTTCCTGGTGCAGCCGACCTGCCCGCCCAGCAATGAAACGCTGATGGAATTGCTCGTCATGGTGGATGCCATGCGCCGCGCCTCCGCAGGCCGCATCACCGCCGTGATCCCGTACTTCGGCTATGCCCGGCAGGATCGCCGCCCGCGCGCCACGCGCGTGCCGATTACCGCCAAGCTGGTCGCCAACATGCTCACCGTCGCGGGCGTCAACCGCGTGCTGACCATGGACCTGCATGCCGACCAGATCCAGGGCTTCTTCGACATCCCGGTGGACAACGTCTACACCTCGCCGGTGCTGCTCGGTGACGCCTACAAGCTCAAGCAGCGCTACGGCGAACTGGTGGTGGTGTCGCCGGACGTCGGCGGCGTGGTGCGTGCGCGCGCCTTCGCGAAGCGCCTGGACGATGCCGATCTCGCCATCATCGACAAGCGCCGTCCGCGCGCCAACGAAGCCCAGGTGATGAACATCATCGGCTCGGTCGCGGGCAAGGCCTGCATGATCGTCGATGACCTGATCGACACCGCCGGCACGCTGTGCAAGGCGGCCGCCGCGCTCAAGGAACAGGGCGCCGCGGCGGTGTACGCGTACATCGCGCACCCGGTGCTCTCCGGCAAGGCGATCGAGAACATCGAGAACTCCGCGCTGGACGAAATCGTCGTCACCGACACGATTCCGCTGCGCGAGGACGCGAAGCGCTGCAAGCGCATCCGCCAGCTCGGCATCGCCGACATCCTGGCGGAGACGATGCGCAGGATTTCCGACGAGGAATCGGTTTCCTCGTTGTATGTGGATTGACGCGATTCGTAAGACGGAAGACGTCTCACGTCTCACGGCAAGAGTCCCGGCCTGGTCGCGGGCCGGCAATGAAACCATCCAGAGGTAATTGAAATGTCTAAGACGGACTTCACGCTGAATGTCGAAGTTCGTACGGATGCGGGGAAAGGTGCGAGCCGCCGCCTGCGTCGTGCGAACAAGGTGCCCGGGATCGTCTACGGCGGTCACAAGGACCCCGTTGCGATCACCATCGACCACGCCGAGCTGCAGAACAAGCTGCAGAACGAAGGCTTTTACTCGGCCATCCTCAAGCTCAAGGTGGGCAAGGAAGAGTCGCAGGTCATTCTCAAGGACCTGCAGCGCCATCCGTACAAGCCCATCATCATGCACGCCGATTTCATGCGCGTTTCCGCCAACGAGGAAATCCGCGTCAGCGTGCCGCTGCACTTCCTCAACGAAGCGAGCTCCATCGGCGTCAAGCAGCAGGGCGGCATGGTCTTCCGTGTCATGACCCAGCTTGAAGTGTTCTGCCTGCCGAAGGACCTGCCGCAGTTCATCGAGGTCGACGTCGCCAACCTGGAAGTCGGTCAGTCGCTGCACATCTCCGACATCAAGCTGCCGGAAGGCGTGCGTTCCGCCGATCTCGCGCAGGGTCCGGAACACGACCAGGCGGTCGTGACCATCCAGGCCGCGCGCGTGAGCGAAGAAGCCGCTGAAGGCGAAGAAGAAGGCGGCGGCGAGGCGGCGGGCGAGTAATCGCCCGCGCTTCCTGTCCAGCCATCATGCAGGACATACGGCTCGTCATCGGCCTCGGCACCCCCGGGGCCGATTACGTTTCGACCCGCCACAACGCCGGCTTCTGGCTGGTGGACGAACTCGCTCGCCGTTTCGGCGGCAGCTTCAAGGCGGAGAAGAAATTTCACGGCGAAGTGGCGCGCGTGGAAATCGCCGGCAAGGACATCCGCCTGCTCAAGCCCATGACCTTCATGAACCGCTCGGGCCAGTCGGCGCGTGCCGCCTGCGATTTCCTCAAGCTGCCGCCCGAGAACATCCTGGTGGCGCACGATGAAATCGACCTGCCGCCTGGCACGCTGCGGCTGAAGAAGGGCGGCGGGCACGGCGGCAACAACGGCCTGCGCGACGTCATCGCCCATCTCGGTCCGGACTTCCTGCGGCTGCGCATCGGCGTCGGCCATCCCGGCAACGCCAGCCAGGTGGTCAACTACGTGCTATCGCGGCCGACGAAGGACGAGGAACCCGTGCTCCTTCGCGCCATCGATGATGCCGTAGACGGCATCGAACTGCTGCTGAAGGAAGGACTGCAGAAGGCGCAGACGAAGCTGCACAGTCGTGAGACGTGAGGCGACGTCTCACGTCCAACGACCAGATAATCAAGGTAGAGAACAGATCAAATGGGCATCAAGTGTGGAATAGTCGGCCTTCCCAACGTCGGCAAGTCGACGCTCTTCAACGCGCTCACCAAGGCGGAGATCGCCGCGGAGAACTATCCGTTCTGCACGATCGACCCGAACGTCGGCGTGGTGCCCGTGCCTGACCCGCGCCTCGACGTGCTCGCCGGCATCGTCAAGCCGCAGAAGACCCTGCCGACCACCGTCGAGTTCGTGGACATCGCCGGTCTCGTCGCCGGCGCCTCCAGGGGCGAAGGCCTCGGCAACCAGTTCCTCGGCCACATCCGCGAGACCGACGCCATCGTGCAGGTCGTGCGCTGCTTCGAGAACGACGACGTCATCCACGTCGCAGGCAAGGTCGATCCGCTCTCCGACATCGAGATCATCAACACGGAACTCGCGCTCGCCGACCTCGAGACCGTCGAACGCAACATCCAGCGCACCGAGAAGGTCGCCAAGTCCGGCGACAAGGACGCGAAGGCGCGCCTTGACGTGCTGAGCAAGGTCAAGGCCGTGCTTGACGAAGGCCGAGCCGCGCGCGTGGTCGAGCTCGACAAGGAAGAGCGCAGGCTCATCCGCGACCTCAACCTGCTCACCATCAAGCCGCTGCTCTACGTCGCCAACGTTGATGAAAGCGGCTTCGAGAACAACCCGCTGCTCGACAAGGTGCGCGAACACGCCGCGCGCGAGAACGCCAACGTCGTGCCCGTGTGCGCCGCCATCGAAGCCGAGATCGCCCAGCTCGACGACGCCGACAAGGCGGAGTTCCTCAAGGACCTCGGCCTGGAAGAACCCGGCCTCAACCGCGTCATTCGCGCCGGCTACGAGCTGCTTGGGCTCCTGACCTACTTCACCGCGGGCGTGAAGGAAGTGCGCGCCTGGACCGTCAAAAAAGGCTCCACCGCGCCGCAGGCCGCCGGCGTGATCCACACCGACTTCGAAAAAGGCTTCATCCGCGCCGAAGTCATTGCCTACGAGGACTTCGTCGCCCACGGCGGCGAACAGGGCGCCAAGGACGCCGGCAAGTGGCGGCTTGAAGGCAAGGATTACATCGTCCAGGAAGGCGATGTCATGCACTTCCGCTTCAACGTCTGAAGCGGCGTCGACCATGTGAAAACAAGGCCCCGCTCCTGCGGGGCTTTTTCTTTTCCTTCCATGGCTGCTAAATCAAAAACGAATGCCAATGTTGAAGTGCACATGACGCACCTGGATCGGGTGCATGTGCACCAGGTTGAAATCCACACCCAGCTCTCCCCACCCCGTGCGATATCGCCACCCCACAGCGGTCTGGGCGCCCAGATTCTCGCGAATTTCCCGGCGCCTCCTGGTGCCGTCTGCTTCCTCGGTCACGTGATCAAGATGGTGGGCGTTTACGCCAAGGCGCACAAAGAACTGATTGTTCGCCGAGACTGGCCAGCTGCGTACGAGCGAGGCGCTCAGCGCGGTGTAATCGGTAGTGGCAGTCCACCAGGAAATGCCGCGGGTATACGCGAACTCCATGCCGTTGGAGGCTTCATCTTCATAACGGTAGGCAAGGCGTGCCTCTATGCTTCCATCATGGTCATGTTCTCGATCCATGCGCCCCGATGGCAGAAAAGGAATCCCCAGCCACAGGCCACCACTGTAGACAATGAAATGCTCGGCGGCCTCAGCACGAAGTGCTGTCATGCAGGTTGCAAGAAGAATCAATGCAGCACGGGAGAGAAACTGCAGAACTGTCCTTGTCATGCTTGTTCCTTGTGGTTCCGGTTGGAACGGCTACGATGTATCGCTTCCGGTTGTGGAGTTACGTGCGCTCCCTGATGTTTCGTTCGCGGACGCGTTGCAGTTCAAGTCGACTTCCCTCCAGGAAGCGCGAGTCAACGAAAGAGGCGTTTACCAGCGATGCCGAGGGAAGCAGGATCAGCAGGCTGGATGATTTCCTTGGACTCCTTGTAATGGGATAAACGCGCACACCATGCGCAATGGTTTGGGTGAAAGGCTCTCACGGCGGAAAAAATTCAGGGGCGGCGCGGTTGTTTATGCTGGAAAGCCTTTATCAGGAATGCTTCCCCTTTTGCTTGTGAAGGAGCGCTCGCATCCGGATAGAGCGCGGCATGGCCGGGAGACATTCTCTAATCCCCCCGCCGCTACGCGGCGACCCCCTTTGGAAAAGGGGGTGAGCTTGTTTCACTCCTTCTTTTTTCTCCGCAGAGAGGGCCGGGGAGAGGTTTCATTTTGGTCGCCTTGGACGCATCTTCGCTCCCTCCCTTTTCCAAAGGGAGCAACTGTGTCAACAAGGCATCGCGCTCTGCCAGGTGCTGTTCGATTTCACCATCGCATTGAGCACGGTGAGCAGCTTTCGCATGCAGGCCGTGATGGCCACCTTGGGCTGCTTGCCC
>JAJUFS010000197.1 GCA_029263725.1 Gammaproteobacteria bacterium | reverse complement strand
TCATCGAAGACATAGCATTCGCCTTCCCACAGGCTTTGTTCTTCCGGCACCGTTTCCAGGTACTTGAGAATGCCACCCTGCAGGTGGAACACGTTCTCGAAGCCCATGGACTTCAATAGCGCGGTGGATTTCTCGCAGCGTATGCCGCCGGTGCAATACATGGCGACCCTGGCCTTCGTATCCAGGCGGGTTCGCTGCAACCACTCCGGGAACTCACGAAAGCTGCGCGTGCCTGGATTGACCGCGCCCTTGAAGGTTCCGACCTTTACTTCGTAGTCATTGCGCGTGTCGATGACGATGACATCCGGGTCGCTGATCAGCGCGTTCCAGTCCTGCGGCGGCACGTAGGTGCCGGCCATCTCGACGGGATTCACCTCCGGCAGGCCCAGCGTCACGATCTCGCGCTTGAGCTTCACCTTCATGCGCTTGAAGGGCGCGACTTCTGCCCAGGATTCCTTGTGCTCGAGTCCGGCGAGCCGCGGATCGGAGCGGAGGTGATCGAGCAATGCGTGCACGCCCTCGGTGCTGCCGGCGATCGTGCCGTTGATGCCCTCGGGCGCGAGCAGGATGCTGCCGATGACGTCAAGAGCGAGCGCCTTTTCCAGCAGCGGTGCGCGTAGTTCGGCGAAGTCTGGAAGGGCGGCGAAGCGGTAGAACGCCGCCACGAGAAAATTCCGTGTCATGTCAGTAGTTGGAGTTCGCGGGCGCCTCGGGGCGCCTGGAAACGGGGTATTCGCAGAGATCGGCGATGGGGCAGCGCCAGCACTCCGGCTTGCGCGCCTTGCAGATGTAGCGGCCATGCAGGATCAGCCAGTGGTGTGCATCACGCTTGAACTCCTCGGGCACGAATTTCTCCAGCTTGAGTTCGACCTCGAGAGGCGTCTTGCCGGGGGCGATGCGCGTGCGGTTGGAAACGCGGAAGATGTGCGTATCCACCGCCATGGTGTGCTGGCCGAAGGCGGTGTTCAGGATCACGTTCGCCGTCTTGCGGCCGACGCCCGGCAGCGCTTCGAGCTCGGCGCGCGTCTGCGGCACCTCGCCGCCATGCTTCTCGATCAGCCGTTCGCACAACCGGATCACGTTGGCGGCCTTGTTGTTGTAGAAGTTGATGGTGCGCAGGTAGTCCTTCAGCTTGTCGAGACCGAGATCCAGGATCGCCTGCGGGGTATTGGCGACCGGAAACAGCTTGCGCGTCGCCTTGTTCACGCCGACGTCCGTCATCTGCGCCGACAGCACTACAGCGATCAGCAGCTCGAACGGCGTCGAGTACTCCAGCTCCGTGGTGGGCGTGGGGTTGAGTTCGCGCAGACGGCGAAAGATTTCAGCGCGCTTCTTCTTGTTCATCGGGAAAACAGGGTTCTCGGGATTCAGGAGGATTGGCAGGATTGCGGATGTTGCAGTCAGTCCACGGACATCTTGTCATTTTTCATTCGGTATTCCCGTGAATCCTGGAAAATCCCGTCGATCCTGTCCATTCGTTATTTCAGCCCGCGACGGGCTCCTCGATGGCGGCGGACTGAGATGGCACGGCGGCGGCGAGGCGCGCGTCTATCCAGTTCTTCATCGCCAGCAGCAGGCCGAGGCCGAAGAACGCCCCGGGCGGCAGCACGGCCAGCAGGAAGCCGGGATAGTCCGCGCCGAGCACATCGATGCGCCAGGCGGCGGCAGCGGGACCGAACATCATTTCCGCGCCATCGAGCAGCGTGCCGCGGCCGACGAGTTCACGCAGGCCGCCGAGCACCACCAGCACCGCGGTGAATCCCAGTCCCATCGCCAGGCCATCGAAGGCGGCAACTCGCACCGGCATCTTGGACGCAAAGGCCTCGGCGCGGCCGATGATGATGCAGTTGGTGACGATCAGCGGAATGAAGATGCCGAGCACCAGGTAAAGATCGTGGAAGTACGCGTTCATCACGAGTTCAATGGCGGTCACCAGC
>JAJUFS010000202.1 GCA_029263725.1 Gammaproteobacteria bacterium | reverse complement strand
TTCCGCTACGAGGCGGCGCCGGGCCAGGTCGAAACCGTGATCGGCTCCATCCGCGAGAGCGAGGAAGTCACCGCGGCAAGGCTCGCGGAGGCCGGCATCAGCGTCAGCGGCGAGGCCACGATCGTCGATCGCTACCTGGTGAAGACCGGCAATCGCGATGCCTTCGGCGCCGATTTCCGTCACCTGGTCGCGCCGAACATCCATGAGGCGGCTTTTCCTGAAGACATCGCCGTTATCGAACGCATGGAATGGGGCGACCAGGTCGGCGTGCTGCTGCGCGTGCTGGAAGACGGCGAGGTGGTCGCACAAGGCGAGGCTGCCTGGCCGGAGTTCCAGCGGCGCATCAAGCGCGTGCAGGCATTGCGCGAACGGATCCGCGACATCGAGCGCGGCGAGATCGGCGACATCAACTACGCCATGGAGCGGTTGCGCCTGCAGGAGCGGCGCCTGCAACTGGAAGGAGAGCTTGACGAGACCGCACGGCAGGAGATCGCTGCCGAGCGCGCGCAACTCGATGAACGCTACGGCGAACTGCTTGGCAGGCTGGAGGCGCTTTACCAGGACATCAACCGCGACAGCTACGTGGTGCGCATCGCGGATGGACGCGAGCGCAGCGCCGCGCTTTCCGGCGTGGTGCGTGCGCACCGGCCGAATGCCATGGGCTTCTTCGCCAAGACCGGATTCTATTTCGAGAAACTGTGGGAGTTCATCTCCGACGATCCGCGCGAAGCGAACACCGAGGGCGGCATCTTCCCGGCGATCTTCGGCACGGTAATGATGGTCATGCTCATGTCCGTCATCGTCACGCCCTTCGGCGTCATCGCCGCCGTGTATCTCAAGGAGTACGCGAAGCAGGGGCCGCTCACCCGCGTGATCCGCATCGCCGTCAACAATCTCGCCGGCGTGCCGTCCATCGTCTACGGCGTGTTCGGCCTCGGCTTCTTCGTGTATTTCCTCGGCGGCAGCATCGACGAACTCTTCTATCCGGAAGCGGCGCCGTCGCCGGTGTTCGGCACGCCGGGCCTGCTGTGGTCATCGCTGACGCTGGCGCTCCTGACGCTGCCGGTGGTGATCGTCGCCACCGAGGAAGGCCTGTCGCGCATTCCGCGCTCCGTGCGCGAAGGCTCCTACGCGCTGGGCGCGACCCGCGCCGAGACCCTGTGGCGCATCGTGTTGCCCATGGCCAGCCCCGCGATGATGACCGGCCTGATCCTCGCCATCGCGCGCGCCGCCGGTGAGGTGGCGCCGCTGATGCTGGTAGGCGTGGTCAAGCTCGCGCCCAGCCTGCCGCTGGATGGCAACGCGCCGTTCCTGCATCTCGAGCGCAAGTTCATGCATCTCGGCTTCCACATCTACGACGTCGGCTTCCAGTCGCCGAACGTGGAAGCGGCGCGGCCGCTGGTCTATGCCACTGCCTTCCTGCTGGTCGTGGTGATCGTGGTGCTCAACCTGGCCGCGGTGCGGATAAGAAATCACCTGCGCGAGAAGTATCGCGCCCTGGAACA
>JAJUFS010000099.1 GCA_029263725.1 Gammaproteobacteria bacterium | reverse complement strand
TTGACTCCCTTGCGGGCTTGATCCCCAGGGCTAGGCCGATCTATCGCGCCCGAAACAACTATTTAATACATACAAGAAATGGTGGCTACGGGTGGACTCGAACCACCGACCCGGCCTAAGTGGCCGCGGAACATAACGAATAATGCTGAGGTCGGTGACGAAAACCGTACACCGATCGATCAGGGAACCGACAAGGGAGAAATGGTGGCTACGGGTGGACTCGAACCACCGACCTCAGCATTATGAGTGCCGCGCTCTAACCAGCTGAGCTACGTAGCCAGGGGATTCGGGCCGGAGCCGGCCCGGAAAGAGGCGGAATTTTGGCGGCATGCCTCGTCCAAGTCAAGGCTGCGTTTGCGCCTCCCGCGAAAATTTCCGCAACGCGGGCCGCGTGCTGGTGGCGGAGCGGCAGGGCGAGGTGACCGGCTTTGCCACGATTCTCACCCGCGCACCGCGCAGCGATCCGGACGACGCCTGGCCGGAACACACGCAGCTCGCCGAGCTCGCGGTGCTCCCGGAGCATCGCGGCGCCGGGATCGGCACCGCCCTGATCGTTGCCGCGGAAGCGCTCGCGCGCGAGGGCGGCGCGCCGGTGCTGCGGGTGGCGGTGGTGGCCGATAATGCCGGCGCGCGTCGCCTGTATGCCCGCCACGGTTTCGGCGAGGTGCAGGTGCTGATGCAGAAGACATTGAAGAAGAAAGAGGACGGGGAATGATCGAAGCGGGAAGACCGGCGCGGATACTGCTGACGATGGCGGCGTTCGTGATCGTGGTGGCCGGCATGAAGGCCAGCCAGGAGCTGCTGGTGCCGGTGCTGCTGGCCTTGTTCATGGCGGTGCTGGCGGCCTCGCCGATGTTCTGGCTGCAGCGCAAGGGCCTGCCCGCGGGGCTGGCGCTGGGCGTGGTGGTGCTGGTGCTGGTGATCGCGGGCGGCTTGCTGGCGGGACTCGTTGCCAGCGCGATCACGGATTTCACGCAGCAGCTGCCTGTCTACCAGGTCAAGCTGCGTGCGCAGGGCGTGGCGGTTGCAGGCTGGCTGGCGGGTCTTGGCGTGGACACCGCGGAACTCGGCGAGATGCTGGACCCGGCCCGCGTCATGACGCTGGTGGGCGGGGTGCTGAACGGCCTGGGCGGCGCGCTGGCGAACGGCTTTCTCATCCTGCTGGTGGTGATCTTCATGCTGCTGGAGGCCGCGGTGTTCGAGCGCAAGTTCCGCCGCCTCGCGGGCGAGTGCGAGGTCACGCTCGGCAGCTTCCAGCGCTTCACGCGCACGGTGCGCAGCTATTTCGGCATCAAGGCGTGGATGAGCTTCGCCGGTGCGGTGGCGACCGGCCTGCTGCTCCTGCTGATCGGCGTGGATTATGCGCTGCTGTGGGCGGTGCTGGCCTTCGCGCTGAACTTCATCCCCGGCATCGGTTCGGTGATCGCGGCGGTCCCGCCGGTACTGCTGGCGCTGATCCAGCTAGGCCCATGGCATGCGCTCGCGACCATCGCGGCCTTCGTGCTGGTGAACTTCGTGATGGAGAACATTGTCGAACCGCGTTACATGAGCCGCGATCTTGGCCTTTCCGGCCTGACCGTGTTCCTGTCGCTGCTGTTCTGGGGCTGGGTGCTCGGGCCGGTGGGCATGCTGCTGTCGGTGCCGCTGACCATCGTGCTGCAGATCGCCCTGGATGCGAGCCCGGAGACGCGCTGGCTGGCGATACTGCTGGGCGACGAGCCGGAGAAGGAGCGCGCACCCGCCGCGGAAGAGGCGGCAGCCACCGATTGACGTTTCGCCTTGCCGCCGTCCTGGAACGGCGTTCCGAAAACCTGCCTTGGGGGGGAAAAAATGATGAAAGCACGACATGCCCTGCTGTTGCCGTTGTTCACCCTTCTCGCCGCCTGTGGCGCCGAGAAGGCGGAGACGGTCGCCATCGACGCGAAACGGATTCGCGCCCACATGGAATTCCTTGCCGACGACCTGCTTGAAGGCCGCAACACCGGCGAGCGCGGCCACGAGATCGCCGCCGCCTATTTCGCCACCCAGTGCAAGCTGATGGGCCTGGAGCCCGCGGGTGAGGAGGGCAGCTACTTCCAGCAGGTGCCGTTCCGCTCCAGCCGCCTGGTCGAGGCCACCGGCACACTCACCCTCCAAGGCGAGGCCCGCGCGCTTGTCGCGCCCAACGACATCCGGGTCGACGCCAGTCACGCCGCCGCCGAGGAATCCGGCAGCGGCGCCATCGTGTTCGCGGGCTGGGGCATCAGCGCGCCGGAGTTCGGTTACGACGATTACGCCTCGCTGGACGTCGAGGGCAAGGTGGTGATGCTGGTCGCGCGCGGCGCGCCCGACACCTTCCCGAGCACGCAGCGCGCCTATTACTCCTCCGGCAGCTACAAGATCCGTGAAGCCGTCCGCCGTGGCGCGCGCGGCGTGCTGTTCCTGACCCAGCCTGCCATGCAGGCGCGGTTTACCTGGGAGCAGGTGCTGGGCTACTCGGGGCGGCCGAGCCTGGAGTGGATCGCGCCGGATGGCAGCGTGCCGAACGCGCATCCCGAACTCGCCTTCGTCGCCACGCCCAGCTACGCGCTGCAGGCGGAGCTGCTGGAGTTCGCGCCGCTGCCGGCGGAAGAAGTCTACGAAAAGCTCAAGGCGGCGGAGCCGGTCGCCTTCGAACTGCCGGCGGAAATCGCGATCACTCGCAAGTCGGCGTGGGAAGAGATCCGTTCGCCGAACGTGGCCTGCATGCTGCCGGGAAGCGACCCGGTGCTGCGTGATGAATACGTGGTGTTCACCGGCCATCTCGATCACGTCGGCGTTCGTGAACGCGAGGGCGAGGAAGACGCGATCCACAACGGCGCCTACGACAATGCCGCCGGCATCGCCATGCTGCTGGAAGCGGCGCGCGCCTACACCGGGATGGAGGAAAAGCCGAAGCGCTCGCTGATCTTCCTCGCCGTCACCGCCGAGGAAAAGGGCCTGCTCGGTTCCGACTACTGGGCGCGGCATCCGACCGTGCCGATGTCCAAGGTGGTGGCGAACGTCAACATCGACATGCCGGTGCTGACCTTCACGATGGCGGACGTGATTGCCTACGGCGCCGAGCATTCCGAGATCGGCGACATCGTCGCGGCCCGCGCCGCCGAGGTCGAGCTTGCCGTCGGCCCCGATCCCTGGCCGGAGGAAGTGATCTTCGTGCGCAGCGACCAGTACAGCTTCGTGCGCGCCGGCGTGCCGTCGCTGTTCCTGGTGCCGGGCTGGCAGGCGGCGGAAGACGGCGTGGACGGCCCGGCGGAAATGCGCGCCTTCCTGGAAACGCACTACCACAAGCCTTCCGATGACCTGGCGCTGCCGTTCAGCATGGATGCGGCGGAGCGCTTCACCCGCCTGAACTGGCTGGTGGGCCTGGACATCGCCAACCGGGATGCGCCGGTGCAGTGGCGGCCGGGTGATTTCTTCGGCGAGCGCTTCCCGCGCGCTGCCGAGTAGCTGTCATGACCGCCGTTGACACAGGTCATTGTGTCAACGGCGGCAATCGGCGAAAGTGGCGCTTTCGCGCGTCCGCGCAACAACCTGCACACGGAGGGAGTTCAAACTCTTCGTATGACCCAGTACGCCCATCGCTTCCGCCTGCGTTTCGCCAGCGCGTTCCGTGATGCCTGCCTTTCCGAGCCCTACACTCGACAACGTTTCATTCGTGACCTGATTGCCGGCGTGACCGTCGGCATCATCGCCATTCCGCTGGCCATGGCGCTTGCGGTGGCCAGCGGCGTGCCGCCGCAGCACGGCCTGTACACGGCGATGATCGCCGGCTTCCTGATCGCGCTTACCGGTGGCTCGCGCTTCTCCGTCTCCGGGCCGACCGCGGCCTTTGTCGTCATCCTGCAGCCGGTGGCCGTCAACTTCGGCCTGGGCGGCCTGCTGGTCGCCACGCTGCTTGCCGGCGTCATGCTGGTCGGCATGGCGGTGGCGAGACTGGGCAGGCTGATCGAATACATTCCCGAGGCGGTGACGCTGGGCTTCACCTCCGGCATCGCCATCGTCATCGCGCTGCTGCAGCTGAAGGATTTCTTCGGTCTCGACATCGGTGCGCTGCCGGAGAACTTCATCGGCAAGATCTCGGTGCTGGCGGGCGCGTTCCCGTCGCTGGACTGGGGTGCGGCGCTGGTCGGCGCGGTCACGCTGTCCCTGCTGATCTTCTGGCCGCGGCTGCGCCTGCCCATTCCCGGCCACCTGCCGGCGCTGCTCGCGGGTGTCGCGGTATCGCTGCTGTTGCGCAACTACGGGCACGAGGTCGCGACCATCGGTTCCGAGTTCAGCTGGGTGCTGAACGGCGAGAGCGGCCGCGGCATTCCGCCGGTGCTGCCGGACTTCAGCTGGCCCTGGGCGCAGCCCGGTCCGGATGGCGCGCCCATCGCCTGGTCGTGGGATGCGATCCGCCAGTTGCTGCCGGCGGCGTTCTCGATCGCCATGCTGGGCGCGATCGAATCCCTGCTGTGCGCGGTGGTGCTGGATGGCATGACCGGCCGGCGCCACAACTCGAACGCGGAACTGATGGGCCAGGGCATCGGCAACCTGGTGGTGCCGTTCTTCGGCGGCATCACCGCGACGGCAGCGCTGGCGCGCTCCACCGCGCTGGTGCGCGCCGGGGCCGAGACGCCGGTCGCCTCCATGCTGCACGCGGTGTTCGTCGGACTTGCGGTGCTGGTGCTGGCGCCGTGGCTGTCCTGGCTGCCGATGGCATCGCTGGCGGCGCTGCTGCTGATGGTGGCCTGGAACATGAGCGAGGCGCGCAAGGTGGTGGCGCTGCTCAAGCGCGCGCCCCTGGGTGACGTGCTGGTGCTGCTGACCTGTCTTTCGCTCACCGTGCTGTTCGACATGGTGATCGCGATCGCCACCGGCATCGTGCTCGCCTCGCTGCTGTTCATGCGCGACGTGTCGCGCATGACGCGGCTTTCCGACATCACCCACGCGCGCCGCCAGGGCATGTCCGTGCAACTCGACGAGGTGCCGGAAGGCTGGGCGGTGTTCAAGATCACCGGGCCGCTGTTCTTCGCCGCGGCGGATCGCGTGTTCGCGGAACTGGCGGCGCAGGGCGGGGATCGCGAAGGTCTGATTCTCTACATGGACGGCGTGCCGCTGCTGGATGCGGGCGGGCTGTCGGCGCTGGAGAAGTTCATCAGCGCCTGCGAGAAGCGCAACACCAAGGTGATCGTCGCGGACCTGCAATTCCAGCCGCTGCGCACGCTGGCGCGCGCCAAGGTGAAGCCGCTGCCGGGACGACTGGCGTTCACCTCGACGCTGCAGGAAGCGCTGGCGCTGTCACGCGGGCAGATGGAAGCGCCGAAGGAAGTTCAGAGCGTCTGAGCGAAATAGCGCGCCAGGAACTCGTCGAAGCTGAGCTCATCGGCTTCTTCGATGGCGCGCTGGTCGGCGAGCGACTTGCTCGCGGCTTCGCGGAAGAACGCGGCGCGCGCTTCATCCAGCGGCCGCGCGAGCGCATCACGCCGGTGCTCCTCCGACTTGCGCAACGCGAACTCGAAGAAGGATTCGTTGTTGGCGCGCATCTCGTCCAGCATGCGCGCCGACGGCGCCGTCTCCGGATGGCGCGCCACTTCCCGCTGGCGGTCCAGGGCGTCGCGATAGCGGCGGTCGCCTTCGCATTCATCCAGCAGTTCGGCGATCGGCGTCATCGCATCCAGCACTTCCAGCGCCCAGTCCGAAAGCGCCACCTCGCCGCCCGCACGCTGCAGCCTGAGGCCGGGCTCACGGCCGCGAATCGCGACCAGCGTCTGGTTGTGGTCGATGTGCGCCTGCTCGTCGGCGTCGATCAGCGGGCTGTCGCTCAGCACGCACAGCGCCAGGAACACTTCAAGGAAATGCAGCTCCGGCAGGTTCACGCCCAGCGGATCGAAGGCGGAGACGTCCAGCGCGCGCACTTCGATGTACTCCACGCCGCCGCGCTGCAGCGCGCGGGTCGGCTTCTCGCCGCTGCGCGCGAGCTGCTTGGGACGGATGAAGCTGTAGTACTCGTTCTCGATCTGCAGGATGTGATCGTTGAGCTGGCGATACTCGCCGTCCACCTTCACGCCGATGCGCGTGTACGGCTCCCAGGGCGTCTCGATGGCGTGGGTGAGGCTGGCGACATAGGCATCGAGGTTGTCGTAGCTGATGCCCAGCGCCGCCTGCGCCGCCTTGTTGCGGTAGCCGATGTCGCTCATGCGCAGCGAGGTGGCCCACGGCAGGTAGACGGTGTGCCCGTCCTGGTTCATCGCGCCCGGCAGCAGGTCTTCCATGCCGGGCTCCAGGAAGCTGCTGCAGATCGCCGGCGAGGCGCCGAACAGGTAGGGCACCAGCCAGCCGAGGCGATGGAAATTGCGGATCAGCCCGAAGTAGGCCTTGTTGCGGACCGCGGGCAGCGGCAGGTCGAGGCCGAACAGCTCCTTCCACGCCGGCCAGAAATCCCGCGGCAGCGAGTAATTGAAGTGCACGCCGGAAATCGTCTGCATGCGCCGGCCATAGCGATGGCCGAGGCCGCGCCGGTAGACGTGCTTCATGTGGCCGATGTTGGAGCGGCCGTAGAGCGCGATCGGGATGTCCTCGTCGTTCCCCAGCCGGCAGGGCATGCTCGCCGCCCACAGCATCTCGTCATCGATGTTGGCGTAGGTGAAGCGCTGCACCTCGTCCAGGAAGGCCAGCGTCTCGGAGGCTTCCGGCGTCGGCGGGGTGATGAACTCCAGCAGCGCCTCGGAATAGTCCGTGGTGATGTACGGATGCGTCAGCGTCGAACCGAGACGTTCCGGATGCGGCGTGAGCGCCAGGCTGCCGTCCGGATTGACACGCAGGCTTTCCTTCTCGAGCCCCTTCAGCCCGCCGTGGAACAGGCATCCGCCGCCGGTCCTGCCGAGGGCATCGATTCTCGCGGAGTCGGGGTATTTCAAGCGTGCGACTCAGGTTCAGGGAATGAAGGCCGCGATTATGCAGGAGAAATGTACGGACTTGAACAATCTAGGGCCAAAGGGGTCAGGCAGAAGGGAGAAGAGAAGAAACGCCTCAGCTCACCCCCTTTTTTAAGGTTCTTCACGTTTTACCGGGGAACGCGGCTCTGATTTTGAGGAAGAAGTAGTTGGAGTCGCGGTAGCCGTAGGCCATGCGCTTGATGACCTTGATGCGGTTGTTGATGCCTTCGAGGACGCT
>JAJUFS010000154.1 GCA_029263725.1 Gammaproteobacteria bacterium | reverse complement strand
GGAACTCGCCGTCGCGCGGCGTCGGCGCGGTCGCGCAGCCGGCGAACAGCAGCAGCACCGCAAGCAGTGAGACAGGAAGAAGAAGTCGCGTGTTGGCTTGCATGTTGTTCGACCCCGTTGCAGGATGGGGAGCCCGATCACGAGGGCCGCGCGGAAGAGCGCAAAAGTATCGAGTGGGGGACTCCCAGTGTCAACGCAGCCCGGAGTGTTGTACGTCGTCGCCACCCCCATCGGGAATCGCGAAGACATCACCCGCCGCGCCGAACGCATTCTCGCCGAAGTCGATTGCATTTTCTGTGAAGACACCCGCCATAGCGGACGCCTGCTCGCCGATCTCGGCATAGGCACGCGGCGCGTCTCCCTGCACGAGCACAACGAGCATGCGCGCGTCGAGATGCTGCTCGAGCATCTGCGCCGCGGCGAATCCTGTGCGCTGATCAGCGATGCCGGCACGCCGTTGATCAACGATCCCGGTTACGTAGTGGTGCGCGCGGTGCGCGCGGCCGGAATGCTGGTCGTGCCGGTGCCGGGCGCGAGCGCCGTGGTCGCGGCCCTGTCCGCCGCGGGCCTGCCCACCGACCGTTTCTGCTACGAGGGTTTCCTGCCGGCACGCGGTGCCGCGCGGCGCGCGCGGCTGGAAGAGCTGGCGCAGGATACCCGCACCCTGGTGTTCTACGAGTCGCCCCACCGCCTGGCGGAAATGCTCGCCGACGCCTGCGCGGTGTTCGGTGGCGAGCGCGAGGCCTGTATCGCCCGCGAGATCACCAAGGTGCACGAGCAGTTCAAGCACGGTTCGTTGCAGGAGCTGGAGCGCTGGAGCCGCGAGGACCCGAACGCTTCCCGCGGCGAGATCGTCGTCATGGTGCGCGGCGCGGAAAGCGCAGCGAGCACCGGCATCGACAGCGAGCGCCTTCTGCGGGTGCTGGCGGCGGAACTGCCCGCCAGCCAGGCGGCGCGCATTGCCGCCGCCCTGACCGGCGAGCCGCGCAAGCGCATCTACGAGCGATTGCTGGCAAGGGAATCGCCGGGAAGCGGGGCCGATGACGTATAATCCGCGGCGGAGTCGGCCGGACAGTCGCTGCGCCTTGCGTGGAGGAAAGTCCGGGCTCCACAGGGCAGAGTGCCAGGTAACGCCTGGGCGGCGCGAGCCGACGGAAAGTGCCACAGAAAACATACCGCCGACGCGGGTTTCCCGCGGGTAAGGGTGAAAAGGTGCGGTAAGAGCGCACCGCGCGTCCGGTAACGGGTCGCGGCACGGTAAACCCCACTCGGAGCAAGGCCAAATAGGGGAACGATCGCGTGGCCCGCGCGGTTCCCGGGTAGGCCGCTTGAGGCGAACGGCGACGTTCGTCCCAGATGAATGACTGTCCTCGACAGAACCCGGCTTACAGGCCGGCTCCAACTTTCTCCCTCCTTCTCAGGGTTTTCCCTTTATCAGACCTCGCGTGGCGTATTCAGACGTTCGCGTAAGCGCTTGTTTTCTTTCATTGTGTGCATGCGGAAAAATGCCCTGAAGCTGCGCCGCAGCAATCCCCTAAGTGTCTGACAGGCAATAAGAAATTCCCCTCAGGCAGTGGGTTTTTCTCTTGACACTGCTTTTCCCCGCTACCTATAGTGTCGCCAAGTGGGAGAAAGTGGGAGAACGTGGGGAAAATGCCCAGGTAGCCTATGTTCAGGGGAGTCAACAACGTCAAGCTCGATGCCAAGGGGCGGATCGTCATTCCGACCCGGTATCGCGATCGCCTGCAGGAACGCTGCGGCGGGCAGCTTGTCGTGACCGTGGACAGGGACCACTGCCTGCTTCTCTACCCCTTGCCCGAGTGGGAGGAAATCGAACGCAAGCTGGTGAAGCTGCCCAGCTTCAACGCCCAGGCGCGCAAGCTGCAGCGCCTGCTGGTCGGCCATGCCACCGAGGTCGAAATGGATTCCGCCGGCCGCGTACTGCTGCCGCCGCCGCTGCGGGAGTTCGCGCGTCTGGACAAGGGCGTGGTGATGATCGGCCAGGGCAACAAGTTCGAGATCTGGGACGAGGAAACCTGGAACGCGCGGCGCGAGGACTGGCTCGCCGAAGACGATGCGGCCGGCCCGCTGCCGGCCGAGCTGGAGTCACTGTCGCTTTGAGCGGGCAGGATGACACGCATCTGCCGGTCCTGCTGGAGGAGAGTCTTGAAGCGCTGCGGGTCCGGCCGGACGGTTGTTACGTCGATGGCACTTTCGGCCGCGGCGGGCATTCCGCGGCGATCCTGGCGGAGCTGGGGGTTACGGGCCGCCTGATCGCCTTTGACAAGGATCCGGAAGCGGTGGCCGCGGCAAGGGCGCGCTTCGGCGCGGATGCAAGGTTCCGGATCGTCCACGGGAGTTTCACCATGCTGAAACAGGTCGTGGAAGAAGAAGATTTGAAGGGCAGGGTGGACGGCATCCTGCTTGATCTCGGCGTTTCTTCCCCGCAGCTGGACAACGCCGCGCGGGGATTCAGTTTCCAGTCGGAAGGGCCGCTGGACATGCGCATGGACACCACTCGCGGGGAAAGCGCGGCCGACTGGCTGGCGCACGCCGAGGAAGCGGAGATCACCCGCGTGCTGTTCGAGTTCGGCGAGGAGCGTTTCGCGCGCCGGATTGCGCGCGCCATCGTCGCTCGGCGACAGGACGCGCCGCTGCGGTCCACGCGCGAGCTTGCCGAGCTGGTGGCCGAGGCCGTGCCGACGCGGGAGCGCGGCAAGCACCCGGCGACCCGCACGTTCCAGGCACTGCGGATACTTATTAATAAGGAGTTGGAAGATCTCGAGCAGGTGCTGGCGCAGACCCTCGAGGTGCTGGCGCCTGGCGGGCGGCTGGCCGTGATCAGCTTCCACTCGCTCGAGGATCGCCTGGTGAAGCGCTTCATTCGCGCCCATGCGCGTCCCGCACCGCCGCCGCCCGGGCTGCCGCGCGGCCTGCCCTGGAACCCGCCGCCGCCGGTGCTGCGCGAGGTGGGCAAGGCGAGACGAGCAAGAGAAGAAGAAGTGGCTCGCAACGTCCGCGCGCGCAGCGCGGTGTTGCGCGTGGCCGAGCGGCTGGAGGCGGCGTCATGAACATCCGGGTGCTGATTGCCGTGCTGCTGCTGGCCTGCATGGGCAGCGCGCTGGCGATCGTGAAGTCACGCCATGGCAACCGCACCGCCTTCGTGGAGCTGCAGAAGCTGGAGGCCGAGCGCGATGCGCTGGCCGTGGAATGGGGACAGCTGCAGCTCGAGCAGAGCGCCTGGTCGACGCACGCCCGCATCGAGCAGGTGGCGCGAAAGGAACTGGACATGACCCTGGTGCGCGAGGCGCGCATCGTGGTGAGCGAAGATGCCGACTGACAAAGCCGACAACCTGCAATGGCGCAGCGTGTTCGTGACCGCGATCTTTCTCGCGGGCGCGGCGCTGATGCTGGCGCGCGCCTTCGATCTGCAGGTGCTGCGCAAGGATTTCCTGCAGGGCCAGGGCCAGGCGCGGCATGTGCGCGTGGTCGAGATTCCCGCGCACCGCGGCACCATCACCGACCGCCACGGCGAACCGCTGGCGGTGTCCACGCCGGTTGCCTCCATCTGGGTGAATCCGCAGGAGCTCGGCGAGCATGCCAGGCGCCTGCCGGAACTCGCCGCCGTGCTTGGGGAATCGCAGCGCGAACTCGTCAAGGCCGTCGCCGAGCGCGCCGATCGCGAGTTCGTGTATCTCAAGCGCCATGTCTCGCCAGGTGTCGCCGAGCAGGTGCTTGCGCTCGGCATTCCCGGCGTGTACGCGCAGCGCGAATACAAGCGCTTCTATCCGGCGGCGGAAGTCGCCGCGCATCTGATC
>JAJUFS010000175.1 GCA_029263725.1 Gammaproteobacteria bacterium | reverse complement strand
CCTGGCCGTCGTCGGCGAATCCGGCGCCGGCAAGAGCCAGGCGTTGCTCGCGCTCACGGGTCTGGTGCCGCGCAGTGCGAAAGTCAGCGGCCAGGCATGGTTCGAGGGCGAGGAGCTGCTCGCCCTGCCGGCAGCGCGGCTGCGCCATGTTCGCGGCGGGCGCATCGCCTACGTGTTCCAGGATGCGATGAGCGCGCTCAATCCTTACCTGCGCATCGGCACGCAACTCGGCGAAGTGCTCGCCCTGCATCGCGGGCTCACCGGTACCCGTGCGCGCGACGCCATGATCGACATGCTGGACAGGGTGCGCATCCCGGATCCCGGGGCGCGGCTTGCGCAGTATCCGCACCAGCTTTCCGGCGGACAGCGCCAGCGCGTCATGCTGGCGATGGCGCTGCTGGGACAGCCGCGGCTCATCATCGCCGACGAGCCGACCACGGCGCTGGATGTGACCGTGCAGAGAAAGGTGCTGGACCTGCTCGCCGAGCTGCGGCGAGAACTGAAGTTCTCGCTGATCATCGTCACCCACGATCTCGGCGTGGCGAAACATGTCGCCAACCGCATCGCGGTGATGTACGCCGGGCGCGTGGTGGAAAGCGGACCGTTGCAGGCGGTCTTCGAGGACCCGCGCCATCCCTACACGCGCGCGCTGCTCGCCGCAGCGCCACGGCTGCACGGCCCGCCGCCTTCGCCGATTCCGGGACAGCCGCCGCGGCTCGATCACGTACCGGAAGGCTGCGCCTTCGCGGCGCGCTGCCCGCAGGTCCGGAATGCCTGCCAGCAAGCCATTGCGGAGCACGAGTTCGCCGATGGCCGCCGCGTTGCCTGCATACATGGAGCGCGGGATGACTGAGATGCTGCTGGAAGTGAACGCGCTTTCCGTCAGCTACCGCCTACGCGGCGGCGTGTTCCGCGCAGTGGACGGGGTGAGCTTCCGTCTGGGACGCGGGCGAACGCTGGGAATCGTCGGCGAGTCGGGTTCCGGCAAGTCATCGCTGGCGCGCGCCATTTTGCAGCTCGAACCTCATGAAGGCAGCGTCAGCCTGCTCGGCGAGCCGCTGGAAGGGTTGCACGGCGAGGCGTTGCGCCGCGCGCGGCGCCACATGCAGGCGGTGTTCCAGGATCCGCTTGCCTCGCTCAACCCGCGCATGACCGTGCGCGCCATCCTGGAAGAACCGCTGCGCGTGCATGAGCGTTCATTGACTGCAGCGGAGCGCCTGCAGCGCGCGCGGCAAGCCTTGCGGCGCGTGGGCCTCGATGCCGAGCTGCTGTTCCATTACCCGCACGAACTTTCCGGCGGACAATGCCAGCGCATCGCCATCGCGCGCGCCGTCATCTGCAACCCCGCGCTGCTTGTGTGTGATGAAGCCGTCAGCGCGCTGGATGCCTCGGTGCGCGGCCAGGTGCTCGCGCTGCTCGAAGGCCTGCGCCGCGAGATGAACATCGGCATCATCTTCATTGCGCACGACATGACCGCCGTGCGCTATCTCTGCGATGAGGTCATGGTGATGGAAGCCGGGCGCGTGGTCGAACACGCGGCGCGCGACGAGCTGTTCCAGTCGCCGCGCCATCCCCGCACCCGCGCCCTGCTGGATGCCGTGCTCGAACCCTAGAAGCGCTCAGCGCAACTCGAACTCCGCCTGCACTTCGGCGCGCATCACGATGCGGCCGGTCTCGTAGCTCTGCTCCACCGCGGATTCCCTGGCATCACGGAAGCTCATGGCCTGCATGGGCATGGGCGGCGCCGGTTCGCGGCCGCTGGTGATGTATCTCACCGCGCCGACGCGGGCGCCGAGGGCTTCCGCCAGCGCTTCGGCATTGCGTTTCGCGTCTTCCGCGGCCAGCGCCAGCACCTGGCGATGTACCTCGCGCGGGTCCTTCACGCGCAGCTCCGGCGGGCTGACGCTGTTCACGCCGGCGCGCAGCGCGCGTTCCATCAGTTCGCCGAGGCGCTCGAGATCCTCCAGCTCGATGCGCAGCTCGCGCTGCACGAGGTAGCCGCGCAGCTGCTGGCGGCCTTCGTTCCAGTCGAACTCGGGATGCACGGTGATCTGCGTGGACTGCACCCGCGCGCGCGGAATGTCCAGCGAATCCGCGAGCTCTAGCACCCTGGTGATGACCGCGCCGGCGTGTTCCTGGGCCTTGCCCAGGTCCGGATCGCGGGCCTGGATGGACAGCATCACGATGGCAAGCTCGGGCGCGACCTGGAGCTCGGCCTCGCCGCTCACCTTGACGCCGCGCGCCTCGGGCGGGGTGCCCGGCGTGCAGGCGGCGAACAGCAGGATGAACGGCAGCAACAGCAATGGTTTGCGCATGCGATAACCTCCAGTCGTTTGCCTTTGCATCATAGGGCGGGCAGATTGCACCGGCCAGTTGCCGGAAGTAGCATACGCGCCCTTCCTGGACAAAGTTTGACCACCATGTCACTGAACCCGCCACGCATCGGCTTCATTTCCCTCGGCTGCCCCAAGGCGCTGGTGGACTCGGAGCGCATCCTCACGCAGCTGCGCGTGGAGGGTTACGAAATCGTCGGCGGTTACGGCGCCGCGGACGTCGTGGTAGTGAATACCTGCGGTTTCATCGACTCCGCCATTCAGGAATCGCTGGATGCCATCGGCGAGGCACTGAACGAGAACGGCAAGGTGGTGGTCACCGGCTGCCTGGGCAAGCGCGAGGACCTGATCCGCGCCGCGCATCCGGACGTGCTGGCCATCACCGGCCCGCAGGACTACGAAGCCGTGATGCGCGCGGTGCATGCGCAGGTGCCGCCGCCGCCGCGCGATCCCTACCTCGACCTGCTGCCCGCCTCCGGCGTGAAGCTCACGCCGCGGCATTACGCCTACCTGAAGATTTCCGAGGGCTGCAATCATTCCTGCAGCTTCTGCATCATCCCGAAACTGCGCGGCAGGCTGGCCAGCCGGAAT
>JAJUFS010000065.1 GCA_029263725.1 Gammaproteobacteria bacterium | reverse complement strand
GCGTTCGATGGCGCTGGAACACTCCTCGAGGCGGAAGGGCACGGATACCGCGACGGCGGTGAACAGCGAGCCGGCATCGCCGGTTTCGCCCAGCCATTTCAGCAGCACGTTGCCGCCCAGCGAATATCCCACCGCGGCGATGTCGCTGTCAGGTTCGCGCTGGCGAAGCAGTTTCAGGAAGTGATCGAAGTCTTCCGTGTGGCCTGAGTGATAGCCGCGGGCAAGACGGTTCGGTTCCCCCGAACAGCCACGGAAATGCAGCAGCACGCCGCGCCAGCCGAGATCATGCACGCGCCTAAGCAGCCAAGCGGCATAACGCGAATCACGTGAACCTTCCAGGCCGTGCAGCAGGACGACGATGGGACCATGGGTGTTCGCGGTCCAGTCGGCGTCGACGAAGTCACCATCGGGAAGCTCGATGCGTTCGCGGCGCAGCTCAAGACGCGGCAGCCGCCGGAACGTGTTGGGGACGATAGTCTGCAAATGGCGGTTGCGCAGCCACCATGCGGGGACAAAACGCGATGTCGTGATCACTGAGCGGCGTTGCCTTCCGTCAATGCATTTCCGAACCGCGCGTTTCACTTCTCGGGCCGAGCGCCTGGAGGAGACGGCGGTTGAGATCCTCCGCCTGGCCCGACTGGTAACTCCTGATCACTTCCGACAGCAGTTCCGGAGAGAGCAGGCCATGGCGGCTTTCGAGATCGCCGATCACCTGCAACAGCACCTGCGTGGTGATGTCGGACTGCGTCTTCCGTTCGATCACCTGGAACGGAATGTTTTCCTGGACGAGCTGCCTGATCTCGGCCAGGGTGATGTAGCGGCTTTCTTCGGTGTCGTACAGGCGCCGGTTCGGATACTTCTTGATGACGCGGGATTCACGCATGGCGTTCAGCTCCGGTAATTCCCACAAAAGAATGTGTTGTCATTTCAGACATGAATACATTGTGGGAGTTCCCTTGGCCTGACTCAAGGTGCGAAATTCAATCGTTACTTAATCCAAGCGTATTTCCGCGACACCTTTCAGGCGTTCCAGCGACCAGTTCTGTTCGGCCCATTCCCATACTTCCGCGAGCGTGGCGCGCATGAGTGAAGCTGGCGGCGACTGTCGCAGCAGTTCGAGTGCATGTACCAGCGACGCTACGGGATTTGCCGGATCAACGGGAATGCTTTTCAGTTGTTTCGAGAGCTTCCTGCCGTCGGCATCCTTGATCAGCGGGACGTGCAGGAACGACGGCGGCGTGAAACCCAGCAGGCGGTAAAGCCAGATCTGTCGCGGCGTCGACAGCAACAGGTCCGCGCCGCGCACGACATGCGTGATGCCCTGGGCGGCATCATCCACGACCACGGCGAGCTGGTAGGCGAATGGCCCGTCGGCACGGCGGATGACGAAATCGCCGATATCGCGCGCGAGATCCTGGCAGACATGGCCCTGCAGGCCATCCTCGAAGCAGAGCAGACCGTTTTCCGGGACACGCACGCGCAGGGCGCGAGCGCTCTTTCCCGGCGGCAGTCCATGCCTGCAGGTGCCGGGATAGATCGGCCCTTCCTCGCCGTGGCGGAAGGCATCGCGCGCGATGTCGCTGCGGCTGCAGCCGCAGGCATACGCGTGGCCGGCATCGAGCAGGCGGCTGGCGGCTTCCTCGTAGGCCGCGGTGCGCGTGGACTGGTACAGCGGCGTACCGTGCCACTGGAAGCCGAAGCGTTCCAGTGTATCCAGCATGCGGCCGGCGCTGCCGGGCACTTCGCGCGGCGGGTCGATGTTCTCGATGCGAACCAGCCATTCGCCATGGCGGACGCGCGCTTCGAGATAACTGGCGGTGGCCGTCAGGAGACTGCCGAGATGGAGATCGCCGGTGGGCGAGGGGGCGAAGCGCCCGCGGTAACGCGTTGGAGCGGAAGGCATGCAGGAGAAGGGAGCGGGGCGCGAATGCGCCCCGTTCTCGGGATCAACCCATCATCTGCTTTTCGCGGATTTCATCCAGCGTCTTGCAGTCGATGCATTGGGAAGCGGTCGGGCGCGCCTCGAGGCGGCGGATGCCGATCTCGACGCCGCAGGTCTCGCAGTAGCCGTACTCGTCCGCGTCAATGTCGCTCAGCGATTCGTCGATCTTCTTGATCAGCTTGCGCTCGCGATCACGGGTGCGCAGTTCCAGGCTGAATTCCGATTCCTGGGTGGCGCGGTCGTTCGGGTCCGGGAAGTTGGCGGCTTCGTCCTGCATGTGATGCACGGTACGGTCCACTTCCTCCATCAGCTCGCGCTTCCAGGCGAGAAGGATGTTGCGGAAGTGCTCCTTCATCGCCTCGCTCATGTATTCCTCGCCCTTTTTCTGCTGGTAGGGCGGGAAACCGAGCACGCTGCCGGTCGCGCCGCCGGCCGCGGCGGGTGGGCGCTTCGCCTGGACGACGTTGCTCTTGCGGGAGGTATTGGTGGCTGAGGCCTTCTTGGTCACGGTCTTCTTGCTCACAGTCTTCTTGCCCGCGGCTTTCTTCGGGGCGGTGGAAGATCCGGTCGACGCCACCTTGGCGACAACCGCCTTCTTGCTGGTCTTGCCTGTCTTCTTGACCACGGCAGCCTTCTTCTTTGCTGGCATTGTGCGTTCCCCCGCATTACCGGCCTTTGGACAAAGCCGGTCTTATACCCGAAGGTACTGGGGGCCGCAAGGCGACCGGGTCACGGCCCCTGGCGCCGCCCAAGCCGTTCGCACCACAACGCGGTGGCGCCGGCGACGGCCGCGGGCATGACCAGGAAGTTCACCACCGGCACCAGGGTGGCCAGCGTTGCGGCAGCGCCAAAACCGAGGCTGCGGCCGATGTCGTCGCGCAACATGCGCCGCTGGCTGTCGAAACGATATCCCTGGTTGGCCAGATGGAAGTCGGAGTATTCCAACGCCAGTACCCACGCTCCATACAGGAACCACAGCAGGGGGATCAGGGCATTGACCAGGGGGAGAAACATCAGGCAGAGGCTCACGATCGCCAGCAGCAGCGCGCGGCCGAGGAAATAACCCAGCTTGCGCAGTTCCTGGCGCAGGTCCCTCAGCATGCCGCGCAGCAGCGGCTCGTCGGGCTCCGCGGGCTCGATGCCCAGGTGGCGCGCGACCCGTTCCGCCAGCAGGCCGTTGAAGGGCGAGCTGATCAGGTTCGCGAGCAGCGTGAACGTATAAAAAAGGAGTAGCGCGGCCAGCAGCGCGAATGCCACCCAGGCGAGCCATGCCAGCCAGGCCAGCCAGTCCGGCAGCTGCGGCTGCAGCCAGTCCACCAGCGCCGCGAAGCGATCGACCGCGACCCACAGCAATCCCGTGAATACCAGCACGTTGATGCACAGCGGCACCAGCACGAAGCGCTTCACCCCGGGCGTCCGCAGCAGCGCGAAGCCGCGCAGCAGTTGGCGGGCGCCGTCGGCGGCAGCCACGGGAGACAGGCTCATCAGGGCAGCTCGACCCTTTCCGGGGCCTGCCAGCCGGGCTTGCGGTGCTCCGCGATCACGGTGGTCCAGATGCCGCCGCGTACGTTGAAACGACCCGTGAGGCGCATGAATTTCGGTTGCGTCGCCGCAACCAGGTCGTCCAGGATGCGGTTGGTCACATCTTCGTGAAAGTGGCCTTCATCGCGGAAGCTCCACATGTAAAGCTTGAGCGACTTGAGTTCCACGCAGAGCTGGTCGGGGACGTACTCCAGCTGGAATTCCGCGAAATCGGGCTGGCCGGTCTTGGGGCACAGGCAGGTGAACTCGGGAAGCTCCATGCGGATGGTATAATCCCGGCCTTCGCGCGGGTTGGGGAAGGTCTCCAGTTCTTTACTCGGGCGGGTACTCATATAAATATTCCTGGCGGTCCGCCGGCGCATCGCCCGCGGGGGGATTCAAAAGGGCAGGCATTTTACACCAACACCGCTGCGCGCGGCGTGCCGCGCCGCGAGCGCGTACAGGACACTCATGCGTCTCAGAAAGATCAAACTCGCCGGATTCAAGTCCTTCGTCGATCCCACCACGATTCATCTGCCGAGCAACCTGGTCGGCATCGTCGGTCCGAACGGCTGCGGCAAGTCGAACACCATCGACGCCGTGCGCTGGGTGATGGGTGAAACCTCCGCCAAGCACCTGCGCGGCGATTCCATGGCGGACGTCATCTTCAACGGCTCGTCGGCGCGCAAGCCGGTCGGCACCGCGAGCATCGAGCTCGTGTTCGACAACTCCGACGGTTCGCTGGGCGGCCAGTACGCCAATTACGCCGAGATCGCCATCAAGCGCGTGGTCTCGCGCGACGGCACCTCGCAGTATTTCCTCAACGGCACGCGCTGCCGCCGCAAGGACATCCAGGACATCTTCCTCGGCACCGGCCTCGGCCCGCGCAGCTACGCCATCATCGAGCAGGGCATGATCTCGCGCCTGATCGAGGCGCGGCCGGAGGAGCTGCGCGTGTTCCTCGAGGAAGCCGCCGGCATTTCCAAGTACAAGGAGCGGCGCCGCGAGACCGAGAACCGCATCCGTCACACCCGCGAGAACATCGAGCGCCTCGATGACCTTCGCGGCGAGATCGAAAAGCAGCTCAACCACCTGCAGCGCCAGGCGCGCACCGCGGAACGCTACAAGGAACTCAAGGTCGAGGAGCGCCAGACGCGCGCCGAGCTGATCGCGCTGAAGTGGCAGGCGCTGGACGCGGAAGTCAGCCGTCGCGATCGCGAAATTGCCGAGAAGCAGAACCTGCTCGAGGCCGGCATCGCCGACCAGCGCAACGTCGAGCTGGACATCGAGAAGACGCGCGAGCGTCACATCGAGGCCAATGACAGCTTCAATGAAGTGCAGGGCCGCTTCTACGCGGTGGGCGCGGACATCGCGCGCATCGAGCAGGCCATCCAGCACGGCAAGGAACTGCGCCAGCGACAGGAACGTGAACTGGCGCAGGCCGAGCACGCCTGGCAGGAAGTGCAGGGTCACATCGAACGCGATCGCGAGCAGCTCGAGGACGTGACCAGCGCGCTGGCGGAAATGGAGCCTGGCCTGGAGCGCCTGCGCGCCGCAGAGCAGGAATCCAGCCAGGCCATGCAGGCCGCGGAAGAAGCCATGCAGTCCTGGCAGGCGGCGTGGGAGGCGTTCAACCGCAACTCCAGCCAGGCTTCGCAGTCCGCGCAGGTGGAACGCACGCAGATCGAGCACCTGGAGCGCCAGGTACAGCAGATCAACAACCGCATCGCGAAGCTCAAGGAAGAAGCCGCGCAGCTGGACCCGAACGCGCTGGAAGCCGAGCTGCAGAACCTGGCCGCGGCCGAGCAGGCTGCCGGCGAGCAGCGCGAACGCCTGCAGCAGGAACTCGACGAAAGGCTGGAGGAAATCACCCGCCTGCGCGAGGAAGACCGGCAGCTCACGCAGACGCTGCACGACAAGCGTTCGGCGCTGGAGGACGGCCGCGGGCGCCTGAGCTCGCTGGAAGCCCTGCAGCAGTCGGCGCTGGGCAAGAGCCGCGCCCACGTCAATGACTGGCTGGCGGCGCACAGCCTGGAAAGCCTGCCGCGCCTCGCCGAGAAGCTGAGCGTGCGCGACGGCTGGGAACGCGCCGTCGAAACCGTGCTTGGTCATCACCTCGAGGCGGTCTGCGTCGAGGAAATCGCTGACCTCGATCACGCCATCCGCGAACTCTCCGAGGGCGCGGTCACCTTGCTCGACGCGAGTCGTGCCGCCGCTGCGGCAGGCAGCGGGCCGTCGGCGCCGCTCGCCGATTTCGTCAGCGCCGACCGGCCCCTGGATACGCTGCTCGCCGGCGTGTTTACCGCCGAGAACCTGCCCGCCGCGCTGGCGCTGCGTTCCCGCCTGAATGCGGGCCAGTCCGTGATCACCCGCGATGGCATCTGGCTGGGCCCGAACTGGCTGCGCATCAACCGCGAGCAGGACGAGCACGCCGGCGTGCTGGCTCGCGAGGCCGAGATCAAGACGCTGAAGGAGGCGCAGGACCGCCTCGCCAACGAGGTCACGGAGCTTGCCGGCCGCCAGGAAGCGATCCGCGAGCGGCTGAAGGACGCCGAGCTGCGTCGCGAGGAACTGCAGGTCGAGGTCAATCGCGCGCACCGCCAGTATGCCGATGCCCGCGCCATGCTGGACGCGCGCCGCGAACGCCAGGAACAGCTGCGCCGCCGCACCGCCGAGGTCAACGGCGAACTCGAGGAGCTGCACGCCGAGCTTGAGCAGCATGACGCCGACATCCGCGCCGCGCGCAGCCGCCTGGACGAGACGCTTTCCAGCCTGCAGGGTTTCGAGGCCGATCATGGCAGCCTCATTGCCCAGCGCGACGAAATCCGTGCACGCCTGGAACGGGCCCGCGAGCAGGCGCGCAGTGATCGCGAAGCCGCGCATGAACTCGCGTTGAAGGTCGAGTCACGCCGCTCGTTGCGTGAATCCACGCAACGCAACCTGGAGCGCATGGAACAGCAGCTCGAGCAACTCACGCAGCGCCGCGAGGAGCTGCGCATGGCGCTGGAAGCGGGCTCGCAGCCCACCGAGGGCCGCCAGGAGGAGCTCAACGAACTGCTCGAGAAGCGCGCCCGCGTGGAAACCGAACTCTCCGAGGCGCGCCGTCTCGTCGAGGAGCTCGACCTCCAGTTGCGCAACCTGGAACAGGAGCGCGTCGCCAAGGAGCGCCGCGCCGCCGGCCTGCGTGAGGAGCTCAACCAGTTGCAGCTCAACTCGCAGGAAATGCGCGTCCGCCGCCAGACGCTGAAGGAGCAGCTCGACGAGCTCGAGTGCGAGGCGAGCGCGCTGCTCGCCGAACTGGGCGAGGACGCCAGCGTCGAAGCCTGGCAGCAGAAGCTGGATGACGTCACCCGCCGCATCGAGCGGCTCGGCCCGATCAACCTCGCCGCCATCGACGAGTTCCAGGAACAGTCCGAGCGCAAGGAATACCTGGACGCGCAGTACCAGGACCTGACCGAGGCGCTGGAGACGCTGGAGAACGCGATCCGCAAGATCGACCGCGAGACGCGCACGCGCTTCAAGGAGACCTTCGACAAGGTCAACGCCGGCCTGCAGAAGAACTTCCCCAAGCTGTTCGGCGGCGGCCACGCCTATCTCGAACTCACCGGCGAGGAACTGCTGGACGCGGGCGTCACCGTCATGGCGCGCCCGCCCGGCAAGCGCAACAGCACGATTCACCTGCTGTCGGGCGGCGAGAAGGCGCTCACTGCCGTGGCGCTGGTGTTCTCCATCTTCGAGCTCAATCCGGCGCCGTTCTGCATGCTGGACGAGGTCGACGCGCCGCTGGACGACGCCAACGTCGGCCGCTTCTGCGACATGGTGCGCGAGATGTCAGAGCGCGTGCAGTTCATCTTCATCACCCACAACAAGGTGACGATGGAACTCGCCAACCAGCTCATGGGCGTGACCATGCATGAGCCCGGCGTGTCGCGGCTGGTGGCCGTGGACGTGGAAGAGGCGGCAAAGATGGCGGCAATGTGACAATGAACGAGCTGCGGCTGATCCTCCTGCTGGTAGGCGCCATCGTCATCGCCGGTGTCTACCTGTATTCGCGCCGCGCCGCGAGTCCTGCCGCGACCGCGCCGCGCGAACCGCGGCTTGGCGATGACCGCGATGCCGGCGAGGACGACGAGCTGGACGAACTGCCCGCCGTCCGCATTCGCGACGACATCGAGGACGAAGACGCCGCGATCGACATGCCCGCCGCGCAGCCCGCGCGCGAAGGCGAGGGCATCGTTCCGCCGGTGCTGGAAGAGAAGATCATCGTGCTCAACATCCTGCCGCAGGATCCGGAGCATCGCTTTCCCGGCAGCGACCTTCTCGACGTGTTCGAGCGTGCCGGCCTGGAGTACGGCCAGTACAACGTCTTTCATCGCCTGCACGAAACGAGCGCGGGCGTGCAGAGCGTGTTCAGCGTGGCGAGCGC
Organism: Gammaproteobacteria bacterium; assembly: GCA_029263725.1. Classification (GTDB taxonomy): domain Bacteria; phylum Pseudomonadota; class Gammaproteobacteria; order Natronospirales; family JAJUFS01; genus JAJUFS01. The sequence continues at coordinate 2,482 of JAJUFS010000065.1, read as the reverse complement.
AACGGAGCCCGGCTCCTTCGACATCAGCGCCATGCCGGAGCAGGCCTTCCGCGGCCTGTCGATGTTCATGGTGCTGCCCGGGCCCATGCGCGGCGTTGACGCCTTTGCCGACATGCTGGCCACCGCGCGGCGCATCGCCGAGCAGATCCGCGGCGAGGTGCTCGACCGGCAGCGCAGCACGCTGACCCGGCAGACTGCCCATCACATCCGCGAAGAAATCATCGAGTTCGAGCACCGCCTGCAGGCACGAAACTGAGCCATGACCGCGAACAGCGACGCGCGCCGCATCGAGGAACTGCGTGAGGCCATCCGGCATCACAATTACCGCTACTACGTTCTCGACGATCCCAGCATCACCGATGCCGAATACGACCGCCTGATGCAGGAACTGCTGCGCCTCGAAGCGCAGCATCCGGAACTGGTCACCCCCGACTCGCCGACGCAGCGCGTGGGTGCGGCGCCGTCCAGCCAGTTCGGCCAGGTGAAGCATGCCGTGCCGATGCTGTCGCTCAGCAATGCCTTCAGCGAGCAGGACGTGCGGGATTTCGACCGGCGCGCGCGCGAACGGCTCGATACCGCGCAACCCATCGAATACACCTGCGAACCCAAGCTGGATGGCCTCGCCGTCTCCCTGCGCTACGAGAACGGCGTGTTCGTGCAGGCGGCGACGCGCGGCGACGGTACCACCGGCGAGGACGTCACCGCCAACGTGCGCACCATCCAGAGCGTACCCCTGCGGCTCGCAGGCGAGGGCTGGCCGCGGCTGCTGGAAGTGCGCGGCGAGGTGTTCATGTCGCATGCCGGCTTCGCGCGCATGAACCGCGAGGCGGCGGAGCGCGGCGAGAAGACCTTCGTCAATCCGCGCAATGCCGCTGCGGGCAGCCTGCGGCAGCTCGATCCCGCGGTCAGCGCCTCGCGGCCGCTGGAAATCTTCTTCTACGGCACCGGCGCGCACGAAGGCGGCAGGCTGCCGGATCGCCATGGCGAACTGCTGCGGCAGTTGCGCGAGTGGGGCCTGCGCACGAATCCGGAAATACGCACCGTCACCGGCGTGGAAGGCTGCCTTGAGTATCACCGCGAGATGCAGCAGAAGCGCGCCAGCCTCGGCTATGACATCGACGGCGTGGTGTACAAGGTCGATCGCTATGACCTGCAGCGTGAGCTCGGCTTCGTCTCGCGCGCACCTCGCTGGGCGGTCGCCCACAAGTTCCCGGCGCAGGAAGAAAGCACCGTCCTCAAGGGCGTCGACTTCCAGGTCGGTCGCACCGGCGCGCTGACGCCGGTGGCGCGGCTCGAGCCGGTGTTCGTCGGCGGCGTGACCGTGAGCAACGCCACGCTTCACAACATGGACGAGATCGAGCGCCTCGGCGTGAAGATCGGCGACACCGTGATCGTGCGCCGTGCCGGCGATGTCATTCCCGAGATCGTGCAGGTCGTCGAGGCGAAGCGGCCCGAGGATGCAAGGGACATCGTGCTGCCGGCGACCTGTCCGGTGTGCGGCAGCGACGTGGTGCGCGAGGAAGGCGAGGCGGCGGCGCGCTGCACCGGCGGCCTCTACTGCGGGGCGCAGCGCAAGGAGTCGCTGAAGCATTTCGCCTCGCGGCGGGCCATGGACATCGAGGGCCTGGGCGACCGCCTGATCGAGCTTTTCATCGAGAAGGGCTATCTGCGCAATGCCGCCGACATCTACAGGCTGCATGAGCACGCCGCCGAGCTGCAGGCGTTCGAAGGCTTCGGCGAGAAGTCGGTGGCCAAGCTGCTGAAGGCGATAGACGCCAGCAGGCACACCACGCTGGCGCGTTTCCTGTATGCGCTCGGCATCCGCGACGTCGGCGAAGCGACAGCGCAGACGCTGGCGCGCCATTTCGGCAGCCTGCGCGCCATCATGGATGCCGACGAGCCAGCCCTGCAGGAAGTGCCGGACGTCGGTCCCAAGGTGGCCGCGCGCATCGCGGATTTCTTCCGCGAGGAGCACAACCGCGAGGTGATCGACCGCCTGCTGGCCGCGGGCATCGAGTGGGAAGAGGGCGAGCGCGCCGAGGCGGGACCGAAGCCGCTGGAAGGCCGGACCTTCGTGCTTACCGGCAGTCTCGAATCCATGACGCGCGACGAGGCGAAGGATCGCATCACCGCCCTGGGCGGCAAGGTGGCCGGCAGCGTGTCGAAGAAGACCAGTTACGTGGTCGCCGGCGCGGACCCGGGCTCCAAGCTCGCCAGGGCCGAGGAGCTCGGCGTACCCGTGCTCGACGAGCAGGCCCTGCTCAAGCTGTTGGAGGGCCGGGGGTAGACGGATCGGAAAGAAGCCGCGCGATGCGCGGCTTTTTTTTGTGTCAGGAGGCGGCAAAAAAAAGGTTCTTCACGTTTTACCGGGGAACGCGGCTCTGATTTTGAGGAAGAAGTAGTTGGAGTCGCGGTAGCCGTAGGCCATGCGCTTGATGACCTTGATGCGGTTGTTGATGCCTTCGAGGACGCTGGTATTGAG
>JAJUFS010000033.1 GCA_029263725.1 Gammaproteobacteria bacterium | reverse complement strand
GGATCGCTGCCACCGGCCATGGCCATGTCCGGACGGCCGCCGCCCTTGCCGCCGACTTCCTGGGCCACGACGTTGACCAGTTCGCCGGCCTTGAAGCGATCGGTTTCCGTCCTGGTCACCGCCGCCACCAGCTGCACCTTGTTCTCGTTCACGGCACCGAGCACGACCACCGCCTTGCCCAGCCTGCCCTTGAGCTGGTCGGCGGCTTCGCGCAAGGCGCCGGCATCGGCGCCATCGAGACGCGCCGCCACCACCTTGATGCCATTGATGTCGACCGCCTGGCTGCCAAGATCCGTACCCTGGCCGCTGGCCAGCTGCCGGCGCAGCCGTTCGGTTTCCTTTTCGAGCTTGCGCAGGCGTTCGCCGAGCTGCTCGACGCGCGCCTCGACCTCGTCACCGCTGGCCTTCACGCGCGCGCCGATGCGGGCGAGCTTGCCCTCCAGGCTGCGCACATGATCCAGCGCCTGCTGGCCGGTCACCGCTTCAATGCGGCGCACGCCGGAGGCGATGCCGGACTCGGAGATGATCTTGAAGAAGCCGATGTCGCCGGTGCGCGTCACGTGCGTGCCGCCGCACAGCTCGACGGAGAAGTCGCCGAACTTCAGCACGCGCACCACGTCGCCGTACTTCTCGCCGAACAGCGCCATCGCGCCCGCCTTCAAGGCCTCGTCGTAGGACATCTCGCGGATGTCCGCCGGCACGTTGCGGCGAATCTCGCTGTTGACGAGATCCTCGATGGCGCCGATCTCTTCGGCCGTGAGCGGCTGCGTGTGGGAGAAGTCGAAGCGCAGGCGATCGGGCGCCACCAGCGAACCCTTCTGGGTGACATGCTTGCCGAGCACATGGCGAAGCGCAGCGTGGAGAAGATGCGTCGCGGAGTGATTGAGCATGGTCGGCGCACGCAACTCCTTGCTGACTTCCGCCTTGACCTCCACGCCTGCCTTGAGCGCCCCGCCGCTGACCTTGCCGAAATGCACGTAGGCCGCGCCGCGCTTCTGGGTGTCATGCACCTCGAAACGCACCGGGCCGGCCTCGATCACGCCGCGATCGCCGACCTGGCCGCCGGACTCGGCGTAAAACGGCGTGCGGTCGAGCACCACCGCGCCCTCCTCGCCATCCGCGAGCGACTCGACCTGCTCGTTGCCTCGGAACAGGGCGACGACCTTGCCCTCGGCCTGCAGGCCCTCGTAGCCGACGAATTCGGTGATCGCGTCGAGCTTGATTTCCTTGCCGTAGTCCACGCCGAACTTCGAGGCCTCGCGGGCGCGCTGGCGCTGCGCTTCCATCTCGCGCTCGAAGCCCGCCTGGTCGATGCCGAGGCCGCGCTCGCGGGCGATGTCGGCGGTCAGATCCGCCGGGAAGCCATAGGTGTCATACAGCTTGAAGACGACCGCGCCCGGGATTTCCTTGCCGGAAATATCGGCCATGGCCGCATCGAGGATCTTCATGCCCTGGTCCAGCGTCTCGGCAAAGCGCTCTTCTTCCTGCTTCAGTGCGCGCGCGATCTGCTCCTTCTGCCGGCGCAGCTCCGGATAGGCATCGCCCATCTCGGCATCCAGCGCATCGACCAGCTTGTGGAAGAACAGGCCTTCCTGGCCGAGCTTGTAGCCGTGGCGGATGGCGCGGCGGATGATGCGACGGAGCACGTAGCCGCGGCCCTCGTTGGACGGCAGCACGCCGTCGGCGATCAGGAACGAGCAGGCGCGGATGTGGTCGGCGATGACCTTCAGCGAGTTGTCGTGCAGGTCCTTGCAGCCGGTGACATCCGCGGCGGCCTTGATCAGCCGCTGGAACATGTCAATCTCGTAGTTCGAATGCACGCCCTGCAGCACGGCGGCGATGCGCTCCAGGCCCATGCCGGTGTCGACGCAGGGCTTGGGCAGCGGCGTCATGGTGCCGTCGGCGGCGCGATCGAACTGCATGAACACCAAGTTCCAGATCTCGATGTAGCGATCGCCGTCCTCGTCCGGCGAGCCCGGCGGACCGCCGGCCACTTCCGGACCGTGGTCATAGAAGATCTCGGTGCACGGGCCGCAGGGACCGGTATCGCCCATGGCCCAGAAGTTGTCGGACTCGTACTGCCTGCCGCCCGGCTTGTCGCCGATACGCACGATCCTGTCCTTCGGCACGCCGACTTCATTCGCCCAGATGGCGTAGGCCTCGTCGTCGGTGTGATAGACGGTCACCCACAGCTTCTCCGCGGGCAGGCCGTAGACCTCCGTCAGCAGTTCCCAGGCGTAGCGGATCGCATCCTGCTTGAAGTAATCGCCGAAGGAAAAATTGCCGAGCATCTCGAAGAAGGTGTGATGCCTCGCGGTGTAGCCGACGTTCTCGAGGTCGTTGTGCTTGCCGCCGGCGCGCACGCATCGCTGCGAGGATGCGGCACGCACGTAATCGCGGCGCTCGCGGCCAAGGAACACGTCCTTGAACTGCACCATGCCGGCATTCGTGAACAGCAGTGTCGGGTCATTGCCCGGCACCAGCGAACTTGACGGCACGACGCGGTGGCCCTTGCCTTCAAAGAAACCGAGGAACTTGTCGCGGATCTCGTTGGTTTTCATAAATGGACAGGATTAACAGGATTTCTCGGGATTTACAGGATCAAAACCGTTCAGTGCACGACCAGGGGACAAGGATCCAGGCGTGATTCGGAAATTGGAGCAGGACCTTTTCCGATCCTGTTAATCCTGTTCCGAATCCTGTGAATCCTGTCCATTGTTCTCAACCGTCTTCGATGTCGCCCCTCAGCACCTTGCGGATCTGCTCGAGGGTGTAGCCGCGGCTCTGCAAAAAACGCGCCTGCCGGGCGCGTTCCTCGTAGGTTTCGGGAATCGCGCGGCCGAACTTCTTCTCGCGCACGCGCTCGGCTTCCCGCAGCCAGTCTTCCTCGACCTGTTGCAACTCCTGCTCGATCAGCTCGTCGCTGACGCCGCGCTGCATGAGCTCGGCGCGGATCTTGACCGGGCCGTCACCGCGCCGGGCGCGGCTGCCGACGAACTGTGTCGCGAAACGGGTTTCCGAAAGCAGCCGCTCGCGCTCCAGGGCGTCCAGCTCGGCGCTGATCTCAGAGACGGCAAAGCCGCGCGCGAGGAGCTTCTGCTCCAGTTCGCGGCGGCTATGCTCTCGTCTGGCCAGCAATCCCAGGCTGATCCGCCGCACGGCCTCGCGCGGCATCTCGCCGGGCCGTTCAGATCTCTTCTTCCTCAACGGCCGTTTCCGTGTCTTCCGCAGGACGGCTGCCGCGCGGTTCCAGCAGCCTGGCGCGGATCTGCTGCTCGATCTCGGCGGCGACATCGGGGTGCTCGACCAGCCACTGGCGGACATTGTCCTTGCCCTGGCCGATGCGATCGCCATTGTAGCTGTACCAGGCGCCGGACTTCTCGACGATATTCTCGCGGACGCCGAGCTCGATCAGCTCGCCTTCGCGGGAGATGCCCTGGCCGTAGAGGATCTCGAAATTGGCTTCCTTGAACGGCGGTGCGACCTTGTTCTTCACCACCTTCACGCGGGTCTCGTTGCCGAGGATCTCGTCGCCCTTCTTGATGGCGCCGGTGCGGCGGATATCGAGGCGCACGGAGGCGTAGAACTTGAGCGCGTTGCCGCCGGTGGTGGTCTCGGGGTTGCCGAACATCACGCCGATCTTCATGCGGATCTGGTTGATGAAGATCACCAGCGTGTTGGAGCGCTTGATGTTGGCGGTGAGCTTTCTGAGCGCCTGCGACATCAGGCGGGCGTGCAGGCCCATGTGCGAGTCGCCCATCTCGCCTTCGATTTCGGCCTTGGGCGTAAGCGCCGCGACGGAGTCGACCACGACGACATCGACCGCGCCCGAACGTACCAGCATGTCGGTGATTTCCAGCGCCTGTTCGCCGGTGTCCGGCTGGGAAACCAGCAGCTCATCGACGTTCACGCCGAGCTTCTCGGCATAGGACGGGTCAAGGGCGTGCTCGGCGTCCACGAAGGCGGCGGTGCCGCCCAGCTTCTGCGCCTCGGCGATGACCTGCAGGGTGAGCGTGGTCTTGCCGGAAGATTCCGGGCCGTAGATCTCGATCACGCGGCCGCGCGGCAGGCCGCCGATGCCGAGCGCGATGTCCAGGCCCAGGGAGCCGGTGGAAATGGCGGCGATGTCGCGCGCGGTGGCGGCGGCATCGCCCAGGCGCATCACGGATCCCTTGCCGAACTGCTTTTCGATCTGGGAGAGCGCCGAGGAGAGAGCTTTCTTGCGATTGTCATCCATCATTGAGAATCCGTAGTCGCCCGGGGAAGGCCGATACTGTATATCCAAACAGGTACGGCGGGAAGACCTAATTATTTCACATGCCGGCGGTCAGCGCTTGTCCAGCTGCCAGGTGTCGAGGACGCGATAGCGCACGCCGTCTTCCTGCGATTCCGAGGCGAGCAGCGAAAAGCTCCCCGCCCGCCAGCTGATCGGTTCGATGCTGTCGGTCCCGGGCGCATGGCTGGCATGCCGCGCGAGCGTCACGTGCGGACGGAACGGCCGCGTCTCGACCAGCACGCCCTCGGTACCGAGCGCGGTGTTGAGACCCACGACCAGTCTGAGCAGCTCGGGCGGGGTGCTGCTGCAACCCAGCCACAGCACCTGCGGCTGCGGCCAGAAACCGCAGCGGTCGAGCTCGAACGAGAACGGCTTGCCACGCACCTGCTCGGCGCCGCGCCGCAGGCGCATCATGAGACCGGCATCGGCATTGCCGATGAAACGCAGGGTCAGGTGCAGGTTCTCGGCGTTCACTGGCGTGCCGCCCGATGCCGGCACCAGCGGCGCGGCGGCCTCCAGGATGGCGCGGCGGGTTTCGTCGTCCGGCCAGAGCGCGAAGAACACGCGCTGGCCGCGAGGTTTCTGCGGGGTTTCTTCAGTCATCTTCCATCCATTGCAACAACGCTTCGAGCGCGTGCGTGACGGTGGCGCGCCGTACCTCGTCCCGGCCGCCCGGGAAGTGCCGGCATTCGGCGCGCTGCTCGCCTTCGACCTGCCAGGCGAACCACACCGTGCCCACCTGCTTTTCGGCCGAGCCGCCGCCGGGGCCGGCGATGCCGGTGACGGCGATGGTCACCGTCGCACGCGAGTGGCGGGCGGCGCCGGCCGCCATGGCGCGTGCCACGGCCTCGGACACCGCGCCGTGCCGGGTTATCAAATCATCGGGTACGCCGAGCATGTCGTGCTTGGCGGCGTTCGAATAGCTCACGAAACCGCGGTCGAACCAGGCGGAGCTGCCGGGAACGTCGGTCAGGCGCTTGGCGATCCAGCCGCCCGTGCAGGATTCGGCAGTCGCGACCATCAGGCCGCGAGCCTGCAGGCGTTCGCCCAGCCGTGCCGCGAGAGATTCGGGTTTCATGACCGCGCGATGGTACCGCAAAGCGGCCAGTTGCGGCGGCGAGGGGTGGTGACTAGCATGACCGCCTTTCGTAAAAACGACAGCTCCTGCCCATGGCCATGCCCGCCGAAGAAGCCTTTGCCGACCACACCCCGATGATGCGCCAGTACCTGCGGGTGAAATCCGAGCACCCGGACATCCTGGTGTTCTATCGCATGGGCGACTTCTACGAACTCTTTTATGAAGACGCGCGCAAGGCGGCTCGGCTGCTGGACATCACGCTGACGAAGCGCGGCCAGTCGGCGGGCGAGCCCATCCCCATGGCGGGCGTGCCCGTACATGCCATGGAGTCCTACCTCGGCAAGCTGGTGCGCCTGGGCGAATCGGTGGCGATCTGTGAACAGATTGGCGACCCGGCCACCTCCAAGGGGCCGGTGGAACGCAAGGTGGTGCGCATCGTCACCCCGGGCACCGTCTCCGATGATGCGCTGCTGGAAGACCACCGCGACAACTGGCTGGTGGCGCTGCATCGCGGCAGGCGGACCGGCTTCGCGGCGCTGGACATCAGCAGCGGCCGCTTCACCGTGCAGGAGCTGGACGGCGAAGAGGCGCTGGCCGCCGAGATCACCCGGCTCGCGCCCGCCGAGATCCTGGTGAGCGAGGACCATTCCGCGCCTTCCTGGCTTACAGAGCGCGCCGGTTTCCGCACGCGCCCGCCCTGGCATTTCGATCACCCGACCGCGGTGCGATTGCTGACCAATCAGTTCGGCACGCGCGATCTCGCCGGCTTCGGCGCGGACACGCTGCCGGATGCCGTCACCGCTGCCGGCGCGCTGTTCGCCTACGTGCAGGACACGCAGCGCACTGCCCTGCCCCACATCCGCGGCCTTGCGGTGGAACGGCGCGACCAGGCGCTGGTGATGGACGCGGCCACGCGCCGCAATCTCGAACTCACCGAATCGTTGAGCGGGCGGCACGAACACACGCTTGCCGGCGTGCTCGACAGCACCGTGACTGCCATGGGCGCACGCGCCTTGCGCCGCTGGATCCATTCGCCGCTGCGAGACCGGGCAGTGCTGAACGCCCGCCTCGATGCGGTCGGCGATTTCATCGACACCGGCTGCACGGAATCCGTGCGCGAGGTATTGCGCGGCATCGGCGACATCGAACGCATGCTGGCGCGGGTGGCGTTGAAGAGCGCGCGGCCGCGCGACCTTGCCGGCCTGCGCGATGCGCTCACCCAGCTGCCCGCCTTGCAGTCCGCGCTCGAACCGCTGGCCGCACCGCTGCTGCGCAAGCTCGCGGATGCCATCGGCACGCATCCCGACACCCAGCAACTGCTCACCCGCGCCGTGGTCGAGCAGCCGCCGGTGGTATTGCGCGACGGCGGCGTGATCGCTACCGGCTTCGACGCCGAGCTCGACGAGCTGCGCGCGCTTTCCGAGCACGCCGACCAGTTCCTGGTCGATCTCGAGACGCGCGAACGCGAGCGCACCGGCATCGACAAGCTCAAGGTCGCCTACAACCGCGTGCATGGCTATTACATCGAAGTGACCCGCGCGCAGGCGGAAAACCTGCCGCCGGAGTACGTGCGCCGCCAGACACTGAAGAACGTCGAGCGCTACACCCTGCCCGAACTCAAGGCCTACGAGGACAAGGTGCTCACCGCGCGCGACCGGGCACTGGCGCGCGAGAAACAGCTCTACGACGAACTGCTGGATGCGCTGATCGCGGTGCTGCCCGGACTGCAGGCGACCGCCAATGCCATCGCCGAGCTCGACGTGCTCGCCAGCTTCGCCGAGCGCGCCGTGGCGCTGGACTGGAACCGCCCGCAGCTCGTCGATATGCCCTGCCTCAGGATCACCGCGGGACGCCATCCCGTGGTCGAGCAGGTCAGTGCCGAGCCCTTCGTTCCCAACGACGTCACGCTCGACGACGAGCGCCGCATGCTGATCGTCACCGGCCCGAACATGGGCGGCAAGTCGACCTACATGCGGCAGACCGCGCTCATTGCCCTGCTGGCGCACATCGGCGCGTTCGTGCCGGCGAGCGAGGCCGTCATCGGCCCGCTGGACCGCATCTTCACGCGCATCGGCGCGAGCGATGATCTTGCCGGCGGGCAATCGACCTTCATGGTCGAGATGACCGAGACCGCCAACATCCTCAACAACGCCACGGAAAATTCGCTGGTGCTGATGGACGAGATCGGCCGCGGCACGTCCACCTACGACGGCCTCGCGCTGGCCTGGGCCTGTGCCGCGCACATCGCGGGCAAGCTGCGCTCGTTCACATTGTTCGCGACGCACTACTTCGAGCTCACCTCGCTGCCCGAGCAGTTCCCGGCCTGTGCCAACGTGCATCTCGACGCCAGCGAATACGGCGACAGACTCGTGTTCCTGCACAGCGTGAAACAGGGACCGGCGGATCGCAGCTATGGCATCCAGGTCGCGAAGCTTGCCGGCGTGCCCGACGAGGTCATTCATGAGGCGCGAAAGCAACTGGCAAGCCTGGAGTCGAGTGGCGCCAAGCGGCCGCTGCCGGAGGCGTCACCGCAGCTCGGCCTGTTCGGCGAGCATCCTCTGGTCAGCGAACTTCGCAAGCTCGACGTCGATGCGCTTTCGCCGCGCGAGGCGCTGGACCTGCTGTACAGGCTGAAGCAGCAGGCGCAGGAGCGTTGAAACGCAAATAAAAACGGAGCGCGACGATGCGCGCTCCGTGGATCATCGCGGTTGGAGTGGTTGCAGGAGGAGTACCAGAGTGGCCGCGATGTGGGGCGTAGATTGGCCTCACCAAACCACCCGCGCCATCCGCCGCTGCCTGAAATCAGTATGCGGCCTGCCCGAGCTTTCCTTCCCGCAGGAATGTCGCGATCAGCGCCGGGACAACGCGCTTGAAAAGTAGCGTGACGTGGGTTGCCGGCACGATTGCCGTCGGCAGGCCGTCGATGCAGGCTTCCGCCACGGCCACCGTGCCGTCGTTCGGCTCGGGCAACGCCCCGGTGAACAGCCCCAGTCCCATCGGGCGGTCGCCGGCGATTACCGCGGCTTCACGCGCATGCCGCCAATGCATGGCGTGATCGTCGAGCAGGCCGGCATCGATGGCTCGCCCGAGCATTTTCCGGCCCCAGCGACGCTTCACCAGGTTCGCCGCCGCCTGGCTGCCGTGCAGCGGCGAGCCGAGAAAAACGACGCGGCCCGGGGGAAGGTTCTCGTGATGTCCCGCGAGCATGCGCAGGGTGACGATGCCGCCCAGCGAGTAACCGACGAAATGCAGCCGAGTGGCGTCAAGACCGGCCGCGAACTCGTACAGCCGCAAAGCATTCTCGGCAACGCTGGCGCGCACCGTCGAATAACGAAAGCGATGCACGCGAAAGCCTTCACGCGCGAGGCGGCGATGCAGCAGGTACAGTTCCGCGCCAGTCATCCACAGGCCGTGGACGAGCACCACGTCGGCGACGGGCATCAGTCCTCCCGGGCCTGCAGCCAGCGCAGCGCGAACCCTACCCATTCAGCCGGCGGCAGTGACAAGGCCACCTGCGGGGCCACCGAAGTCGCCGGCGCGGACGCCTTCTCCGGATACCGCAGGAGAATCGCGTAATCACCCTCGCCCACGTTCACTTCCGCGTAGCCGTCCGCCGCCAGTTCGCCGCGTGTGCGCTCGCCCATGGTGACGATGTCGCCATCAGGCAGCATGGCAAGAAAACGTTCCGCGTCCGCGCGCGTACGACGATCCTGCAACAGCACGGTGCGACCCTTGAACTTGTCGAGGAATTTCCGCAACGCCTCGGCATCGAATTCGCCGTCGCGCAGGTCGATGATCACGCCGCGCGCCGAGGACGGCAGCCCGGAAAGGCTTTCGCCCTGCTCGACGAGGTAGATCGACCGTGAAAGTTCAGTGGCGGCGGGCGCGTCGGCCTCGACCCGCTCCTTCTTGCCGAACAACGACGCGCCGTCGGTGTTGCCGGAAGCGGCAGTGGTGCGGTTCCAGGTCCGGCCAGGCAGGGTCAGCACGCCTTCGACGCGCGCCAGCGTGGCGCGGGCGCGTAACCAGCGATCGCCATCCCGGTACATCACTTCATAGCTGCCATCGTCGGCGGGCCGGATGAAGGCAAGAATTTCGCCAGGGCCGACACGGATGCCGTAATCGAAGCGGAAGGCCACGTACTCGCCGCGGGGAATCGCGTCGTCATGCACGATCGCAAACCGGCCCGTTTCGTCCCGCCACAGGCCTTCGATGGGATCCAGGTTGCCCTCGCGCCGCAGCCGGAACTCGACCTTGTCCGGCGTCCAGCGCGCCGCCAGTGTCGGCAGCGGCGGCGGCGCCACGACCTCCGGCTCGTCTGCGAACGTCGTCGTCGCAGGCACGTCCGCCGTCTCGGACATCAGCACGATGCGCTCGTCCTGGAAGTACCCGGCCAGGGCGGCGAGCAGTGAACCGCACGCGGCGGCATCCGCGTTTTCCGCTTCCGCGGCAAGCACGCGCCGCAAGTACCGGTAACGCCGCGCGGCCTCGCGATCCTGCCGCATCGCCTCGAAACCCGGATAGTTGCGCTCCAGCTCGGCCGCAACCCCATCAAGCGTCGCCCCACATCCCGGCGCCGCCGCCATGGCCAGGCCTATCAGCATCGTTGCCAGCATTTTCGCTCCCCCAGGTTGTCCGCTTGTTCGTTACTTGGCGATCTTCAGCATGCGGTCGAGCGCGATCCTTGCCTGTTCCGCCACGTCCTGCGGCACGCGGATCCGGTTGACGACGTGGCCGTCGACCAGGTTTTCCAGCGTCCAGGCGAGATGCTGCGGATCGATGCGGAACATGGTCGAGCACATGCACACCATGGGTGACATGAAGTGCACGTGCACGCCTTTTTCCTTCATTTCGTTGTGCAGGCGATTGACGAGATTGAGCTCGGTGCCCACCAGCCAGCGCGTGCCGGGCTCGGCATTGCGCAGGTGGTTCTGGATGTACTCGGTCGAGCCCACATAGTCGGACTTCTGGCAGACCTCGAAGCTGCATTCCGGGTGCGAAATGATCTTCGCCTCCGGGTACTTCTCCCTGAACTGGTCGATGTGCTCGGGACGGAACATCTGGTGCACGGAGCAGAAGCCCTTCCACAGCAGTACCTTCGCCTTGCGGATCTGCTCGGCCGTGAGCCCGCCCATGGGCTTGTCGTAATCCCACACGGCCATCTCGTCGAGCGGGATGCCCAGCTTGTACGCAGTGTTGCGGCCAAGGTGCTGGTCGGGGAAGAACAGCACCTTCTCGCGGCGCTCGAAGGCCCACTCGAGAATGCCCGGCGCGTTGGTGGAGGTGCAGACGATACCTCCGTGCCGGCCGCAGAAGGCCTTCAGGTCAGCGGCGGAATTAATGTAGGTGATCGGCGTGACGCGCGCCTCGGCCTCGCCTTCCAGCGCCGCGTCGATCTCGCGCCAGGCGCGCTCGACATCGGCGAGGTTGGCCATGTCCGCCATCGAGCAGCCCGCCGCCATGTCGGGAAGGATGGTGATTTGTTCCGGCTTGGTGACGATGTCGGCGACTTCCGCCATGAAGTGCACGCCGCAGAAGACGATGAACTCGGCCTCCACGCCGGCGGCAAGATGCGCGAGCTTCAGCGAATCGCCGGTGAGGTCCGCGTGTCGGTAGACCTCCTCGCGCTGGTAATGGTGGCCGAGAATCACGAGCCGATTGCCCAGCTTCTCCTTCGCCGCGCGAATGCGGGCGTCGCACTCGGCATCGCTCAACGAGGCGTACTGATGAATCGCAAGTGCAGGAGCACCCATGGCGTCGAAAACCTCCGGCTGAAATTGCGCGGCATTCTACTCCCCGCCGCGATGCGAATCACGAACGGGTGAGCAGGTGGATTGCCTCACGATCGGTACGGGAACTGGCAAGACGAACGGCCTCGGCGGCCGGCAGCCAGCGATATTCGAGATGCTCTTCGGGATCGAGGCGCACGTCCATGATCTCGGACAAGCGCAGGTGAAAAACGTGCTCGCGGTTGCGCTGCACGTCCGCGGCGTACTTCTCCCGCCAGGCCGGCAGAATCTCGTACTCGTTGATGACCCCGGTGTCCTCGAGGCCCACGTCCGCGAACAGCCCGGTTTCCTCGAACAGCTCGCGCCGCGCCGCCGCAAGCGGGCTCTCGCCCCACTCCAGCGAACCGGTCACCGATTGCCAGAAATCCGGCGGATCGCGCCGTCGCAGCAGGAGGACATCGTTCGCCTCGGTGGCGATGACGACGAGCACTGATTCGGGGCGTTTCATGTGACGTGAGACATCAGACGAGAGACGGAAGACGACGACGGTCGCTGGCATGAACGCTGCAGGGGCCGTCGTCTCACGTCTTCCGCCTCACCTCTCACGATATCTTCGGCGGCTTGCGCACCTGGATGTGCAGCTCCTTCAGCGCCGCCGGATTGGCTTCGCTGGGCGCGTCGGTGAGCGGATCGTGCGCGGTCTGCGTCTTCGGGAAGGCGATGACTTCGCGAATGTTCGGCGCGCCGGCCATCAGCATGGCGAGGCGGTCGATGCCGAAGGCGATGCCGCCGTGCGGCGGGGCGCCGTACTTGAGCGCATCCAGCAGGAAACCGAACTTCTCGCGCGCTTCCTCGTCGGAAATGCCGAGCAGCTCGAACACCTTCGCCTGCATGTCCTGGCGATGGATGCGCACCGAGCCGCCGCCGATCTCGAAGCCGTTGAGCACGATGTCGTAACCGCGCGAGACGATCCGGTCCAGCTCGCCGGCAAGCTCGGCCGGATCGCTGACCTTCGGCGCGGTGAACGGATGGTGCATGGAGAACCAGCGGCCTTCCTTCTCGTCGTACTCAAACATCGGGAAGTCGACCACCCACAGCGGCGCCCACTCGCCTTCGACCATGCCGCGGTCGTGGCCGATCTTCTGGCGCAGCGCGCCGAGCGCGTCATTGACGATGCGCGCCTTGTCGGCGCCGAAGAAGATGAGATCGCCGTTCGCCGCGCCGGTGCGTTCGAGGATGCCCTTGACCGCCTCGTCCGAGAGGAACTTCACGATCGGCGACTGCAGGCCATCCCTGCCGGCGGCGATGTCGTTCACCTTGATGTAGGCGAGGCCCTTCGCGCCGTAACGGCCCACGAAGGCGGTGTAGTCGTCGATTTCCTTGCGCGTGAGCTCGCCGCCCTTCGGCACGCGCAGCGCCGCGACCCGGCCCTTCGGGTCCTTCGCGGGTGTGGCGAACACCTTGAAGTCGCAATCGGCGACGAGATCGGCAACCTCGACGAGCTCCAGCGGAATGCGCAGGTCCGGCTTGTCGGAACCGAAGCGCTGCATGGCCTCGTGGTAAGGCATGCGCGGGAACGGCTTCGGCAGTTCGACGTCAAGCACGGAACGGAACACGTTGCGGACCAGTTCCTCCATCAACCCCATGATGCCGTCCTCGTCCATGAACGAGGTCTCGACGTCGAGCTGGGTGAACTCGGGCTGGCGGTCGGCGCGCAGGTCCTCGTCGCGGAAGCAGCGCACGATCTGGTAGTAGCGGTCGAAGCCCGACATCATCAGCAGCTGCTTGAAGATCTGCGGCGACTGCGGCAGCGCGAAGAACTTGCCTTCATGGGTGCGCGACGGCACGAGGTAATCCCGTGCGCCCTCGGGCGTCGCCTTGGTGAGCATCGGCGTCTCGATATCGATGAAGCCGTTGTCGTCCATGAAGCGGCGGATCGCCATGGTGAGCGCGTGGCGCAGGCGCAGGCGGCGCTGCATCTCGGGACGACGCAGGTCGATGTAGCGGAACTTCAGGCGCCGCTCCTCGCTGACGTCCTCGGCCTCATCGAGCATGAACGGCGGCGTTTCCGCGGCGTTCAGCAGCTCCATGGAACGCGCGTAAAGCTCGACCTGGCCGGAACGCAGCTTCGAATTTTCGGTGCCGGCGGGACGGCGGCGCACCTTGCCGGTGATCTTCAGCACGTACTCGGAACGGACGCGCTCGCCCAGTTCAAAGACCGCCTTCTCGTCCGGGTCCATGACCACCTGCAGCAGACCCTCGCGGTCGCGCAGGTCGACGAAGATCACGCCGCCATGGTCGCGCCGGCGGTGAACCCAGCCGCATACCGTGACTTCGCTGTCGAGAAGGCTTTCATCTACCTGGCCGCAATAATGGGTGCGCATCGCTGATCCTGTTGAACCGGGAAGGGAAACGCCGGGAATACCGGCAAAGGCGCGAAATATTAAGGTGTGGGCCGCAGCCCGGCAACCATGCCGCATCCGGGCACTTATGGAAGGCTCTCTCCCACTTCGGTCTTTTTTCGCCTGTCCGCCGGCGGATTGCGCACATGCTGTGTTGCCGAGTCGTCGGCGGCTGCTTCATCATCGGCCGCCTGCCCGGCGTCACATGGAACACGTTGCATGCACTACAGGGAAACAGGAAACGTCACCGGCAGGCCCGTGTTGCTGATTCATGGTTGGATGGCCGGCAGCACGGTCTGGGATGCGCTCCTGCCATCGCTTGACGGGCACAGGCTGGTCCTGCCCGAGCTTTGGCAGCAGCGCAACGGCCCGATTTCGCTCGGCGACCTGGCCACGGATCTGCTTGAACTCGTCGAACGCCTCGATCTTCGCGACTGCCACCTCGTCGGCCACAGCATGGGCGGCCAGCTCGCCTTGCTGCTCGCCGCCACGGCGCCCCAACGGTTCGCCTCGCTGGTGATGCTCAACCCGGTGCCGCTCGAAGGCCTGCCCTTGCCCGCCGAGGTGGCCGAACAGTTTCGCAAAGCCGGCGGCAGGCGCGACGCATTCGCCGGCATCCTGGATGCCTGCTGCCTTGCCCTTGCTCCCGAAGACCGGGACCGCCTGCTGGACGAGGCGATACGGATCGATCCCGAAGTGATCGCCGCGAGCTTCGATGCCTGGCAACAGGGCACGCACTGCGACAGCCTGCAGCAGGCTGGACTGCCCGTCACCGTGGTCGCCACCGACGATCCCTTCCTGCCGCCGGCGTTGCTGGAGGCGGCCGTGGTCCAGCGCCTGCCGAAGGCACGCCTGGCAACGATTCCCGGTTGCGGCCATTACCCGCAGATCGAAGCGCCACAGGCCGTGGCGAAGCTGCTGGCCGAGTCATGGCAATGAAGAAAGAAGACTGCGGCGCGCGGCTGCTCGCCGAAGCGTATGGGGATCTTTCCGCGGACGTGCTGCGCGAGCTGTTCTTCCGCGCGCCCACCGCACTGATCCTGGTCGATGCTGCCAGCGGTTGCCCGGTGGCGGCCAGCGAGCAGGCGCTGGCGTTGTTCGGCTTTGCCGGACAGTCCGCCGCCAGCATTCGGATGCAGGATTTCTGGGACGACGTCGACGAACGGCAACGCTTCCTCGCGACAGTGCGGGAAGGCCAGGTGCGTGGCTGGCGCATCCGCATGCGCAGGTCCGACGGTAGCCGTTTCTGGGCGCGCGTCTCCGCCCGGCTCATCAGCATCAATGGCCGCGCCGCGGTACTCAGCGCGGTCACCGACGTTTCCGACATCGTCGCGGCGGAGGAAGTGCTGCATCGGACACAGCAGACGCTGAGCACGCTGCTGGAAGCCTCGCCCTTCCCGCTGATCGTCACCCGCCTCGACAACGGCGTGATCCGCTACTGCAACCAGAAGGCGGCGGACATGTTCGAAACGCCGCTGTCGGGATTGATCGGGCACACCGCCCCCGAGTTCTACGTCAATCCCGAAGACCGCATTTCATTCGTGGAACGTCTGCGTGAGAACGGCCGCGTCGAGGGCTTCATTGCCTCGCTGCGCACCCAGGGCGGCGAACCCTTCTGGGCCATGCTGAGCGCCAGGACCCTGGAGCTGAACGGCGAACCGGTGTTCATGGTGGCGTTCGCGGACGTCACCAGGCAGAAGGTCAAGGAAGAGGAATTGGCGACGCTGGCCTTTCGCGACAGCCTCACCAATGCCTACAACCGCCGCTATTTCATGGAAGCACTGCAGGCCGAGCTGCTGCGCGCAGAACGCTCCGGCGCTTATCCCGCTGTAGCGATGATCGACATCGATCACTTCAAGAGGCTGAACGACAGTTGTGGCCACGAAGCGGGCGACAGGGTGTTGAGGGAATTCACCGCGCTTGCCCAGGGAATGTTGCGCAAGTCCGATGTGCTGGCGCGCTACGGCGGCGAGGAATTCGCGCTGATGCTTCCGGAAACCGGACTGGCGGAAGCGGTCGTCATCGTCGATCGCATCCGCGAGGCGGCCAGTGCACATGCATTCGGCAACGAATACCGGATTTCGATCAGCGCCGGAGTTGCCCTTGCCACGAACGGCTGCAGCGCCGAACTCATCAAGGCCGCGGACGCAGCCCTGTACTGCGCGAAACGTGACGGTCGCAATCGCGTGAAGACTGCCGCAGATTCCCTCGGCAGCTAGCGGAAGACAGCGTCGCGCTGCACCAGCAGCTTCCAGCCGTCGCCCTCCCACTGCCAGACATGCAGAAAGCTGCCGATGGGCGCGCCTTCGGGATCTTCCGTCGGATGCAGCGAACCATAGGTATAAGCAAGGTCTCCGCTGCGCGCGAGGCCGCCGCCTGCCATCGTCCAGGTCCATGCCGGAGAGACTGATACCAGGGTTTCAACCGCGGCCTCGCGCCCTATCACCGGCAACCGGGCTTCCAGGTAAAGACGCATCTGCGCCGCGCCCATCACATCGATCGCATCCGCCACGCCGTCTGCCATGGCCTTCTCCCGCAGCGCCGCCTCGGCGGCCGCGAGCTCATCCATGCTCGCCGCCTCGCGAAATTGCGACAGTTGGTTGGCGGGCATGGCGGCAGGATCAAGCGCAGCAATGGCGACATCCGGTGCCGGATGGCTGATGCCGCCATCGATGCGCACTTTCCAGGCGCCGTCCGCCTGGCGTTCCCAGATGGAAATGAAATGCCCGTAGCCGCGCCGCTGCGGATCGGTCTGCGAGACCAGCGTGAACGGACCGGTGGACAGGCCGAAGTCGCCGGAGGCGGCTGCCAGCGTGAACGCGGAATACCAGTCCAGCGTCACCGGCGGGTTTTCCTGTGCGGCGTGCCAGGCGCGGGCGCCGGGACGCGGCAAGGGCTTGAACACCACCGCGTCATCGGCAAGGTGCGCCGCGAAAGCCGTATTCATGCCCTCCGCTACCGACTGCGCGGCGAAAGCGCGTTCAGCGGCGGCGATCTGCGCGGCGGGATGCCCGGGATGGGGTGAGGAAGCGGCAAGGACGAACAGCAGGGCGGCAAGGGACATGCGACTCTCCGGTGGCGGCGGCCCGATGCCGCCACCGTGAGTTCCAGCGGCAAGGCGAAAGGTTCAGCTGACCGCGAAAGGAATCGCGGTGACGTGACGATGGCCGGTGCCGCAGCCGCCCAGGCATGGACACTTCCTTTCAAGGCTGCATCCGCGCATGCGCCCGCTCATGCCGCCCGAGCGAAGCTCAGCCCTTCCTCGCCGTTCACGTCCAGGCGAATGACATCGCCCGGCCCGAACTCGCCCTGCAGGATGCGTTGCGCGAGCGGGTTTTCCAGCTGCTGCTGGATCGCGCGGCGCAGCGGGCGGGCGCCATAGACCGGGTCAAAGCCCGCCTCGCCGAGCCTGTCCAGCGCCGCCTCGGAGATCTCCAGCTTCATGTCGCGCTCGGCAAGACGCTTGCGCAGGTAGCCCACCTGGATGTCGGTGATGCGGCGGATCTGCTCGCGGCCCAGCGGCCGGAACACCACCGTCTCATCGATGCGGTTGATGAACTCGGGGCGGAAGTGCTGGCCGACGATTTCCAGCACGGCGTTC
>JAJUFS010000151.1 GCA_029263725.1 Gammaproteobacteria bacterium | reverse complement strand
GGCGAGGCGCAGCAGGCCGGACATCAGCACGCCTTCCATCAGCGACCAGAACAGCGCCGCCGCCATCACGAGGCTGGCGATGTAGGCAAGGCGCGGCGGCACGACGCGCTTCAGGATGCGCGCGAGCAAACGGAACACCAGCCGGAAGCCGCGCGCGAACAACAACGCGACGAAGAATATGGCGAGCGAAATCAGCGCGACCTTGTAAGGCCGCACGGTTTCGACAGGCGGCATGTTCATCAGCAGGCGCACGGAGTTCTGCCATTCCGAAGCGCGCCACAGGAACCATGCCGCGATCAGCACGCACAGCGAGGCCGCAATCACGAGCGCGATGCGATGCGTGCGCGGACCCGGCTCGGGCAGTTCCAGCGCCGACCACAGCCAGCGCATCGTCCAGCCGAGCAGGTAGCCGAGGCTCAGCGACAAGCCTGAGACGACGCCCTGCAGCAGCATGCTGCGCGGCGAGAGGCTGGGCGTGAGCGAAAGCGCGAAGAACAACGTGGCCGTCAGCACGCCGAGCGTGGACAGGCTGGCCATCGCGCGCAGTGCAAGTTCATGCAGGCGCGCGCTTGCCCGGTGAAATCGCGATCCGGTCATCCCGACGATCATGGTTGTGCCGCCTTCGCGTGGAAATAACGGGAAACCTGCGTTTCGCTTGACCTTGTCACGATGACAAGGTGCAGGATGTATCCTGTACCCGCAGGAGAGAGCAATGAACGCTGACGCAACGCACATCATCGAACTTCCACTCGCGGGCATGAGCTGCGCCTCGTGCGTGCGCCGTATCGAGAACGCGCTGCGTGAAGTGCCGGGGGTCGCGGACGTTGCCGTGAACCTCGCCACCGAACGCGCGCGCGTCGAAACCGCCGCGGATGTTTCCACCGCGGCGCTTGCCGACGCGGTGCGCAAGGCCGGTTACTCGGTTCCCGTGCAGACGCTGGAGATGGACATCGAAGGCATGACCTGCGCCTCCTGCGCAGGGCGCGTGGAAAAGGCCTTGAAGGCAGTGCCCGGCGTGGTTTCCGCCAGCGTGAATCTCGCCACCGAGCGCGCCACGGTGGAAGCAGGCGGTGTAGCACCGCAGGCCTTGAGCGCTGCTGTGAAGGCCGCGGGCTACAAGGCCGCGCTGCACGAGGAAAGCAGTGCGCCCGCCGCGCCGCGGCTGCCGGATTCATGGCCGGTGATCGTCGCCGCATTGCTGTCGCTGCCGCTGGTGATTCCGATGTTCGCCGAATGGTTCGGCGTCCATTGGATGCTGCCCGGCTGGCTGCAGCTGTTGCTCGCCACACCGGTGCAGTTCTGGCTGGGCGCGCGTTTCTACGTCGCGGGCTGGAAGGCGTTGCGCGCAGGCACCGGCAACATGGACCTGCTGGTCGCGCTCGGCACCAGCGCCGCCTACGGGCTTTCGCTCTACACGCTGTTCACTCAAGACGCGGCCGGCGCACCCGCGCTTTATTTCGAGGCATCGGCCGTCATCATCACCCTGGTGCTGCTCGGCAAGTGGCTGGAGACGCGCGCCCGCCGCCAGACCAGCGAGGCGATTCGCGCCTTGCAGGCGTTGCGTCCGGACACGGCGCGCGTGCTGCGCGACGGGAAGGAAGTGGAAGTGCGCATCGATGAGGTCGTGGTCGGTGACGAGCTGCTGGTGCGGCCCGGCGAACGCATCCCCGCGGACGGCGAGATCGTGCGCGGGCGCAGCGCCATTGATGAGTCATTGCTTACCGGCGAAAGCCTGCCGGTGACGCGCGAGCGCGGCGAAACCGTCAGCGGCGGCGCCATGAACGTCGACGGGTTCATTCATGTGCGCGTCAGCGCCACCGGCACCGAGACGGTGCTGGCGAAGATCATCCGGCTGGTGGAATCGGCGCAGGCGAAGAAGGCGCCCATCCAGCGGCTGGTGGACAAGGTGAGCGCGGTGTTCGTGCCGGTGGTGATCGGCATCGCGCTCGTCACCCTGCTCGGCTGGGGTGTGGCCAGCGGCGACTGGCAGCAGGCGCTGCTGAATGCCGTCGCGGTATTGGTCATCGCCTGTCCCTGTGCGCTCGGTCTTGCCACGCCGACGGCGATCATGGCGGGCACGGGCGTCGCCGCGCGCCATGGCATTCTCATCAAGGATGCAGAAGCGCTGGAGACTGCGCAGGCCATCCGTTCCGTGGCCTTCGACAAGACCGGCACGCTCACCGAAGGCAGGCCGCACGTGGATGCGGTGATTCCGCTGCAAGGTAATGAACGCGAGCTGCTCGCGCTTGCCGCGGGCATCCAGCACGGCAGCACGCATCCGCTGGCGCTTGCGGTGCTTGAAGCGGCACGCGACGCCGGCATCGAGGCTGCCGCTGCCGAGAACATCACGGTGCTGGCGGGCCGCGGCGTGCGCGCGGCCATCGATGGCGCGCAGCTCTGGCTGGGCAGCCGGCGGCTGATGGAAGAGCTCGGCGTCGCAGCAGATACGCTGGACACGGCGCTTGCGGGCAAATCCACGGAAGGCCGCACGCTTTCCTGGCTGCTGCGCGAACGCGATGGCGAACGCGCGCTGCTCGGCGCGCTGGCCTGCAGCGATGCGATCAGGGAATCGGCGCGCATTGCCATCGCACGCCTGCACGCGCTGGGCCTGCGCACCGTGATGGTGACGGGCGACAACCTCGGCAGCGCGAACCGGGTGGCGAAGGAACTCGGCATCGACGACGTGCGCGCCGACGTCCTGCCCGAGCACAAGGCGGAAACCATCAGCGAGCTCGGTCGCGACGGCAAGGTGGCGATGGTTGGCGACGGCATCAACGACGCGCCTGCGCTCGCGGCCGCGGATGTCGGCATCGCCATGGCGAGCGGCGCGGACGTGGCCATGCAGACGGCCGGCATCACCCTGATGCACAACGATCCGCTGCGCGTGGCGGATGCCATCGCGGTCTCGCGGCGCACCTATCGCAAGATTCGCCAGAACCTGTTCTGGGCGTTCATCTACAACCTCGCCGGCATTCCGCTCGCCGCCTTCGGCCTGCTGAGCCCGGTGATCGCCGGCGCGGCGATGGCCTTCAGCAGCGTGAGCGTGGTCGGCAACGCCTTGCTGCTGCGCCGCTGGCAGCCGGAACACCATGACACGCACAGCGAGAGCCATCATGCCCGGCAATGAAACGACGGAACTTTCCAGGGCGCGCCGCCGCGGCTTCTTCAACATCGGCGAGGCGGCCGCCGCTTCCGGGGTGAGCGCTCGCATGATCCGCCACTACGAGCGCATCGGCCTGATTCCGCCGGCGAATCGCACCTTCGGCAACTACCGCATCTACTCCGACAACGATGTGCACACGCTGCGCTTCATCGGCCGGGCAAGGAAACTCGGTTTCTCGGTGGAGCAGATCGAGCTTTTGCTGAGCCTGTGGCAGGACCGGAATCGCAGCAGCGCGGAAGCGAAACGGCTGGCGCTGGAACATGTCGCGGAACTGGAAGCGAAGATCCGCGAATTGCAGGGCATGCGCGATGCGCTGAAGACGCTCGCCGACCGCTGTCACGGCGATGACCGCCCCGACTGCCCCATCCTCGAGGACCTTGCCGACGCCTCGCGCTAGATCACGCGCTGCCATTGCATCCGGCCGGTATGTCGCCACCTCATTCCTTACGTTCATGCGAGGGAGGTGTGCGATGCCGAAGAAGCGAATGAACTGGGCGCAGGTGCGTCACGCCATCGATTCGGGACTCACGGGCGACAAGGTCGCCTGGCCCGATCCGGCCGCGGCGCCGCTCGGGACCGATGAAGAAGCCGGTGGTTTCACCACGCCCGAGGAAGACATCGCCGCCTCCTTCACGACTCGCGAGGATGACCGCGACCGGAGCGCGCAGGACGGCGATCGCCGGTGATCTCACTCAGCGGCGCTTGACGAACAGCGCGACCCGCTTGCCGATGATCTCCACCTGCCACTGGTGGCGGCGCGCAATCCAGCGCATCGTGTCCGCCGAGTAAAAGCACACGTGGGTGGGATCGCGGTGATAATGCCAATCCGCGAAGCGCTCCGGCGCGGGCCGAAGCT
>JAJUFS010000153.1 GCA_029263725.1 Gammaproteobacteria bacterium | reverse complement strand
TCGCCGAAGAAGGCGTGCCGCTGGAAGCCATCGACAAGGCGGCGAAGGACTTCGGCATGCCGATGGGGCCGGTCGAACTTGCCGACACCGTCGGCCTGGATGTCGCGCTGTCCGTCGCGCGCATCCTCGGCAAGGAGTTCGGTCATGCCGTGCCGAAGCGTCTCGAGCAGATGGTCGAGGCGAAGAAGCTCGGCAAGAAGACCGGCGAAGGCTTCTACCGCTATGACGACAAGGGCAAGCCGCGGAAGGACCCGACCCGCGCCAAGCTCGGCCCGGCCGACCTGCAGGACCGGCTGATCTTCCCGATGCTGAACGAGGCCGTAGCCTGCCTGCGCGAAGGCGTGGTTGCCGACGCCGAGCTGCTGGATGCCGGCGTGATCTTCGGTACGGGTTTCGCGCCGTTCCGCGGCGGCCCAATCAACTACATCCGCAGCCGCGGCAAGGACGCGGTCCTGCAACGTCTCGAGGCCCTGCACCGCCAGCATGGCGACCGCTTCAAGCCGGATGCCGGCTGGCAGACGGTGGAAATCTGAGGAGGCCGACGTGTATTTCGAAACGCCTCCCGGAGACCGCTTGCCCGCCATCCGCACCATGGCGATGCCGAAGGACACCAACGGCCTCGGCGACATCTTCGGCGGCTGGCTCATGTCCCACGCGGACATGGCCGGCGCCGTGCTCGGCTTCCAGCGTGCCCGCGGCCGCGTGGTGACCGTGTCCGTCAACGAGTTCACCTTCCTGCGCCCCGTCTATGTCGGCGACGTGGTGAGCTTCTATACCGACGTGCACAAGGTCGGCCGGACTTCGGTCGCCATCGACATCACCATGTTCTCGATGCGCAACACCGATGGCCGCGAGGAACAGGTGCGGGTCGCCACCGCCCGCATCACCTACGTGCACATCGGCGCGGACCGCCTGCCGCGCGCCATCCCCGCCGACTGAGCCGTTTTCCCGTCTCGCAGAAGAAGCGCTCCCGGCATCCGCCGCGAGCGCTTTTTTGCTTGTGGTAGACTCGCGCCCGTGCCGGGGGGCACTTCATTTCCGGAAGAAAGGCGAGCGAGGCATGGCTAGAACGCTGGATCGACAGTTCCTCAGGACGTTGACGCCGCTGGACAGTCTCAAGCCCGAGCACCAGGTGGAACTCGGCAAGAAGTCACCGGTGCAGACGCTGGGCGCAGGACGCTACCTGTTCCGCGAGGGGGACAAGGACAACCGCACGCTGTACGTGATTTCCGGCGAAGTGGAATTGCGCAAGGGCGACGAGGTGGTGCGCGTCGTCGCCGCCGGCACGCCGGAGGCGACGCGCCCGCTCGCCCAGCAGACGCCCCGCCCCTGCTCGGCACGCGCGCGCAGCGACATCGAGTTCATCGCCATCGATTCCGACCTGCTCGACATCATGCTCACCTGGCACCAGACGGGTTCGTTCGAGGTGGGCGAGCTGCATGCCGGCGAGGACACCGGCGATGACTGGATGGCCGTCATCCTGCAGACCCGCGCCTTCCACCGCATTCCGCCCGCCAACATCCAGGCGATGTTCCTGCGCATGCAGCCGGTGCAGAAGAAGGCCGGCGAGGTGGTCATCAAGCAGGGCGAGGAAGGCGACTACTTCTACATCGTCACCCAGGGACGCTGCCTGGTGACCCGCGAGACGCCCGCCAACCGGGCCGGCATCAAGCTGGCCGAGCTTGGCGTCGGCGACACCTTCGGGGAAGAGGCGCTGATCTCTGACGCGAAGCGCAATGCCACCGTCACCATGCTCACCGACGGGCAGCTGATGCGCCTTGCCAAGCAGGACTTCAACACGCTGCTCAACGAGCCCATGCTGAACTGGGTAAGCCTCGAGCAGGCGAAGAACATCGTGGCAAGCGGCGGACAATGGCTGGACGTGAGACTGCCGAGCGAATTCGAAAGCGGCCATCCTGAAGGCGCCATCAACCTGCCGTTGTATTTCGCGCGCCTCAAACTGAACACGCTGGATCCGAACACACATTACGTCGCGATCTGCGACACCGGGCGCCGCTCTTCCGCCGCCGCCTACATTCTCTCGGAGCGCGGCTTCAGCTGCGCGGTACTGAAAGGCGGCTGGTCGCCGGAAGCCTGATTCCGGATCAGGCGGCGCGCCGCGCGTCCTTGAACAGCCGGAAGAAGTTCTCCGTCGTCGCCTCGGCCAGCGTCTCGACGGGCATGCCCCGCTCCCTCGCGATCGCCTCCGCCACGTGACTCACGAAGGCCGGGCGGTTTTCCTTGCCGCGCATGGGCACCGGTGCGAGGTACGGGGAATCGGTCTCGATCAGCAGGCGCTCCAGCGGCACGCGTCGCGCGACCTCCCGCAAGGACTCGGCATTCCGGAAGGTGACTATCCCGGACAGGGAAATGTAGAAACCCAGCTCCATCGCGGCTTCCGCCATCTCCCAGCTCTCGGTGAAACAGTGCAGCACGCCGCCGCAGCTTTCCGCGCCTTCCTCGCGCAGGATGGCAAGGGTGTCCTCGCGCGCCTCGCGGGTGTGGATGATCAGCGGCTTGTCGAGCGTCACCGCGGCGCGCACATGGCGGCGCAGCCGCTCGCGCTGCACCTCGCGGGGCACGCTGTCGTAGTGGTAATCCAGGCCGGTCTCGCCGATGGCGACCACCTTGGGATGGCGGGCTGCCTGTTCGATGTCCGCCTGCGTCGGTTCATGTTCTACCTGAGAAGATGGATGCAAGCCAGCGGAAGCAAAGACATTTTCGTGCGAATCGACCAACGAGAGCATGGCCGGCAGGCGCACGAAATCCACCGCCACGCACAGCAGGTGGCTGACCCCGCTCGCGGCGGCGTCGGCCAGCACTTCGCTGACGCTGCCGCTGTCCTTCACGGGCGTGAGCATGTCGAGATGACAATGGGAATCGACGAACATCGCACTCGGCGCGCGCGGCGGGCAGCCGCGTGCGTCACATGGTGTGGGTAGGACGGTCGGCGCCGAGGGCGCCGGCGAGATAGGTTTCGATCTTCTTCTGCGTCTGGCCGCCATCCTGGTCGGAGAACTGCACGCCGATGCCGGCGGCACGCTTGCCCTGGGCATTGCGCGGCGTCACCCAGACGATGCGTCCCGCCACCGGGATGCGCTCGGTCTGGTCCATGAGCGTCAGCAGGATGAAGACCTCGTCACCCAGGCGATACGGCTTGCTGGTGGGAATGAACAGGCCGCCGTTCTTGATGAACGGCATGTACGCGACGTAGAGCGCGCTCTTGTCCTTGATGGTCAGCGTCAGGATGCCCTGGCGCGGTGAAGGGGTTGCCATGTCTAGTTGTCCAGCAGTCTGTCCAGCATCTTTTCCGCCACCGTGCCGGCAAGGCCGGCGGCCCAGGGAAGCAACAGCGATTCGATCAGCAGGCGCGGGTTGACGGAACCGTCCACCAGCCGCCTGCCCTCGCGCAACGCCTCGCGATAGCGGTGCAGCGCGACCAAGTCTACGCCCTCCCCGAGGGTTTTCAAGGCGTTACCGAGATCGGGGTTGCGCAGCTCGCCGCGACCCGCAGTCTGCACCAGGCGCACCAGGTCTTCAGTGACGGCGTCGAGGAAATCGACGACGTCATGCAATGCAAGCTTTTCCCATTCGCCCGCCACGGTGACCGCGCTCGCGCCGCGCTGGCGCACCGCTGCCAGCCTCTGCAGCATTTCGCCGCGCTGCTGCAGGAAACCCGAGCCGGCCAGCTCCAGGGCACGCAGCGGGGAGCCACCTGTGAAGGCGAAGGCGACCTCGGGATTCGCCACGCCCTGCTCGCGCAGCCAGGCGATGCCCTGTTCCGCCGCGACCCGCGGCACCGCGACCTGCTGGCAGCGGCTGCGGATGGTGGCCGGCAGTGCGCCGGGCCTGTGCGTCACCAGCAGCAGCAGGCTGCGCGCCGGCGGCTCCTCCAGCGTCTTCAGCAGGCTGTTGGCGGCGTTGACGTTCATGGCGTCGGCGGGA
>JAJUFS010000042.1 GCA_029263725.1 Gammaproteobacteria bacterium | reverse complement strand
GCCGTGCCGCGAGCGTCAGTGCGAACTGATCAGCGCGGGTTCGGGTGAACGGCCCGCCAGTTCCGGCGGGCTGAGGGCAAGATCGATCTTCGCAAGCGCGGCCGCGCCCCGCATCGCGGCCGCCGTCATGATTTCCACGTCGAAGGCACGCATCACGTAATCGCGGTCCAGCACCTCGATGTGATCGTCATCGCCCGTGGAGCACACGCCGGTGCGGCGCAGTTCGTCGAGAATCGCGCGCGGCGGGATGTCGCCGCTGAATTCGGTGGCAAGTTCATAAAAGGAACGCCGGCCCTGCGGCGCGCGGAACGGCAGGGGAACGGGATTGCCCTGCGCGTCGGTGTAGCGCGGATCGGCAAGCCAGGCGCTCAACACGCGCTGTGCGCGATTGCCGGATTCCAGCGCCGGGTTTTCGGAAGGCCGCGGCATTTCCAGCAGCCGGCATACTTCCTTGCGGCACAGTCCCGTCAGCAGCGCGACGCGCGCCTTGTACTGCTTGCGCCGCCGCGGCAGCCGGAACTCGGCCTCCTTCATCACCGTGTCGACGAACAGCTTGCGCGCGATCTGGTTGAACTCCGCGTAGGAAAGGCCATGACGGAGCAGTACGCGCACCAGCGGACGCAGTACCGTTTCCGCGAACAACAGCAGGGCCTTGCGCATCAGGGCAACGTCATGTTCGAGCTTCAGTGCTTCCATCACCTTGTCTCCATCCATGAGTGAATGCCCGTAGTGTGGAAGGAGTCACATGCCCTCTTCATCCGGGCATGGCCTAATTTCCCCTTTCGCCACCCGCCATTGCATGGGTGCCAGACCTGATGCCGGTTTTGCCCTGCAAGCGGCTGCTATATTCGCGGCGCGGTGCTTCAGGGAACGAGAATCGCGATGAAGGTGAAAATGGATGTCGGCCATCTGCGGCCGGGAATGTATGTCGCAGAGCTGGACCGTCCCTGGCTGGAGACGCCCTTCCTTTTCCAGGGTTTCGTCATCGAGAACGAAGACGACCTGGCCCAGCTGCGCGAATACTGCCAGTACGTGTTCGTGGACGACCTGCAATCGCGCCAGGACCGGGAAATCCAGCAGGCGATCCGCGGCGCGGTGGGCGGGGTGCGCTCCGGCCGCGTGGCGGCGGTGACCGTCGAGTTCGAGGAATGGCAGGGCGCTGAACGGCTGCGCGAGACGCTCAAGCGCCTCAACCAGAGCGTGGAACGCACCCAGGCGCGGGTGGAGTCGGTGCTCAAGGATGTGCGTCTCGGTCGCGCCGTGCAGGCCACGCAGACCCGCGAGATGGTGCGCGAGATGGTCGAAAGCGCCTCGCGCAACCCGCACACCGCGCAGTGGATGACGCTGCTGCAGAGTGAAAACGAGCTCATCGCACGCCACTCCATGAACGTTTCCGTACTGGCCGCGACCTTCGCGCGCTTCCTCGGCTGGTCGGAAGAACTGCTCAACGTGGTAAGCGAAGGCGGCATGCTGCACGACATGGGCATGGCGCGGGTGCCGCGCGTCGTGCTGGAGAAGAAGGGCCCGCTCACGGCGCGCGAGTTCGGCATCGTCCGCCTGCACGCCGGCTACGCCAGCCGCATGCTGGCCGAATCCGGCGACTACGATCCGCGCGTGATCGAAATCGTCCGGCACCACCACGAGCGCCTCGATGGCAGCGGCTATCCCGACGGGCTTGCGGGCGATGCCATTCCTCCTTATGTACAGCTGGTCGGCATCGTCGACGTCTACGAATCCATGACCGGCGAAAAGCCCTACGAGCGCGCCCTGTCGCCCTCGGTGGCGCTCACCCGCCTGCACAAGCGCGTCGGCACGCATTTCGATCGCGGCCTGGTCGAGCAATTCATCCGCTGCATCGGCATCTATCCGCTATCCAGCCTGGTGCGGCTGCAGAACGGCGCGCTCGGCATCGTCGTTTCCTCGCAGCAGGACAACCGCCTCAAGCCGGTGCTTCTGATGGTGCGCGACCCGGAGGGCCGCGAGCTGCTGCCGCGGCGGATGGTGAACCTGGCGCTGATGGAAGGCCGGCCGGGCTGGGTGATCGACAGCCTCCTCGAGCCCGAGGCCGAGGGCATCGATACCCGCCGCATCCTCATCGAGGAGTTCATGCTGCGCTGACTGTGCGAGAATCTGCGTCCCGCGTTTCATCCATGGGAGCAGGAAATGAACAAGCCGTTCACCGCGTACCGCATCCACGAGGAAGCCGGCAAGGTCCAGGCCCGCTTCGAGCAGCTGACCCTCGACGATCTTTCCGAAGGCAACGTGGTCATCCGCGCGAAGTACTCGGACGTGAACTACAAGGACGCGCTCGCCGCCACCGGCGCCG
Source organism: Gammaproteobacteria bacterium (assembly GCA_029263725.1). Classification (GTDB taxonomy): domain Bacteria; phylum Pseudomonadota; class Gammaproteobacteria; order Natronospirales; family JAJUFS01; genus JAJUFS01. The sequence continues at coordinate 11,713 of JAJUFS010000042.1, read as the reverse complement.
GCAAGATCCTTCGCAAGTTCCCGCTGGTCGGCGGCATCGACGTCTCCGGCACCGTGGTTGAATCCGGCGACCGCCGCTTTGCCAAGGGCGACAAGGTTCTGGTCACCGGCTGCGGCCTGGGCGAGGACCGCGATGGCGGCTACAGCGAATACGTGCGCGTGCCGGGCGAGTACGTGATCCCGCTGCCTGAAGGCTTCACCGAGAAGAAGGCGATGATGATCGGCACCGCCGGTTTCACCGCCGCGCTTGCCATCCACCGCATGGAACACAATGGCCTCAAGCCCGGCGACGGCCCGGTAGTGGTCACCGGCGCCACCGGCGGCGTCGGTTCGATTGCCGTGAACATGCTCGCCGGCCGCGGCTACGAGGTGGTCGCCGTCACCGGCAAGGCGGAATCACAGGATTACCTGAAGAAGCTGGGCGCAGCGAGTGTGCTGCTGCGCCAGGACATCGACTACGGCAGGCGGCCGCTGGAAAAGGCGCTCTGGCAGGGTGCGATCGATAACGTCGGCGGCGAGATGCTCACCTGGCTGACGCGCACCACCAGCTGGTGGGGCTCGATCGCCAGCATCGGCCTGGCCGGCAGCCATGAACTCAACACCACCGTCATGCCGTTCATCCTGCGCGGCGTGAACCTGCTCGGCATCAACTCCATGGCCACGCCGCGCAAGCTGCGGCTGAAGATCTGGCAGCGCATCGCCACCGATCTTTTCCCGAAGAAGCTCAACCTCACCCTGGCCGAGGAACTGCCGTTCGAGCGCCTGCCGGAAGCCTTCCAGCCCTTGCTCGAAGGCAGGCACACCGGGCGGACCTTGATCCGCATTCGCTGACGCCACGCACGGGTACAGGGAGGTACTCACCATGAAAAGACACGCCGTATTTCTGCTGTTCCTGGTCGCGCCGCTCGCCGGCGCGGCCGAGCTCTTCGTCGCGCCTGATGGCGATGACGGCAATCCCGGAAGCAAGGAAGCGCCCTTCCGGACCATCCAGCGCGCCATCGACCGCGCCGAGGCCGGCGATACCATCTTCGTTCGCGCCGGCATCTATGACCAGGGCGGGAGTGCGCTGACCATCTGGAAGGAAAGCCTCGCGCTGAAGGCCTATCCCGGCGATGCCCGACCGGTAATCAGGGCCACGCTGAACGGCCCGTTCGCCACGGTCTACTTCGAGGAGGACAACTGCGACGGCAGCTCCATCGAGGGCTTCGAGATCACCGGCGGCAAGCACGGCATCCAGGTCGGCTCCCGCTGGAACCACGACCTGGACAACGGGAAGTACCCCTCGCCGGTCGACGCGCTGACCTGCGACGACATCACCATTCAAGACAACATCGTGCATGACGTGAGCCGCGAGGGCATCAAGCTGCCTGCCGGGGTGCGCAACATCGTCATCACCGGCAACGAGATCTACAACACCGGCATCCAGGGCGCGACCAACGCGGAGTGCATCGACGCCGTAGGCGTGATCGGCCTGCGCGTGGCGGGCAACTTCCTGCACGATTGCGCCTCCAACGGCATCTACGCCAAGGGCGGTTCGCGCAACGTCATCATCGAGAACAACCTGGTGATGAACGTCGCCCGGAACACGGGCAACGGCGGTGGCATCTACCTCGGCTTTACCACGACCGACTACCAGCTGTTCGATCTGCCCAGCAACCCCGACCTGTACGAGAACCTGGACAGCATCGTCCGCAACAACATCGTCGTCGGCATCAAGGGCGCGGGTATCGGCCTGCAGTCGACGAACAACGCGCGCGTCTACAACAACACGCTCGTGGACGTCGCGAAGAACGCTCACGCCGGCATACGTCTTGCGGTAGGCGCGCTCTGCACGCTCCAGCCGGATGACTGCGATCCCGATGCTGCCGACCACCATCGGGGCAACGTGAACCCGCGCATCTTCAACAACATCGTGGTGATGACCGGCAACCGCCCGCTGCTGGGCGTCGAGGAAGACGCGATCCACATCGATCCCGGCGTGATCGCGATCGACCACAACGGCTATCACCGCATGGACGGCGACCCGATGTTCCGCTGGAACGGTGCAAGCGTTTCCACGCTGGCCGCCTGGCAGGCGCTCTCCGGCCTGGATGGCAACAGCCTTGCCGGAGACCCGGGCCTGGATGAACACCATCACCTCACGCTCGAAAGCGGCCTGATCGACATGGGGCTGGCCATCGAGGGGCTCAACATCGATTACGACGGCCAGGTGCGTGCAGACGGCAGGCCCGACATCGGCGCTGACGAGTACAGCGGCGAGTTTGCGCTGCCGGTACCGCCGCCCGAAGGCGTGGTCGGCACCGGGCTCGGCACGCTGCTTCCGCCCGATGACGAAAATCCTGGCGAGCCGGAGGACCCGCCTGGCGATGATGACGGCGAGGACGATGGCGGAAATGACGACGGCGGCAATGACGATGACGGCGGAAACGGGGACGACGACGGCGATGGCGGTACCAAGCGCCGCTCCGGCGGCGGCGTGACGGGCCTGGGCCTGCTGAGCGCACTGCTTCTGGCCGGCCGGCGGCGTGCGACGAGAATGATCGCCGAACCGCCATCATCTTGAGCCCAATTGCGGCGATCGGCGCGACTACGAACGGGAAAACGCGCCGATCGTCGCGCGCATGGCTCCGCTCGCGCTTCTCGGGTAAAATCGCGCCTCTTCCAGACGCCCGAGAAACAGGGGAGTTCATGGCTCAACCATCCGCTGGCGCGCGCTTCCGTGCCGCCGTAGAAGCCCACAAGCCGCTGCAGGTCGTGGGCACCATCAACGCCTACACCGCCCGCATGGCGAAGAACGCCGGGCACCACGCCATCTACCTTTCCGGCGGCGGCGTTGCCGCCAATTCGCTGGGCATGCCGGACCTCGGCATTTCCACCATGGATGACGTGCTCACCGACATCCGCCGCATCACCGACGCCTGCGACTTGCCGCTGCTGGTGGACGCGGATACGGGCTGGGGCGGCGCCTTCAACATCGCCCGCACGGTGAAGTCCTTCATCAAGTTCGGCGCCGCGGCCATGCACATCGAGGACCAGGTGGCGCAGAAGCGCTGCGGTCACCGGCCCGGCAAGGAGATCGTCTCCAAGGCGGAGATGGTCGACCGGGTGAAGGCGGCGGTGGACGCGCGCACCGATGATTCCTTCGTGATCATGGCGCGCACCGACGCGCTCGCGCAGGAAGGCCTGGAACTTGCCATCGAGCGCGCCATCGCCTGCGTCGAGGCCGGCGCGGACATGATATTCCCGGAAGCGGTGGCGACGCTGGAGCAGTACCGCCAGTTCAAGGAAGCGGTGAAGGTGCCGATCCTTGCCAACATCACCGAGTTCGGCAAGACGCCGCTGTTCACGCGCGACGAGCTCGCCTCCGCGGGCGTCGACATCCAGCTGCTCTGCTGCGGCGCCTACCGCGCCATGAACAAGGCCGCGCTCCACTACTACGAGACGGTGCTGCGCGAAGGCACGCAGAAGAACATCATCGACACGCTGCAGACGCGCGACGAGCTCTACCAGCACCTCGATTACTACAGCTACGAGCAGAAGCTCGACGAGCTGTTCAGGAAATAGGAAGGGAGAAGGCAGAAGGTGGAAGAAGCATCTTCCACCTTCTCTCTTCTTCCTTCTGCCTGCATTCAGGAACAGGAGAAGAAGAATGGCAGAAGCAAAGAAACTGGGCGGCGCGGGCCTGCGCGGCCAGACCGCGGGCGAGACCGCGCTGTGCACCGTCGGCAAGGAAGGCACCGGCCTGACCTACCGCGGTTACGACATGAAGGAACTGGCCGAGAAGGTCAGCTTCGAGGAAGTCGCCTACCTGCTGCTGAAGGGCGAGCTGCCCAACCGGAAGCAGCTCGATGAATATCGCGCCAGGCTCAAGAGCCTGCGCAGCCTGCCGGCGGCGCTGAAGGAAGTGCTGGAGCGCATTCCGCGCGACGCGCACCCGATGGACGTGATGCGCACCGGCTGCTCCTTCCTCGGCAATCTCGAGCCCGAGAAAAGCTTCGACGAGCAGCAGGACGTCGCCGACCGACTGCTGGCGATCTTCCCGTCGATCATCACCTACTGGTACCGCTTCTCGCACGATGGCGTGCGCATCGACGAGAACACCGATGACGATTCCATCGGCGCGCATTTCCTGAACTGCCTGCATGGCAAGACGCCGAACGAGCTGCACGCTCAGGTGATGAACGTCTCGCTCATCCTGTACGCCGAGCACGAGTTCAACGCGTCCACCTTCACCGCGCGCGTGTGCGCTTCCACGCTTTCCGACATGCACTCCTGCATCACCGGCGCGATCGGCTCGCTGCGCGGCCCGCTGCATGGCGGCGCCAATGAAGCCGCCATGGACATGATCGAGAAGTGGCAGAGCCCGGACGAGGCCGAGCGCGAGATCCTCGGCATGCTGGAGCGCAAGGAAAAGATCATGGGCTTCGGCCACGCGATCTACCGCGAGTTCGATCCGCGCAACGCCGTGATCAAGGCCTGGGCCGAGAAGCTCGCCAACGAGGTCGGCGACAAGACGCTGTACCCCGTGTCGGTGCGCGTCGAGGAAGTCATGTGGCGCGAGAAGAAGCTGTTCCCGAACGCGGATTTCTTCCACGCCAGCGCGTATCACTTCATGGGCATCCCGACCAAGCTGTTCACGCCGATCTTCGTCATGTCGCGCGTCACCGGCTGGGCTGCGCACGTCATGGAACAGCGTTCCAACAACCGCATCATCCGCCCGAGCGCCGACTACGTCGGCCCCGCAGTGCGGCCGGTGCCGCCGATCGAACAAAGATAAGAGTGTCGAAACACGGGCCGCTTCATGCGGCCCGTTCTCGTTCAGGAGGGGAACATGCTGAGAATTCTCATCGCCGCCGCCGCGCTGCTCGTTGCCGCCTGGTTCTATCTCGACCAGGGCGAAGGCGATCGTCCGCTGGAAGCGCAGCAGCAGGCGCTGGAAAAGGCCAGGGCCGTGGAACAGACCGTGCAGGACCAGGCCGCGCGCCTGCAGAAGGAAATCGAGGCGCAGAGCGGCGACGACTGAATGAACGCGCCATCGCGGGCATGAAAGAGGGCGCCGCGAGGGCGCCCTTTTCCGGATACTGCTGCCTTCTTCCTCAGAACGTATCCGCCGGCACTCTTACCCAGCCTTCCATCAGGATGCGCGCCGAGCGCGACATGACCGCCTTGGTCACCGTCCACTCGCCATTCACCTGCCTCGCTTCCGCGCCGACGCGCAGCGTGCCGGAGGGATGACCGAAGCGCACCGCGTTGCGTTCGACGCCGCCGGCGGCAAGATTCACGAGCGTGCCGGGAACGGCGGCCGCGGTCGCGATGGCGACCGCGCAGGTGCCCATCATGGCGTGATGCAGCTTGCCCATGGAAAGCGCGCGCACCACCAGATCGATGTCGCTTGCCTTCACGTGCTTGCCGCTCGATGCCACGTAATCCTGCGGCGGGGCGACGAAGGCCACCTTCGGCGTGTGCTGCCGCTTCGCGGCTTCATCGAGGCTCCGGATCAGCCCCATCCGCAGCGCACCGTGCGCGCGAATGGTCTCGAACATCGCCAGCGCACCGGCATCATTGTTGATCGCGTCCTGCAGCTCGGTGCCGGTGTAGCCGATGTCGGCGGCGTTGACGAACACCGTCGGAATGCCGGCGTTGATCATCGTCGCCTTCAAGGTGCCCACACCGGGCACGTCCAGGTCATCGACCAGGTTGCCCGTGGGGAACATCGCGCCGCCGTCGCCTTCCTCGGCAGGGTCCATGAATTCCAGCACGATCTCAGCTGCCGGAAAGGTGACGCCGTCGAGCTCGAAGTCGCCGGTCTCCTGCACCTCACCGTTCGCGACCGGCACGTGCGCGATGATGGTCTTGCCGATGTTCGCCTGCCAGATGCGCACCGTGCAGACGCCATCGCGCGCGCGCGATGCATCGACGTAACCGGCGTGTATCGCGAAGGCGCCCGCGGCGGTGGAGAGATTGCCGCAGTTGCCGCTCCAGTCCACGAAGGCGCTGTCGATGGACACCTGGCCGTACAGGTAATCGACGTCGTGATCAGGCCTTGTGCTCTTCGAAAGGATCACGCACTTCGAGGTGCTGGAAGTCGCGCCGCCCATGCCGTCGATGTGCCTGGCGTACGGGTCCGGGCTGCCGATGACTCGCAGGAACAGTTTATCGCGCGCCTCGCCTGGCACGCGCGCCGCTTCCGGCAGGTCTTCGAGGCGGAAGAAGACGCCCTTGCTGGTGCCGCCGCGCATGTAGGTGGCGGGGATGCGAATTTGCGGTTTGTGGCTCATGAAAAAGTCTCGTTCATCGTCTGAAATTCCTTGTCACCCTCTCCCCCGGCCCCTCTCCCCTCAAGGGAGAGGGGAGAGTCGCAGCATCAACGCCTTTGTCAACTGCATGCCTGCCGCTCAACGAGCGCCGACAGGATCATGTTCAACACGGACTCCGTCTCAAGAAGCACGTCGTTGTTCCAGAACCGCAGGACCTTGAAGCCCTCGTTCGTCAGCCATGCATCGCGTTCGCGGTCCGTCCGGCTGTCACGATGCTGTCCGCCATCGACTTCTATCACCAGGCGCGCGCCGAAGTGCACGAAATCGACGATGTAAGGACCAAGCACCTGCTGACGGCGAAACTTCCCGCCGTTCAACCGGTGTGCGCGCAGATGCCGCCACAGCAGCCGTTCAGCGTCGGTCATGTTCCGCCGCAACAGCTTTGCGAGTTCCTTTCGCCTCACTGCGATCATCCTTGATCGAGACCGAAATCAAGGCCCCTCTCCCCTCGCGGGAGAGGGGTTGGGGAGAGGGGGAAAACCGTCAGGCCGTCTTCGCCTCGCTCTCCAGGAAGTCCTGCGCGAAGCGCTGCAGCACGCCGCCGGCTTCATAGATGGACACTTCCTCGTCGCTGTCGAGGCGGCAGGTCACAGGGACTTCCACCGTTTCGCCGTTGCGGCGATGGATCACCAGCGCAAGCTCCGCGCGCGGCTTGCGCTCGCCGATGACGTCATAGGTTTCCGTGCCATCCAGTCCCAGGGTCTTGCGCGTGGTGCCTGGCTTGAACTCCAGCGGCAGCACGCCCATGCCGATGAGGTTGGTGCGATGGATGCGCTCGAAGCCTTCGGCGACGATGACTTCCACGCCCGCCAGCCGCACGCCCTTCGCCGCCCAGTCACGCGAGCTGCCCTGGCCGTAATCGGCGCCGGCGATGATGATCAGGTTCTGGCCGCGCTGCATGTAGGTCTCGATCGCTTCCCACATGCGCATCACCTTGCCTTCCGGTTCGACGCGCGCCAGCGAGCCCTGCTTCACCTTGCCGTTCTCGTCGAGAACCATCTCGTTGAACAGTTTCGGGTTGGCGAACGTCGCGCGCTGCGCGGTGAGATGATCGCCGCGGTGCGTGGCGTAGGAATTGAAGTCCTCTTCCGGCACGCCCATCTTCGCGAGGTATTCGCCCGCCGCAGAGGTCGGCAGGATGGCGTTCGACGGCGAGATGTGATCGGTGGTGATGTTGTCGCCGAGGATCGCCAGAGGCCGCATGCCCTTCAACGTGCGTTCGCTGGCAAGCGCGCCTTCCCAGTACGGCGGGCGGCGAATGTATGTGCTCATCGGCCGCCAGTCGTACAGCGGGCTCACCTTCTCGCCATCCTCGCGCCTGATGTTGAACATCGGCGTGTACACCTTGCGGAAGTGCTCCGGCTTCACCGCGGTTTTTACCACCGCATCGATCTCTTCATCGGACGGCCAGATGTCCTTGAGACGGATCTCCCTGCCGTCGACCACGCCGAGAACGTCCCTTTCGATGTCGAAGCGGATGCTGCCGGCAATGGCATAGGCCACGACCAGCGGCGGCGAGGCGAGGAAGGCCTGCTTCGCGTACGGGTGGATGCGGCCGTCGAAGTTGCGGTTGCCGGAAAGGACCGCGACGGCATACAGGTCGCGGTCGATGATTTCCTGCTGGATTTTCGGATCGAGCGCGCCGGACATGCCGTTGCAGGTGGTGCAGGCGAAACCGACGATGCCGAAGCCGAGCCGTTCGAGTTCCTTCTTGAGATCGGCCTCTTCCAGGTACAGCTCCACTGCCCGGGAGCCCGGCGCGAACGAGGACTTCACCCAGGGCTTGCGCGCAAGGCCCAGGCGATTCGCGTTGCGCGCGAGCAGGCCGGCCGCGATCACGTTGCGCGGGTTGGAGGTATTGGTGCAGCTGGTGATGGCGGCGATGATCACCGCGCCATCGGGCATCTCGCCCGGCTTTTCCTCGAACGGCGCGCTGATGCCGCGGGTGGAAAGCTCCGTGGTGGCGACGCGCGCATGCGGATTCGACGGGCCGGCCATGTTGCGCACCACGCTGGAAAGATCGAAGCGGAGATTGCGTTCGTATTCGGCGGTCTTCAGCGCATCCGCCCACAGGCCCGCGGTCTTCGCGTAGGTCTCGACAAGCGCGACCTGTTCCTCGTCGCGGCCGGTGAGCCGCAGGTAGTCCAGCGTCTGCTGGTCGATGAAGAACATCGCCGCGGTGGCGCCGTATTCCGGCGCCATGTTGGAAATCGTCGCGCGATCGCCGACGGTGAGCGCCGCGGCGCCCTCGCCGTGGAACTCGAGATACGCGCCGACGACGCGTTCCTTGCGCAGGAACTCGGTGAGCGCGAGCACGATGTCGGTGGCGGTGATGCCGGGCTGCGGCCTGCCGGTGAGCTCCACGCCGATGATCTCCGGCGTGCGCATCCACGAGGCGCGGCCGAGCATGACGCTCTCCGCTTCCAGCCCGCCGACGCCGATGGCGATCACGCCAAGCGCGTCGACGTGCGGCGTGTGCGAATCCGTGCCGACGCAGGTGTCGGGGAAGGCGACGCCATCCTGCACGTAGATCACCGGTGACATCTTCTCCAGGTTGATCTGGTGCATGATGCCGTTGCCCGGCGGGATCACGTCGACGTTGCGGAACGCCTTCTTGGTCCACTCGATGAAATGGAAGCGGTCCTCGTTGCGGCGGTTCTCGATGGCGCGGTTCTTCTCGAACGCGTCCTTGTCGAAGCCGGGGGCTTCCACGGCGAGCGAATGGTCGACGATGAGCTGCACCGGCACGACCGGGTTCACGGCCGCCGGATCGCCGCCGCGCTCCGCGATCGCATCGCGCAGCCCCGCAAGATCCACCAGCGCGGTCTGGCCGAGGATGTCGTGGCAGACCACGCGCGCCGGGAACCACGGGAAGTCGAGATCGCGCCTGCGTTCGATCAGCTGGCCGAGATACGCCTCGATCATGCCTGGTGCGGCGCGGCGCACGATGTTCTCGGCATGCACGCGCGCGGTGTACGGCAGCCTGTCATAGGCGCCGGGCTTGATCGCCTCGACCGCTTCGCGGACGTCGTACCAGTCGAGCCTGGTTCCGGGGAGGGGCTTGCGGTATTTCGTGTTCATGGCTTTCCGTTGGTCCAGGAGGGTTCATCGGGCGAAGCGGCGTGTTGCGCTTCGAGGTGTTCGCGCGCGCGGCTGATGTGCCGGCGCATCAGCAGTTCCGCCATCTCGCCGTCGCGGGCCTCAATGGCTTCCAGGATGCGGCGATGCTCGCTCAGCGCCTTCTGCGGCCGGTTGGCGAGCGTGGCCAGCTGCAGGCGGTACATCCGCACGCGGTGATACATCTCGCCGATCAGAAGGTCGATCAGCGTGGCGTTGTGACTGCCGTGGATGATGCGGTAGTGGAAATCGAGATCGCCTTCGCTCTGGATGTAGGCGGTGTCCGCCTGCACGCCGGGTTGCCGTTCGTGCTGCGCCAGAAGCTCGCCAAGGCCGGCGATTTCCGCCGCGGTCATGTTTTCCGCTGCAAGGCGCGCCGCCATGCCTTCGAGGGCCTCGCGCACCCGGTAGATCTCCACGAGTTCCGGAATGCTGAGCATCGCCACCCGCGTGCCGACGTGCGGCACCCGTTCCAGCAGCCGGCGTGATTCCAGTCGCCGGATCGCTTCGCGCAGCGGCCCGCGGCTGACGCCATAGCGCGCCGCCAGCTCCGTTTCGCCCAGCTTGGTGCCGGGCGGCAGCACGCCGCGGACGATGTCGTCCTGCAGGCGCGCGAATACCCGATCCGCCAGCGTGCGGGCATCAGTGGAAGCTTCCGGCGTATCGAATTCCGACATTGTCGACAATCAACTGAGCGAGACGGCACTTTAGGCCGAACCTAGGAAATTCTCAAGCAAGATTGTCGACAATATGGCCGTCCAGGTGGAGAAAGCGCCAGCAAGCCCCCAGTCCTGCCGCAAGGCATGAGTCACCGGAGAAGACCATGAGCACCGACATCCGCAGCGCGAAGCGCCCCGAGCCCGAGAAGGTCCTCACCGATATCGCAGACTACGTGTGCGAATTCCGCATCGACTCCGATGAGGCCTTCGAGACGGCGCGCTACTGCCTCATGGATTCGCTGGCCTGCGCCATGCTCGCCCTGCAGTACCCGGCATGCACCAGGCTGCTCGGCCCTGTGGTGCCCGGCGCGGAGCTGGAAAACGGCGCGCGCGTGCCGGGCACGGGTTACGCGCTGGACCCGGTGCAGGCGGCGTTCAACCTCGGCGCGATGATCCGCTGGCTGGACTTCAACGACACCTGGCTCGCCGCCGAATGGGGCCACCCTTCCGACAACCTCGGCGGCATTCTTGCCGTGGCCGACTGGCTGTCGCGGAATGGCACGCCGCTCACCATGAAGGACGTGCTCACCGCCATGATCAAGGCGCACGAGATCCAGGGCGTGCTGGCGCTGGAAAACGCCTTCAATCGCGTCGGCCTCGATCACGTGCTTCTCGTGCGCATCGCCTCCACCGCGGTGTGCGCCGCGATGCTCGGCTGCAACCGCGAACAGGTGATCAATGCCGTCTCGCACGCCTTCATCGACGGCGGCGCGTTGCGCACCTACCGGCACGCGCCGAACACCGGTTCGCGCAAGAGCTGGGCGGCAGGGGATGCCACTGCGCGCGGCGTGCGGCTTGCGCTGATCGCGATGACCGGCGAGATGGGCTATCCCACGGCATTGAGCGCCAGGACCTGGGGCTTCTACGACGTGCTGTTCAACGGAAAGGCGTTCCGTTTCCCGCGCCCCTATGGCAGCTACGTGATGGAAAACATTCTCTTCAAGATCTCCTTCCCCGCCGAGTTCCACGCGCAGACAGCCGTCGAATGCGCGATGAAACTGCACCCGCAGGTGAAGGACCGGCTCGACGACATCGAGCGCATCGTCATCGAAACCCAGGAAGCAGGCCTGCGCATCATCGACAAGACCGGCCCGCTTTCGAATCCCGCCGACCGCGATCACTGCATCCAGTACATGGTCGCGGTGCCGCTCATCTTCGGCCGCCTCACCGCCGACGACTACGAGGACGAAGTCGCGAAGGACCCGCGCATCGACAGGCTGCGCGAGAAGATGATCGTCAGCGAGAACCCGCAGTTCACGAAAGACTACTTTGACCCGGACAAGCGCTACATCGGCAACGCCGTGCAGGTGTTCTTCCACGACGGCGCGCAGACCGACCGCATTGCCATCGACTTTCCCATCGGCCACCGCAGGCGCCGCAAGGAAGGAATTCCCTTGCTGCTGGAAAAATTCCGGCATGCGATCAGGGAAGCGTTCGACGAAAGACAGGCGGCGCGGATCGAGCAGGCCTGCCTGCATCAGCAGGAACTCGAATCCATGAAGGTGACGGACTTCGTCACAATGTGGACGAGATAAACCTGCACCCTCCTTGACTTGGCCTG
>JAJUFS010000142.1 GCA_029263725.1 Gammaproteobacteria bacterium | reverse complement strand
CTCCCGCTTTCCAATCTCCTTGCTACGTCGCCATACTAGCGGCACGCCCATCCAAGTCCTGAAACGCCATGAACAAGATTCTCAAGATCGCTGGCGTCATCATTGGCGCGCTGGTCCTGCTTGTCGTCATCGTCGCCGTGGCATTGCCGCTGTTCGTCGATCCGAATGATTTCAAGCCGCGCATCCAATCGGCGGTGCAGGAGGCGACCGGCAGGCAGCTGGAGATTCCCGGCGAGATCGACCTTTCCGTCTTCCCCTGGCTGGGCGCGAAGATCGGCACCGTGCAGCTTGGGCAGGCCGAAGGTTTCGGGGACGAGCCCTTCGCCGCCATCGAGGGCGTGCAGGTGCGCATCAAGCTGCTTCCGTTGCTGGCCCGCCGCGTCGAGATCGACAAGGTGGTGCTGCTGCAGCCGACCTTCCGCCTGATGGTCGCGAAGGATGGCCGCACGAACTGGGAGGACCTCGCCGGAGAAGAGGCCGCGGCAGCGCCGGCCGAGGGCGAGCAGCCTGCGGGCGAAGTCCCGGAGCTGTCGCTGGACGGCGTGGAAATCCGCAACGCGCATGTCATCTACGACGACGCGAGCAGCGGCCAGAAGGCCGAGCTCGCCGACTTCAACTTCACCACCGGCAGGATTTCCTTCCCCGCCGATTTCCCGTTGCAGGCGTCGGGCATCATCCGCCTGCAGCCGCAGGCCATCGATGCGCGCTTCGAGTTCACGGGCCAGGTGGCGGCGGACCTCGACGCCGAGAATTACTCGGTGCGTGATGCCAGGCTGAGCCTCTCGGCCCAGGGCGAAAGCCTGCCGGTCTCGCCGCTGGATGCGCGGCTGGAATGGGCTGCGGTGGAGGCGGACATGAAGCAGCAGCTCGCCACGGTGCGCGAGTTTGCGATCACCGCCTTCGGCGTGAACGTCGCCGCGAACGTGGAAGCCACCAAGGTGACGGATGCGCCGCGGGCGCGCGGCGCCGTCAACATCACCGCCGGCGACCTCTCACAGACCGCGAAACAATTGCAGGGCCTGCTGCCGGAAGGCATGAGCCTTGGCGGCCAGGCGCGCGGCAAGGTGCAGTTCGAGTACGACCAGCAGCAGGGCACCGCACGCGTGCCGGAGTTCGCGTTCAGCGCACTTGGCGTCGACGTCGGCGGCGAGATGAACGTGCAGGGGACAAACAGCGAACGGCCGAAGTTCAGCGGCCGCATCAACGTCAGGGAATTCTCGCCGGGGCAGCTCATGGTGCGCCTTGGCCAGGAACTGCCGGCCTCCCGCGACGGCACCGTGTTCGACAGCGCGTCGTTCAACGCGAGCTTCAGCGGCACGCCGAACAGCCTGGCGGTGCGCGAGCTCAATGCCACGCTCGATGACTCCACGCTCAAGGGCCAGCTGGAAATCCCCGACATCGAGCGCCAGGTGCTGCGCTTCCAGCTGACGCTGGACGGCATCGACGTGGACCGCTACCTGCCGTCGTCGGAAGCGGCCGCGGCGGAGGAAGCCGGTGCCGAAGTGCCGCTGGATGAAATGGAAATTCCCGCCGATCTCGTGCGCGGCCTCGACATCGAGGGCACGCTGGCCATCGGCAGGATGAAGGCCTTCAGCTTCAATTCCGAGGACATTCGCGTCGGCATTGCCGCGAAGAACGACGTGCTGCGCATCCATCCCATCCAGGCGCGCTTCTACGAAGGCGGTTACAGCGGCGACATCCGCCTCGATGCCGGCAAGGAGGTGCCGCGCATCTCGCTGGACGAACGTGTCGAGCGCATCCAGTTCGCGCCGTTGATGAAGGACATGTTCGGCTCGGAAAAGATCTCCGGCACCGCGGCGATGACGCTCAAGGCAAGCGCCACCGGCCGCACCGTGGGCGAGCTGCGCAAGACGCTTTCCGGCAACTTCAGGCTCGATGTCAGCGATGGCGCCATCGAAGGCTTCAATCTCTGGGAGTCCATCCGCGAGGCCTACGCGAAACTGAAGCGCCGCGATTACCAGGCGCCCGCGAACATGGCGAAGCGCACCGAGTTCGCGGAACTCTCCGCCAGCGGCACGATGAAGGAAGGCGTGATCCACAACGACGATCTCACCGCCAACCTGCCGTTCCTGAGCGTTGCGGGCGCAGGCAGCATCAACATCGCCGACGCCACGCTGGATTACACCGTGCGCACGCGGCTGGTGAGCTCGCCCGAGGTGGAGCGCGAGTTCTCCGAACTTTCCGGCGTGGAGATACCGGTGCGGTTGCGCGGCGATATCGCCTCGCCGAGCGTGCTGCCGGATGTCGGTGAGGCCTTGCAGGCTCGCGCGCGCCAGGAAGTCGAGGAGCGCAAGAGCGAAGTGAAGGAAAAGGTGGAAGAGGAGAAGGACCGCCTGCGCGACAAGTTGCGCGACCGCCTCAAGAACCTGCGCGACTGATGGCGAGCTTCCCTGGACGCATCCTGGCCTGGTACGACCGCCACGGCCGCAAGGACCTGCCCTGGCAGCAGAACCCGACGCCGTACCGCGTCTGGGTTTCGGAAATCATGCTGCAACAGACGCAGGTCGCTACCGTCATTCCCTACTACGAGCGCTTCATGCAGCGCTTTCCCGACGTGCGCGCGCTTGCGGATGCCGCCGAAGACGACGTGCTGCATCACTGGTCGGGACTTGGCTATTACGCTCGCGCCCGCAACCTGCAGAAGGCAGCGCGCATCATCCGTGACGAATACGCAGGCGAGTTTCCGGCAGAGTTCGAGGCAGTCGCCTCACTGCCCGGCATAGGTCGCTCGACCGCGGGCGCGATCCTTTCGCTGGCACTGAACCAGCGACACGCGATTCTCGATGGCAACGTCAAGCGCGTGCTCTCGCGGCACGCGGGCATCGAAGGCTGGCCGGGAACGAGCAGCGTCGAAAAGGCGCTCTGGAGCTGCGCGGAGGAGCGCACGCCATCAAGGCGCGTCGCGAACTACAACCAGGCGATGATGGATCTCGGCGCGACGCTTTGCACGCGCACGCGTCCCGCCTGCGCGATCTGCCCCGTCGCCGGGGATTGCGTCGCGCGCATCGAGAACCGCCAGCACGAACTGCCCGGCCGCAAGCCGCGAAAGGAAACGCCGCTTCGCCGCACCGAGATGCTGCTGCTCGAACTGAACGGCGCGGTGCTGCTGGAAAAGCGCCCGCCGGCGGGCATCTGGGGCGGGCTGTGGAGCTTCCCCGAATGCGATGATCACCGCGAATGGCTGCGCGAGCAGGGCATCGAAGCGCTGGAAGTCACCGCCCTGCCGGAAGTGACGCACGTCTTCAGCCACTTCCGCCTCGATATCCGCCCGTTGCGCGTAGTGCTCCGCAAGCCGCCTGCGCTGTCGAACGACAGGGAAACCGTCTGGTACCATGCCGGCCGCGAGGAGGCGCTGGGTTTCGCCGCACCGGTGAAGAGCATCCTCGAGCAGCATTTTTCGGATCCCATGAATGGAGAACGTGATGGCACGCATGGTTGATTGCGTCGTGTTGAAGGAGCGCGCCGAAGGCCTGGACTTCCAGCCCTATCCCGGCGAGCTCGGCAAGCGCATCTTCGAGAACGTCTCGAAAGCCGGCTGGCAGAAGTGGGTGCGGCACCAGACCATGCTCATCAACGAGTATCGCCTCAGCACCATCGACCCGAAGGCGCGCAAGTTCCTGGAAGGCGAGATGGAGAAATTCTTCTTCGGTGAAGGCTCCGAGGCGCCGCAGGGCTACGTGCCGCCGGGCTCCTGAACAGGCTGCATCGACGAGGGGATGATGATGCACTCATGGCTGTTCGCGTTGTTGCTGGCTGAGGCCGCCGCGCCTTCGCCCTTGCAGGCCTTCGACTTTCTCGCCGGCAAGTGCTGGCAGGGCAGCTTCGAGAACGGCGCGGTGGACACGCGCTGCGTGCGCTGGATGTATGGAGGCAGTCATATGCGCGACGTGCACGTCGTGCGCGGTACGGATGGCGACTACTGTGGCGAGACCATCTATTCCGTGGACGGCGAGACAGCGGAGGTCGTCTTTCGCTATTTCAACTCGCTCGGCGGCGTCGGCGAAGGCCGCATGCATTCCGAAGGCGGCGTGCTGGTGGCGCCGGAGACCTACACCGGCAAGGACGACCGCAGGCGCGAGTTCCGCAGCACGCTGAAGCCCCTCGCCGAGGATCGCTACGAGGCGCTCACCCAGGAACAGGTGAATGGCGAATGGCGAACCATGATGCGCATCGAGTTCGGGCGCATCGACGACGCGGAAGCAGAGGCGATTCTCCGTAACGCCTGCGGCGCCTGAACTTCAGTCAATCACGCTCAGGTACTGGACGCTGAACATCTGCCTTGCATCCGTCCAGACCTTCT
>JAJUFS010000134.1 GCA_029263725.1 Gammaproteobacteria bacterium | reverse complement strand
CACCAGGTAGCGATCGACGATCGTGGCCTCGCCGCTGACGCTGATGCCGGCCTCCGCGAGCCTTGCCGCGGTGACTTCCTCGCTCTCGCGGATGGAGCCGATCACGGTTTCGACCTGGCCCGGCGCCGCCTCGTAGCGGAACACGGCGACATCCGGCGTCCAGAAGTGCTTCAGGCCGCGGAAACCGATCAGCGCCAGCAGGCCGATCACCATGATGAGGCTGATGGCGACAGCACCGGCCGTAAGCCATATCCACGGATTGCCGCTGCGCCACCAGGCGGAGAATTTCGCGTTGTCCGTCTTCTGCATGCGTGGGTCCTAGATGGCGCTGTACTTGCGGCGCAGGCGCTGGCGCACCACTTCCGCGACGGTATTGACGACGAAGGTGAACAGGAACAGCACCAGCGCGGCCAGGAACAGCACGCGATAGTGCGTGCTGGCGACTTCCGACTCCGGCATCTCGACGGCGATGTTCGCCGACAGCGTGCGCATGCCTTCGAACAGGTTCCAGTTCATCACCGGCGTATTGCCGGTCGCCATGAGCACGATCATGGTCTCGCCCACCGCGCGGCCGAGGCCGATCATCAGCGCCGAGAAGATGCCCGGGCTTGCCGTCGGCAGCACCACGCGCACCAGCGTCTGCCAGGGCGTCGCGCCCAGCGCCAGCGAACCGTAGGAAAGATGCCGCGGCACTTCGAACAGTGCATCCTCGGCGATGGAGAAGATCGTCGGAATCACCGCGAAGCCCATCGCAATGCCGACCACGATGGCGTTGCGCTGGTCATGCGGGATGCCAAGTTCATTGGAAATCCACTGCGGCATGTTGCCGCCGAAGAACATGGCTTCCACCGGCTGGCTCGCGACAAAGCACAGCCAGCCGACGAGCATGAGCGGCACGACGAGCAGCAGCGGCGCCCAGCCTTCCGGTATGGCATGACGCACGATGCGCGGCATGCGGTTCCAGGCATAGCCGCAGGCGATCATCGCCAGCGGCATCATCAACAGCAGCAGGAACAGGCCAGGCAGGTTGCTTTCGACGAAGGGCGCGAGCCACAGGCCGGCAAGGAAACCAAGGATCACCGTCGGCAGCGCTTCCATCACTTCCAGCACCGGCTTCACCGAGCGGCGCAATCGCGGCGCCATGAAGCAGGCGGTGTAGATCGCGCCGAACAGCGCCAGCGGTACGGCCACCAGCATGGCGTAGAACGCCGCCTTCAGCGTGCCTACCGAGAGCGGCACGAGACTGAACTTGGGTTCGAAGTCATTGGTTGCCGCCGAGGACTGCCAGACGTAATCCGGCTCCGGGTAGCTCTCGTACCAGACCTTGCCCCACAGCGAAGACCAGGAAACCTCGGGGTGCTCGTTCTCGACCTTCCAGTTGACGAGCCTGCCGTTCGCGTCCAGCGCGGCGAGATGATTCGCGCGCGGCGAGATGGCGAGCTCCGCAATGGCAACATCGGAAGCCCGTTCCAGCACCAGGCGGCGCTCCGAGGTCGCGTAGTAGATGCCGATGCGTCCGTCGGCAAAGCCCGCCACGAAACCCTTGCGGCGATGTTCCGGCGTGATCGCCGTTACCGCGGAACCCGTCCGCCTGAAATCGCGCACCATGACGATGGTGTAGCGGTTGTCCGCATCGCGCACCGGGAACCACTGCTCGATGCGCCCGTCGCCGTAACCCGCGAGCAGGGAGATGCCGCCGTTGAGGAACACGAGCGTGGTCAGGCGATCGTCCTGCGTGCCGAGCCGCAGCCGCTGGTTGAGCAAGGGCTCTTCCTGGTCGATCGCGAACATCAGCAGCTCGCCGGAGGGGCTCGCGACATACAACCAGTCGGCCAGCGGATCGATGAGCAGGTGCGCCACCGGCTCGCGCCGCGTGAAGCGCGTGCCGAGCGCCAGGATCTCGGGTTCGGACAGCGCGGTCTCGCCGGTAAGGAAGGATGTCTGCATTTCCATGCGCAGCAGCCGCAGCGCGCCTTCCTGCACCAACGCGAACACGGCGCGGTCTTCACCCAGCTGCCCGGCAAGCAGGCTTATCGGCGCGTCCACGCCGGTGTCGATCGGCGTCTCGCCCAGCGGGAACTCGAACACCGGCGCGAGCGTTCGGCCCTGCTCGCCGTAGTTCACGTCGTACTCGATGGCCACCGGCAGCACGCTGCCATCGGAAAGGCCGAGCACGTAACGATCCTGGGCAACGTCCGCGGCAGCTACCGCCGTCACGCTCACGCCGTCCGGCAGCGGCAGCGTCAGCGTGTGCACCACCTCGCCGTCCGCGGTGCGGAAGAACACGTACTTGCCGTCACTGCCAAGCCTGCCCGCGTACTCGCCGCGCTCCTCGACGATCATGAAGCCGGTATCGCCAGTGCCGGGCGCGGCAAACACCGCGGCGCTTTCCACCTCTGCAGGACGGAAGATCGGCAGTACCACGCTCAACAGGTAAAAGAAGATGAGCAGGATCGCCGCGATCACGCCCAGCCCGCCCACGGTCACGGCATGGCGGGCAACCAGGTCCTTGATTTCGCGAATGCGGCGGCGGGGTGAGCCGGCGAGATTGGCAGGCGCGGTTTTCATGCCGCGCAGGATAGGCAGGAATTGTTGCAGGAGTGTTACAGCGTCCCGGAAAGCGTCGCGGAATCGCGGCTTTCCTCACGGATGGCGGAAAACTCCGCGACCACTTCCTGTTCGACCAGGGCCGCGAGCTCGCGCCGGTCGATGCCGCGCGATTCCACCGCCCTGCCCCAGCGGATGTCCACGATGGTGCGCGGGCGCGCCAGCACGCCGATGGCGCTCTGCACCAGCGTCACGCCCGGCAGGTAGGCAACCGGATCGACCGCCTCGCTGCCACGGCGATAGCGGATCGCCACCGCCTGCACAGGAGTCGCGCACTCCACCGCAGGCTGGAAGAGACGGTTCCTGAAGCGCCGCACGCTGGTGCCGTCCGAGGTCGTGCCCTCGGGAAAGAACAGCAGGCGCCCGCCCGATTGCAGCCTTTCCGTCATCTCGTGGGCGATGCGCGCCGCGCTCTCGTGCCGGCCGCGATGAATGAACAGCGTGCCGCCCTGCTTCGCCAGCCAGCCGAGCACCGGCCAGGCGGCCACTTCGCTCTTGGAGACGAAGCAGGCGCCCACGTGGCAACCGAGCACGACGATGTCCAGCCAGGAGATGTGGTTCGCCGCCAGCAGCACCGGGCCGTGCGCCGGCCGTCCATGACAGCGCTCCTGCACGCCCATCGCCGCGCGCACCATGCGGAACCAGTGCCGCGCCACCGGCTGCAGCAGGCGTTCGCGCACGCGCTCGCCGAACAGCCGGAACGGCAGCAGCAACAGCGTCAGCACGATGCCCCAGAGCAGAACGACGATCAGCGCTAGACCGCGCAGCATGAGACGGAGGATGCGGAGGAAAGCCATGGGCGGGATTCTAGCAGAGGCTTGGGAAGGGAGAGGTAACGACAGCCGGAGGGCAAGCGAATCTCCCGGCTTCCACCTTCTCCCTTCTACCTAAAAAAAGAGGCGCACGACGCGCCCCTTTTTCGTTTCCCTGGCAGCAGCCTCAGAACCTGTGTTCCATGCCAATGCCAAGGTAATCGCTGCTCTCATTCGACGCCGCGATATCGGCGGTGGTGTAGTAGCCGAACAGCTTGGTGCTCTTCGCCAGCTTGTACTCGTAGCCGAGCGAAGCGACGTTCTCGTGGCTGACGCCCACGCCCACTTCATGAATGTCGGAGGTCAGGTATTGTGCCTTGAAGACGTGCCTGTCCACGGCGTAGGCGAACGAGGCGCCGTAACCGTCCGCTTCATCGATCGGGGTCTCGGTGCGCTGGTAGAGCAGGTTGAAACGCGCATCGCCGAGCTTGTAACCGCCGACCACGCGGGTGGTGTCGATGTCGGCGCCCTCGATGTCGCTGTCGCGGCCGATGGAGGCGTACCAGTTGTCGTTCGCGTAGTCGATGGAGAACGAGGTCGCATCGGCAACGCCATCCTCGCCCGCCGCGGCGTCCTCGCCGGGGATCAGGTTGACGGTGGCGCTCAGCCCGCCGAAGGAGGGCGTGGTATAGCCGATGAAATTGCTGACGCGGTTCTCGCCGTTCAGCACGATGCCGATATCGCCTTCCAGGTCGTTGAACAGATCGAAGTCGCCCTGGGTGAGCTTGAGCGCGGTGTCGTGACGACCGACCTTCAGCGTGCCGAAACCGCCCTGCAGGCCGACGAACTGGTTGCGCGCCTTGATGTGGTTGTCACTCGAGTTGCCGTTGTCGGTGACATCGACCTGCCACTCGAACTGGTAGATGGCCTTCAGTCCTTCTCCAAGGTCCTCGCTGCCCTTCACGCCGAAACGCGAGTTGTTGTTCCTGAGTTCGACCTGGGAAACGCCGGCCTCGTCCGCGTTCTGCAGGGCGAGGCTGATGCGACCGTAGACATCCACGTCGGCCATGGCCGTGGTTGAGGCAAGACCAAGTGCGGCGAAAGTGCATGCCCGGAGGGGGTTGATCGTCATGTTTTTCAGCTCCATCGTTTTGATCGGGACGGACCTGGAAGCCCCGGTCCGTTGGCGAGCATCCTAGGCGGGCAAATTGACATTTTTGTGACGTCCGCAT
>JAJUFS010000085.1 GCA_029263725.1 Gammaproteobacteria bacterium | reverse complement strand
CGATCGACCTTGCCGCTGCCGGTGAGCGGGAACTCCTCCAGCTGCATGAAGTGCTGCGGCACCATGTACGCGGGCAGCCTGGCGCGCAACGCCTCGCGCAGCGCATCGGCGTCGATCGCCTCCTCCGCCTGGTAATACGCGACGAGCCGGGCGTCATCGGCGCCGGCGCCGCGATGCACGGTCACCACGCAGCGGGTAATGCCCGGGAAGGCTTCCACCGCGGTTTCGATTTCACCCGGCTCGATGCGATAACCGCGCAGCTTGATCTGGAAGTCGAGACGGCCGAGGTACTCCAGCGCCCCATCCTCGCGGAAACGCACCCGATCGCCGGTGCGGTACATGCGGCCGCCGGGATTGAACGGATCCGGCAGGAAGCGTTCCGCGGTAAGTTCCGCGCGACGGTGATAGCCGATGGCGACGCCGTCGCCGCCGATGAAGAGTTCGCCCGGCACGCCGGCCGGCACCGGCAGTCCATGGCGGTCGAGCACGTATACGCGCGTGTTGGCGATGGGCCGGCCGATGGGCACGCTCTCCTCGCCATGCCGCACGCGATGACAGGTGGACCACACCGTGGTCTCGGTCGGGCCGTACACGTTCCACACCCTGCCTGCGCGCGCGAGCAGTTCCCGCGCCAGTGCCGCCGGCAATGCCTCGCCGCCGGTGAGCACGCTGAGTCCCGCATGGCCGCGCCAGCCGGTTTCCAGCAGCATCTGCCAGGTCGCAGGCGTTGCCTGCATCAGGTCCGGACGCAGTTCCTCCAGCAGTGCGCGCAGGCGCTGCGCATCCCGCGCGGTGTCGCTGCCGGCGATCTCCGTCGAGGCGCCGCTCACCAGCGGCAGCCAGATTTCCAGCACGGCGATGTCGAAGGACAACGTGGTGAGCGCGAGGAAACGCTGGCCTGCGGAAATCTCCAGCAGCTCGCGCATGGCTTCGAGGAAATTGACCACGCCATGGTGCGGCACCAGCACGCCCTTGGGCCGGCCGGTCGAGCCGGAGGTATAAATGATGTATGCGGCGCGTTGCGGATCGCTGACCGCATCGCGGGCCTTGCCGGGATGATCGATCAGCGCGCGCCAGTTCACCGCATCCTTGAGCAATCCGTCTTCGTCGGCAATTACGCAGGCGGGCGCGGCGTCTTCCAGCATCATCTGCAGGCGCGCCTCGGGATGCTCGGGATCCAGCGGCAGGTAGGTACAACCGGCACGCCAGGCGCCAAGCAGCACCGGCACGAGTTCCGCGCGCCGCTGCATCATCACGCCGACCACATCACCCGGCTTGACGCCGCGCGCCTCCAGTCCGGCGCAGACACGCGCCGATTGCTCGATGAGCTCGCGATAAGTGAGCCGGGTATCACCCGCGCTGACGGCGATCGCATCGGGATGCGCGGCAGCGCGTTCCAGCAGCAGGCCATCCACCGTGGTCGCGGGAATGCGGCGTTCCACGCCCCTGCCCCAGCGCGTCAGCAGGCGCAGCTGTTCGGCCTCGCCGACGATGCCGACGCTCTCCATGGGCGCGGCCGGATCCATCGCCACGCGCCGCGTGAACACGTCCAGTTCCGCCAGGCGGCGCTCCGCGGACTCGCGCCTGAAGACGTTGGTGTCGTAATGGCATTCGAGCAGCAGCCCGCCGTCATGCTCGACCGCGTTGACGAACATCTCGAAGTTCTCGTACGGCCGCGGCACGAACTCGAAGGAATATTCCAGGCCTTCGAACACCGGCATGCTCATGCGCCGGTCGGTGTTCAGCACCACCTGCACCAGCGGCACGCTGGTCGCATCGCGTGGCAGGCCGAGGCGCTGCACGATGCGTCCCATGGAGCAGTTGCGATGCTCCCAGGCGTCCGCCAGCGAATCGCGGAACGAGGCGACGAACTCCGCGAAGCCCTGCCCCGGCGTGAAGCGGCTGCGCACGGGAAGCAGGCTCACGCAATGACCGACCAGCTCGCCGAAACCGGGCTCGGTCTGTCCCGCGGCGGGAATGCCGATGACCAGGTCATCCTGGCCGGTGAGGCGGTGCAGCCAGGCCGCGAACGCGGCCGCGAACGTGGCGAACAGCGTCGCGCCGCTGCGGCCCGCGCATTCGCGCAAGGCGTTCACGGTCCGGGCGCCGATCTGGCGGGTGATGAAATCCGCGGCGAAGGAACGCTTCGACGGCGGCGGGAAGTCCGCCGGCCATTCGATGCGCTTCGGCGCGCCTTCCAGGCGATGCAGCCAGAAGGCTTCTTCCATGGCCGCCTCGTCCAGCGGAGTTGCCGCGCGCAGCGCGGCGTAATCGCGGAACGCGGGCGCGGGCTCCAGCGCCGCGCCGTTGTAGAGCGCGGCGAGATCATTCAGCAGCACGCCCACCGACCAGCCGTCACAGACGAGATGGTGCGCGGTGAGGATCAGCGCATGATCATCGACATCGACGCGCGCGATGCGCGCCCGCACCAGCGGCGCGCGCGCAAGATCGAAGGTCGCGCGCACTTCGCGGGCGCGCAGGTCTTCCAGGGTCATGCCGGTCGCGATGAGGTCGATGACCCGCACGTCCATTGCAAGCTCGGGCGCAATGCAGAGCTGCTGGCCGTCCGCGGAGAACGACGCGCGCAGCGCATCGTGGCGCGCGACCAGGCCCTGCAGGGCATGTCGCATCCGTTCCACGTCCAGCGCGCCGCGCAGGCGCAGGCATACCGCGGTGTTGTAGGCGGCATTGGCTTCCGCGGAGATGGCCGCGGCGGTCCAGATCTCGCGCTGCGGTTCGGTGGATGGTGCATTCAGTGTTTCCGCCGCGAAGGGGTCGAAGTCGACCGCGACGGATTCCCACTCCTGGTTGATGCCATCGATACGGCTCATGTCAGATTCCGTGTGGTTGAAACATTGCGGGCGCGGACCTCGCGGTAACGGCCCGGGCGTTCGGGGTCGGGAATGAACCAGGCGGCGCTGCCGTCAGGACGTCTGCCAAGGCGCGCGCCCGGCAGCGGCGGCGCATCGCCGGCGGCCTTCTCCGGTTGCGTTTCCTGGCCGATCAGCGCGATCAACGCTGACAGCGTGTTGCATTCGTTCAGCAACTGGCGGAAACGCAGGTCCACGCCGAAGCGCTTGCGCAGCACCTGGCCGAGCTGCGTGAGCGCCAGCGAATCGAGTCCGAGTTCCGTGAAGCTCGCGTCCTCCGCCAGCGCTTCCGGGGCAAGCCCCGTGACTTCGGCGAGCACGTGGCGCACGCGTTCCGGCAGGGGCAGCTGTTCATTCGCCGGAGTCGCCGCAGCCTGCTCGATCACGGCCGCGCCGGCCGCCTGCCCGGCTTCCCCGCTTGCCTCCAGCCAGTGACGCGTGCGTTCGAAGGAATAACCCGGCGCGGGCACGCGGCGGCGGCGTTCGCCGGAATGCATGGCGCGCCAGTCGAGATTCGCGCCGCGCGTCCAGGCGCGTGCGGCGGCATCCAGCATCGCATCGAGCTCGTCCTCGCTGTCGCCGCGCCGGCCCAGCGAGGCGATCACCAGCACATCGTCATCGTCGGCAAAGGTCTGGCTGGCGAAGGTGCTGGCCGCCACGCCCGGGCCGCATTCCAGCAGCAAGGCGCCGTATCGTCTCGCTGCGACCAGCGC
Organism: Gammaproteobacteria bacterium; assembly: GCA_029263725.1. Classification (GTDB taxonomy): domain Bacteria; phylum Pseudomonadota; class Gammaproteobacteria; order Natronospirales; family JAJUFS01; genus JAJUFS01. The sequence goes on along the minus strand of JAJUFS010000085.1, from coordinate 4,465 downwards.
ATCCTCGAAGCGCACCGCTTCGCGCATCTGCATCGCCCAGTAGCGCGGATTGCAGGCCTCGTCGGCGGACAGCAGCCTGCCGGTGACGGTGGAAATCACCGGAAGCTTCGGCGCCTTCAGTTCCACGCCGCGCAGGAAATCCTCGAAGGGCTGCAGCGCCGCTTCCATCGATGCGGAATGGAAGGCATGCGAGGTGCGCAGCACGCTGTTGCGTATGCCTTCATCATCAAGACGACCGGCCAGGCGGCGAATGACTTCATCACTGCCGGCGACGACGCACATGCCAGGCGCGTTGATGGCGGCGATCTCGGCGCCTTCGATGAGCCTGGCCCGCAGTTCTTCCGCGGCCAGCCGCACCGACAGCATCGAACCGCCCGGTTGCGCCTGCATCAGGCGGCCCCGTTCCGCGATCACGCGCATGGCGTCGACATCGCTGAACACCCCGGCGATCGTCGCCGCGACGAACTCGCCGATGCTGTGTCCCAGCATCGCGGCAGGCTGCACGTCCCAGCTCATCCACAGCCGCGCGATGGCGAGCTCCAGCGCGAACAGCGCGGGCTGCGTGTAGCGCGTCTCGTCAATGACCTCGACGGCGTCATCGGAGCATCCGAACATGACGTCGCGCAGGTCATGGTCGAGCACGTCGCGCACGGCATCGGCGCAGGCATCGATGGTCTTTCGCACCACCGGTTCGTGCTCGTACAGGTAGCTCCCCATGCCCGCGTACTGCGCGCCCTGCCCCGGGAACATGAACACCGCGCGAGGCGCATCCTGCGCTTCGGCTTCACGCAGGCGCGTGCGCGCCCTGAGACGCGCGAGCGCATCAGCCGCATCGGCCGCGGCAAACGCCAGCCGATGCGGGAAGGCGCGACGACCGGCCTGCAGCGTCCAGGCGATGTCGGCGAGTGTGTCCTTCGTAGCGGCAAGATGCTCGGCAAGCAGTGCGATTTGCCGGCGCAGGGCGTTCGCGGTTTTCGCCGACAGCACCAGCAGCTGGCGCGGCCGTCCCGCGGATGTCGCCGGCAGCGGCGGCGCCTGTTCCAGCACCACGTGCGCGTTGGTGCCGCCAAGGCCGAAGGAGCTCACCGCGGCGCGGCGCGGCGCATTCGTCGCCGGCCACTCGGAGCTGTTCGCGACAACGCGAAACGGCGTGCGTTCGATCTCCAGCCGCGGATTGACGGAACGGAAATTCAGAGTGCCGGGAATGCGTCCCTCGCGCAGCGCCAGCACCGCCTTGATCAGGCCGGCGACGCCGGAGGCGACATCGAGATGACCGATGTTGCCCTTCACCGAACCGATGTGGCATGGCCGCCTGCGGCCGCGATACGCCTCGGCGAGCGCCGCGATCTCGATGGGATCGCCCAGCGAGGTGCCGGTGCCGTGCGCCTCGATGTAATCGACGTCATCCGGCGAGAAGCCGGCCATTTCGTTCGCCATGCGCACCACGTTCGCCTGCCCTTCCACGGAGGGCGCGGTGAAGCTCACCTTGCCGGCGCCGTCGTTGTTGAGCGCGTGGCCGCGAATGACCGCATGCACGGTATCGCCATCGGCGAGCGCCTCGGACAGGCGCTTCAGCACCACCACGCCGCCGCCGTTGCCGAACAGCGTGCCGTTGGCATCGGCGTCGAACGGCCGGCAGCGGCCGTCGGGCGAGTAGATCCCGCCCTCGGTGTACTGGTAGCCGCGCGCCTGCGGACAGAGCACGGAAATGCCGCCTGCCAGGGCGATGTCACACTGGTACTCGAGCAGCGACGAGCAGGCCTGGCAGATCGCGACCAGCGAGGTCGAACACGCGGTGCTGACGTTGATCGCCGGACCGCGCAGGTCGAGCTTGTAGGCGGTGCGCGTGGCGAGATAGTCCTTCTCGTTGGCGATCATCGCCGCCATGTCGCCGAAGGCGGCAAGCTTGCGCGGATGCTTCGCCACGTGCGCGGCGAAGTACGTGTTGTAACTCATGCCGGCATAGACGCCGATCAGCGCCTCGTTCGTTCCGGGCGCGTAGCCGGCGTTCTCCAGCGCGCGCCAGGCCATCTCCAGGAACACGCGCTGCTGCGGGTCGAGGATTTCCGCCTCGCGCGGCGAGATGCCGAAGAACTCGGCATCGAAGCATTCCGCATCCTTGAGCACGCCGCGCGCCGGCACGTAACCCGGCTGGCGGCGAATGTTCTCGGGCACGGACGGATCGAGCTCGTCATCGGCAAAGCGCGTCACCGCATCGACGCCGTCGAGCAGGTTCTTCCAGTAGGTGTCGATGTTCTCGGCGCCGGGAAAGCGGCCTTCCATGCCGATGATGGCAATGGCCTCCGGTTGTTGTTCTGCGTGCATGCTCATCCTTCGAATTCCTGGGACTGGTGCTGTTCACGCCGCCGCTGCAGCATGGCGCGGCGGGCGGCGCCGCGGCGCGCGGCATCGGCGAGATCCGTCACCTCCGCAGGCTCGGCGAAATGCCTGGCCAGTGCGGCGACACTCGGATGCTGGAACAGGGTGACGATGCCGAACTTCCGATCCAGCGCCTGCTGCAGCCGTGAGTGAATCTCGACCATGGACACCGACTGCGCGCCGAGATCGAAGAAGTTCTCGTCGCGGCGGATGTCCGGCAGGTCCAGCACTTCGCGGCAGACCGCGGCGATGCGCCCTTCGAGGCTGTCGCTGGAATGCGGCACGAAATCACCGGCGACTTCCTCGACGGCATGCCCGTCGGTGGCACGACGGTTCCAGCGCCCGGCGGCAACGGGCGCCGTCTCCGCCGCCGCACTGCGTTCGCCGACGTGCCTCAGCACCGTGTCGAGGCGCACGTCGGTGTTGCGGGTAAGCACGTTCAGCACTGCGACGAGATGGCGCGTCAGGCGTTCGACGGTTTCCTCCGGCAGCAGCGTGCGGTCGAAATGGAAATCGACGCGGTAACAGCTGCCGGGCGTGACCGAGATGGTCAGCGGATAGTTGGTGCGCACGCCCGCCTCGAAGGCTTCCACCTCGATGTTCCTGCCCCAGCGTGTCGCGGCCTCGCCGCTGGCGTAGTTCTGGAACACCAGCAGCGTGTCGAACAGCCGTCGCGTGCCGGCATTGCCGGTCCAGCGATACAGCTCCGCCGGCGAGACGTTCTGGAAATGATTGAGATCCGCCTGCAGGCTGCGCAGCGCGCCCAGCCATTCCTCGATGCGCGCGGTGGGATCGAGGCGCATGTGCACGGGAAGATCATTGATGAACGGACCGACCGTGTTGTCGGAAATCGGCAGGCCCGAGGTGCGCGCCGAGAACGCCGCGCCCAGGGTGACGTCGAAACGCCGCGTCATGCCGGCGATGATGATCGCGAAGGCCGCCTGGAAGAACACGCTGGGCGTCACCCGGAACTCGCGCGCGGCGCGCACGATGTTGCGCGAGATGTCCGCGGCAAGCTGCAGCGAACGGACCTCGGGCTGCGGCCGGCCGCGGCGCCCGTCGCCCTTGCGGCGCGTGTGACTGATCAGCGAACGCGAGCGCGTGCCTAGCCCGAGGTGCTGCTGCCAGAAGTTCGCATGCGCCTGTTCGTCGCGTTCCGCCAGCCAGCGGATGTAGCTGCGATACGAACCGGGCTGCGGCAGCTGCGGCTGCCTGCCTTCCAGCAAGGCGTCGTAGATGCGGCCGAGCTCCTCGGCAAGGATCGGCCAGGACCAGCCATCCACCTGCGCCTGGTGATGGCTCCACACCAGTATCCAGCGCTCCCTGCCGGTGCGCACCAGCGTCACCCGGGTGAGCGGTGCGCTGTTCATGCTGAAGCCGTCGGCGCGATCGGCTTCCAGCAGTTCCGCAAGGCGCGTTTCCTGGTGCTGCCGCGACAGCAGGCGCCAGTCGGCGCGCTGCAGCTCGAACGGCACCTCCTTCAATACTGCCTGGCGCGGCTCGGCGAGATTGCGATCGACGAACACCGTGCGCAGGCTGTCATGGCGCGCGAGCAGAAGCTGCCAGGCCTTCTCGAACAGCGCTTCGTCGATGCGCCCGCGCAGGCGGAACACCCACTGGTCGAAGCCCACGTCGCGATCGCTGCCGGCGAGCGCGTGATGCAGGCGCTGTATGGGTGACAGCGGCAGGATGTCATCGACCTTCTCCAGCGGCACCGGGAAGGCGTCGAGCTCCGCCTGCGTCAATCCCGCCAGCGGGAAATCCTCCGGCACGCGCACGGCCGCTTCGCGGTTCATGCAGTGCGCGATGAGATCGCGCAAGGCCTTTTCGAGGCTGGCGGCGAAGCGCGTGACGACGTCACCGGAGACCGCCTGGGGGTCGTAGCGGAAGCGGATGCCGAGGCGGCCATCGCGACGATGCGCGCTGATGATGAGCGCGTGCGGCAGGCGGTTGCCGTCGGCGCGCAGCGGACCGGTGTCCTCGTCCACCGGCTGCAGCAAGGTGTTGTTGGCATGCCAGGCATCGGCATCGCGCAGGCTGGCATTGACGCAGATGCCGGCGGAAGCGGCCTCGGCCTCGGCGGGTG
>JAJUFS010000174.1 GCA_029263725.1 Gammaproteobacteria bacterium | reverse complement strand
AGTTCATCTCGCCCAAGCAGGACCAGGTGTTCTGGGCCGCGGGCGGCGAGATCCCGGTTTACATCAAGCTCCAGCCGCCGCTGGCGGACGGCCACACGCTGCGGCTGTTCCTCAACGGCAACATGGTGCGCGAGAAGCTGCGCAGCACCAGCACCACGCTGACCGACGTATGGCGCGGCGCGCATACCCTGCGGGTGGTGGTCGAGGACGCCATCGGCCAGGAGCTGGCGGCGAGCGAGACCATTACCTTCCACGTCAAGCAGCGCTCGCTCGCGAATCCGCAGAACCCCCGGCCCAAGCCGCGCAACTAGCACCATCGGGGTGCCAATGCACTACAATGGTGCATGGCCTTCTCTCCCGGAGACACGCTCGATTCCCTAGTCGCCGCCGTGCTGCTGCTCGACGGCCAGGATCGCGTCGTCCATCTCAATCCCGCCGCCGCCGCCCTGCTGGAAACCAGCCGGCGCGCCATCGGCCGTCCCTTGCAGGAGCTTCTGCCGCTGGACGAGCAGCTGCCGGCCTATGTCGCCCGCGCCCGCGAACAGGCCGAACCGCTGGCCGTCGCCGAGCTTTCGCTGCTGGTGGGCCCGCCGCCCGGCCGGCGCGTGGCCGTCAGCTGCGATGTGAGTCCGGCGGAACATGGGCTGGTTCTCGAGCTTCGCGCCCTGGAGCGCCGCCAGCTGATCGCCGCGGAAACGGCGCTCTGGGAGAACCAGCAGCGGCAGCGCCGCCTGTTCCAGGCGCTGGCGCACGAGATCCGCAATCCGCTGGCCGGCCTGCAGGGCGCGGCGCAGTTGCTCGCCGCGGAAATCGACCGCACCGACCTGCGCGAATACCTCGACGTCATGCTGCGGGAAACCGCGAGACTGCGGGAACTCGTGGACGTGCTCGCCGGCGCGCCACGCCCGCCGCGGCGCGCGTCCATGAACATCCACAGCGTGCTGGAGCACGTGCTCAGGCTGCTCGAACCCCTGCGCGGCCCGCGCCAGCAATGGAAGCGCGATTACGATCCCAGCCTGCCGGAACTCGAAGCCGATGAAACCCGGCTCGCCCAGGTGTTCCTCAACCTGGTGAAGAACGCGCTGGAGGCCATTGCCGAGACCGGAACGGTCACCCTGCGTACCCGCATCGAGCGCCAGTACACCCTGGGCGGGAGGCGCTACCGCCAGGTGCTGAAGGTGGACGTCGAGGACGACGGCCCGGGCGTGCCCGCCGAGCTGTGCGAACGCCTGTTCCTGCCGTTCAGCACCGCCAAGCCCGGCGGCACGGGGCTGGGGCTGGCCATTTCCCAGGACATCGTCCAGCAGCACCATGGCCTGATAGAGCACCACGGCGAACCGGGCCGCACGGTGTTCTCGGTGTTCCTGCCGTTTTCCTCCGGAGAGAACTCATGAACGAAGCCCGCCGCGTGTTCGTGGTCGATGACGAAGCCTCGGTGCGCTGGGTGGTGGAAAAGGCGCTGTCCCGCGCCGGCATCCGCACCATCCCCTTCGAGGACGCGCGCCGCGCGCTCGCGGCGCTGGAAGCCGAGCGCCCCGACGTGGTCATCACCGATCTCGCCATGCCGCACATGGACGGCCATGCCTTCCTCGCCGAACTCCAGGCGCGCGCGCCCGGCCTTCCGGTGGTGGTGATCTCGGCGCACTCGGACGTCGATACCGTGCTGCGCGCCTACGAGGGCGGGGCGGTGGAGATGCTCGCCAAGCCCTTCGATATCGGCGAACTGCTGGCGCTGGTGCTGCGCCTTGCCGCCGAACAGGAACCGCAGGCCTCAAGGCCCGCGCCTGCCGCCGCGCCGCGCATGATCGGCGAGTCCGCGCCCATGCAGGCGGTCTACCGCATCATCGGCCGGCTGTCGCGCAGTTCGATGACGGTGCTCGTGACCGGTGAGTCGGGTTCGGGCAAGGAACTGGTGGCGCGCACCCTGCACGATCACAGCCCGCGCCGCGACAAGCCCTTCGTCGCCATCAACACCGCCGCCATCCCGGTGGAACTGCTGGAATCCGAGCTGTTCGGCCACGAGCGCGGCGCCTTCACCGGCGCGCAGCAGCGCCGCATCGGCCGCTTCGAGCAGGCCGAAGGCGGCACGCTGTTCCTGGACGAGATCGGCGACATGCCGCTGGACATGCAGACCCGGCTGCTGCGCGTACTCTCCGAGCACGAGTTCTTCCGCGTCGGCGGCCATGTGCCGGTGCGCGCCGACGTGCGCATCATCGCTGCGACCCACCAGGACCTGGAGGCGCTGGTGGCGGCGGGCCGCTTCCGCGAGGACCTGCTGCATCGTCTGAACGTGGTGCGCATCCGCATGCCGGCATTGCGCGAACGCCGCGAGGACATCCCGGCGCTGCTCGAACATTTCCTGCGGCAGGCGGCCGCCGAACTTGGCGTCGAAGCCAAGCAGCTCAGCCGCGCGGCGGAGGCCCGGCTCGTCGCCTACGACTGGCCCGGCAACGTGCGCGAGCTGCGCAATCTCTGCCGCCGCCTCACCGCGCTCGCGCCATCGCGGCAGGTGGGGGTGGAAGACCTCGAGGCAGAACTCGTGGCAAGCGCGGCCGCCGCGGATGCGATGAGCGACTGGCTGGAGAACTACTTCGCCGCCGGCGAAGGCGTGGCACAGCGCGCGAGCCGCGATCTCGAGATCGCGCTGATCCGCCGCGCGCTCAGGGAAACTGGCGGCAGGCGCCTGGAGGCGGCGAAACTGCTGGGCTGGGGCCGCAACACGTTGACGCGCAAGATCCAGGAATACGGCCTGGAGGATCAGTAGACGACTTCGCGCCTGTCGATGAAACCGGCCTCGTCGCGGTACAGCCCCTGGAAGAATACCGTGCCGACCGGATCCTCCGGTCCCGCGCCCTGCCAGTCGTACTTCAGCCAGGCCGGCACCGCCGCGCTCACGTCCACGCTGCCTTCGTTGCCCGCGCCGGGTGCGGCGAGCGTCACGATACCGCTGCCATTGGTGTAGCTGTAACCGATCACCGCGGTGTGACCGGCGAGGTTGCCGGTGAAATTGGCGAGCGAGAAGCTCGAGGCACTGAGGCTGGTGCAGTCATCCAGCGTGTTGATGTCCCAGCCGAAGCT
>JAJUFS010000010.1 GCA_029263725.1 Gammaproteobacteria bacterium | reverse complement strand
TTCTTTTTGCCTGCGGTTCCCTCAGCGCCCCAATTGCAGCCGCCGGAGTTCGCGCAAAAGGCCGCGCGAGGCGTCCTCGATCAGGTCGAGCACATGCTCGAAGCCGTTGTCGCCGCCGTAGTACGGGTCCGGCACGTTGCGCTCGCCCAGCGTGCCGTATTCCAGGAACAGTTTCAGGCTGCTGCTGCGCTCCGGCGGGCACAACCGCGACAGGATGGCGAGGTTTTCCTCGTCCATCGCCAGCACGAGATCAAAGCGCTCGAAATCCTCCGGTGCGACCTTTCTCGCGCGCAGCCGGGAAATGTCCAGGCCGCGGCGCTGCGCGGCGCGCATGGCGCGCGCATCCGGCGGCGACCCCACGTGGTAACCGTGCGTGCCGGCCGAATCGACCTCCACCACGAGACCGTCGCCCTCCTCCGCCAGCAGCTTGCGAAACACGCCTTCCGCCGTGGGAGAACGGCAGATGTTGCCCATGCAGACGAAAAGAATGCGATGCAGCGTCATGCCTGTCCTTCCTCGATGAGCGCGCGCACGGCTTCAAGATCGGCGGGCGTATCGACGCCGGGAGGCGGCAGGCTGGCCGCCGCCTGCACGCGAATGGTCATGCCGATGGCGAGCGCGCGCAGCTGTTCAAGCCTTTCGATGTTCTCCAGGGGGGCGGCGGGATGCGCGGCGAAGCGCTGCAGGGCCGCGACCTTGTAGGCGTAGATGCCGAGATGGCGAAGCGCGCCGTCGAAGGCGCCCGGGCGACCGGTTTCGTCGACGTCCACGTCCCGCGGCCAGGGAATGGGTGCGCGGCTGAAATACAGCGCACGGTCATGGTCATCGGCGACGACCTTCACGACCGCCGGATTGAGAAATTCCTCGAGCGAGGTGATCGGCACGTGCAGGGTGGCCATGTCCGTGCCGGGCCGGGCCGCAAGTTCCGCGACCTGGCGGATGTTCTCCGCCGGCATCAGCGGCTCGTCGCCCTGCACGTTCACCACGACTTCCTCGGGACCCAGCCCCAGGCCGCTCACCGCTTCATTGATGCGATCCGTGCCCGAGGCGTGGGCTGCCGAGGTCATCGCCACTTCCGCACCCGCTTCGCGGCATGCTGCGGCAATGCGCGCATGGTCGGTGGCAATCAGCACGCGGGCGGCGCCCGCCGCCATGGCGCGATCCCAGACGTGCAGGATCATCGGCCGTCCGGCGATAGGTGCCAGCGGCTTGCCAGGAAGGCGTGTGGAGGCGTAACGCGCCGGGATGACCACCGTGAACGTCACTGCAGCTCCTCGCTGCTCAGCGTCCGCGCCTCTTCCACCAGCATCACCGGCACGTCATCGCGCACCGGAAACGCCAGGCGATCGAACCGGCAGACCAGCTCGTTGCTGTCGCGCCGGTACTGCAGCTTCCCCTTGCACAGCGGACAGGCAAGGATTTCCAGCAACATGATGTTCATCGTTCGTGCCCCGCTTCGGCCATGATTTCCTCGAGGCGCGCCAGCAGCGCGGCATCGAAACGTTCGTCGACACGCGCCCTCGCCTCCAGGTACCACCAGTTCGGTCGTGCGAACCCCCGGCATTTTACTGCGTCCTTGGCGGTCATCAGTACCGGGCGCTCGCCGGCGAAGTCGAGATCGCCGGGCTGGAAGGGATGATGGTCCGGGAAGGCGCGGCACTCGGCGTGGTAGCCGAGAGAAGACAAGGTGGTGAAGAAGCGCTGCGGATTGCCGATGCCCGCGATGGCCACGACCTTCTCGCCTGCCAGCGCCTGCGGCTCGCGCCGCTCGCCGCCGGCGAGATTGACGAGCGCCGCGGGCTCGAGCTGCATGTGCACGATCTCGTGCTCGGCGAGGCGGCCATCGTCGCCGTTCACCACGACATGGTCCACTTCCGCGAGCCGCGCCGGCGGCTCACGCAACGGTCCTGCGGGCAGCAGCCGGCGGTTGCCGAGCAGACGCGCGCCATCGACCACCGCGATCTCGATGTCACGCGCCAGCGCGTAATGCTGCAGGCCATCGTCGCAGACAATGACATCCACCGCTTCCGCCTCCAGCAAGGCACGCGCAGCGAGCACGCGCCGGCGATGCACGGCGACCGGGATGCCGTGCATCGCGAACAGCACGGGCTCGTCGCCGGCAAGCGCCGGATCCGAATCCATGGTGACGAGCAGCGGCTCCTTGATGCCCTTGCCGCCGTGCCCGCGGCTGACCACGCCGGCGCGCAGGCCGCGAGCCTTGAGCAGTTCCGCGATATGCAGGACGAGCGGCGTCTTGCCGGTGCCGCCCGCGGCAATGTTGCCGACCACGACGACGGGAACGCCGGGCTTGGTCGCGCGCAGGATGCGGATGCGGTAGAGAAAGCGGCGGACGCGCGCCAGCCAGCGGAAAAGCACGCTCAGAAGCAGCATCCAGGCCGCCGGCCGTTCTCCTTCGTACCAGACACGGATGAGGCGGGCTTCCAGTGACATCGCTCAGACCTCGTCGCTGAACTGCATGCGATAAAGCGCGGAGTAGATGCCGCCCTTCTCCAGCAGCTCGGGGTGCGTGCCTTCTTCCGCGATGCGGCCGGCGTCCATGACGATGATGCGGTCCGCCTTCTCCACGGTGGAAAGGCGATGCGCGATCACGAACGTGGTGCGGGATTTCATCAGCTCGTCCAGCGCCGCCTGGATGTAGCGCTCGGATTCGGTGTCCAGCGCCGAAGTGGCCTCGTCGAGAATGAGGATGGGTGCGTTCTTCAGCAGCGCGCGCGCAATCGCCAGGCGCTGCCGCTGGCCGCCCGAGAGCAGCAGGCCGCGATCGCCCACGATGGTGTCGAAGCCCTGCGGCAGCGTGTCGATGAATTCCAGCGCATGCGCCGCCTCGGCGGCGGCACGCACTTCATCCATGGACGCATGCGCCATCGATCCATAGGCGATGTTGTGCGCGATGGTGTCGTTGAACAGCACGATGTCCTGCGAGACCAGCGCGATCTGCCTGCGCAGGTCGATCAGACGCAGTTCACGGATGTCGATTCCATCAACGTAGATGGCGCCTGCCGTGGGATCGTAGAAGCGCGGGATGAGGCTCACCAGCGAGCTCTTGCCGCTGCCGGAACGGCCCACCAGCGCCACCGTCTCGCCGGCCTTCACGGTGATGTCCAGGCCGCGCAGCACCTCGCCCTTCTCCTCGCTGTAGGCGAAGTGCACATTCTCGAAACGCACTTCGCCGCGCACCCGGCCCTCGATGCGCTTGCGTCCTTCGTCGACCTGCGAAGGGCTGTCTAGCAGCTCGAAGATGCTGCGCGCCGCGGCAATTCCGCGCTGCAGGGGTTCGTTGATCTCGGTCAGCCGCTTCAACGGCTGCGACAGCAGCAGCAGCGCACCGAGATAGGAGGTGAAATCACCGGCGGTGAAGCTGAAGTCGTCGGAACCGCGCGCGGCGAAGTACACCACCAGCGCAATGCCGATGCTGCCGATCACCTGCACCACCGGCACGCTGCCCGCCTTGGTGGCGAGCAGCTTCATGTGCAGGCGGCGGTTGTGTTCGTTCACCTGGGCGAAGCGCTCGCGCTCGTATTCCTCGCCGCCGAAGATCTTGATGACCCGCTGGCCGATGATGATTTCCTCGGCGACCTGCGTCACGTCACCCATCGAGTTCTGGATGCGCGTGCTGTAGCGCCGGAAGCGCTTGCTCACCCAGCGCACGATGAAGGTGAGAATCGGCATCAGCACGAAGATGAACACCGACAGCTGCCAGCTCATCCACAGCAGGTACCCGACCAGCACGATGACACGCAGCGAATCACCGAGCACCACGATCAGCGCGCGCGAGCTCGACTCCGCCACCTGCTCGATGTTGTAGGTGATCTTGGAAACCAGCTGGCCGCCGGAGGCCTGGTCGTAGTAACGCGCCGGCATGGAAAGCAGTTTCTCGAACACTTCCTGGCGCAGCTTCTTGATGACGTTGCGCGCCACCCAGCCGACCGCGTAGGAACTGCCGAAGGTGCCGAGGCCGCGCACCAGCGCGATGACCAGCACGCCGATCGGGATCAGGCGGATGACGTCCGCATCGCGCTCAACGAAGCCCTGATCGAGCAGCGGTTTCATCAGCCAGGCAGTGGCGCCCTCGCCCAGCGCGCCCAGCAGCATGGCGAGGCCGGCGAGCAGGAAGATCAGCTTGTACTCGCCTGCGTAGCGGATGAGCCGCCGGTAGACGCCGGCGGCGGAATCTTCGTTCCTGCGATCAGTCATGATGTCAGGGTTGGCCTTCGGTTTCGGTGACGATGGTGATGTTGACGAATCCCATGCGCCCGGCAACATCCATGACAGTCACCACGGATTGATGTGTAGTGCGCGCGTCTGCGCGAATCGTCAGCACCTGGTCGCGCTGCTCGCCGGCCACCTTCGCCAGCGCGCGCTGCAGCACCTCGGGCTGGCTGGCAACCAGCGGCTGCCCGTTGACGAAGTACTCGCCCTCGCTGTTGACGATGATTTCCAGGGAAGCGGCATCGGCGGGAAGCTCGCTGCTGGCCTCGGGCAGTTCCACCTTCAGCTCGGTCTCGCGCACGAAGCTGCTGGTGACCATGAAGAAGATGATCAGCAGCAGCACCACGTCGATCAGCGGCGTGAGGTTGAGCTCCGGCTCTTCCTGTTGCTGCGTCTCGAGCTTCATGACTGCACGCCCTGCAGCGCCTCGACCAGCTTGATGGCTTCCTGCTCCATCTTCACCACATGTTCCTTCACGCGGCCGCGCAGGTAACGGTAGGCGACCAGCGAGGGAATGGCCACGACCAGGCCCGCCGCGGTGGTGATCAATGCCTGGGAAATGCCGCCGGCGAGCGCGCCCGGATCGCCCACGCCCTGCACGGTGATGACCGAGAACACCTCGATCATGCCGACCACGGTGCCGAGCAGGCCGAGCAGCGGGGAAATCGCGGCGATGGTGCCTAGCGTGTTGAGATAACGCTCCAGTTCATGCGTGACGTGGCGGCCGGTGTCCTCGATCATTTCCTTGATGATCTCGCGCGGACGGCCGCGATAGATGAGTCCGGTGGCGAGCACCCGCCCCAGCGGCGAGCTGTTGTAGAGATTGCGCACTTCCTCGTCGCCGAGCTCGCCGCTTTTCAGCAGGTGCCAGACCTTGGCGAGCAGATGTTCCGGCACCACCCGGCGCGACTGCAACGACCACAACCGCTCGATGATGATGCCCGCTGCAATGATGGACGCAAGAATGATGGGCAGCATCATCCAGCCGCCCGAGCGCACGATCTCCAGCATGAGAATCCTTATCTCCCCGGTACAATCGGCGCATCATACTTTATTTCCCATCGGCGCCGGAAACGACCGGTTCGCGCCACAGCCGCCGCCTTTCGCGAAAGGCGCGCACTTCCAGCGCCTCGCCGAGCGCAACCGAAACCGCGCCGTGCTCGCCGCTCGCGAACACCTGCGCGCCCGCTTCCCGCCAGCGCTGCACGACCTCCCGGCGCGGAAAATTCCAGCGGTTGCCATGGCCCGTGCCGGCGATGGCGATGTTCGCGCCAGTCGCGCGAATGAAGGCAGGCGAGGATGAAGTAAGACTGCCGTGGTGAGGAATGATCACTACGTCCGCCGCGAGTCGCGGCGCCATGCTCGCCAGCATCTCCGCTTCCACGCGCGCGTCGATGTCACCGGTGAGCAGCGCGGTGCGCCTGCCGTCCGAGATGCGCAGCACGCAGGACGCGGCATTGCCGCTGCCCTTCCCTGAGGCATGCACGACCTCGAACCAGACCCCGTCCCAGCTCCAGGACTCGCCCCTGCAGTCCGGAATGCCGCCATCGCGCGTGCGGCCGCTGACAAGCGCGCGCGGGTACTGACGCCGCAGCACCGCCAGCCCGCCGGCATGATCGTTGTCGCCATGGCTGATCATGATGCGGTCGGGATGGCGGCCGCGCGAACGCAGGAAAGGAATCACCGCCATCTCCGCGGCACTGTTGTCGGTGAACGCGGGGCCAGTGTCATAGACGAGCACGTGCGCGCGTGTTTCGACCACCACGGCAAGCCCCTGGCCGACATCCAGCACGTGCACTTCGAAAGGCGCCTCGACGGGCTCGCGATGGAACGCGAGCAATGGCAACAGCAAGGCCAAGGCCAGCCGGCGTCCGGGCAAGGCGCGCGGCGCGCAGGCGAGCAGCACGCCAAGCGCGACCGAGAATGCCGCCAGTGGCGGCAGCTCGGCGATGACGATTTCGGGGTTGATGGCGGCGAGCCATTCCAGCAGGCGCAACAGCGGCTCGAAGATCGCCTGCAGCAGCCGGAACAGCAGGCGCGCCAGGGGTTCCGCCACCGGCACCAGCACGGTGGCGAGCAGCGTGCCCGGCACCAGGGCAACGCCGAACACCGGAATGGCGATGGCGTTGGCTAGCGGCGAGACCAGCGGCAGCTGCGCGAACGACGCCGCGATCATCGGTGCGGTGAGCAGGAACAGGCCGAGCTGCAGCCGCGTCGCCTGGAGCAGCCGCGGACCCGCCGGGCGGCGCCCCGCCACCAGATAGAGAATCGCGCCGACCGCGCCATAGGAAAGCCAGAAGCTGATGTCGACCACGCCCAGCGGCTCGATGGTAATCAGCAGTACGAGCGCACAGCCGAAGACCTGCCCGACGGCAAGCTGGCGGCGCGCCGCCATCGCAAACAGCACGATGGCCGCGGCGTACAACGCGCGCCTTACCGGCAGCGAAAATCCGGCCAAGGCTGCGTACAGCACGGCAACAAGACCGGCGATGAGCGCGGGCCACCACGGCGCCGAGCGCGGCGCCAGGCTGCGCCGCAAAAAGCTCGCCATCGCCATTGCAAGCCCGGTGACCATGGCGACGTGCAGCCCGGAGATGGACATCAGGTGCGTGGTGCCGGTGAGCCGCAGCACTTCCCAATGGTGTTGCTCCATGCCGCCGCGATCGCCGGTAGCCAACGCCCGCAGCATTCCCGCGGCCGGGCCGTCGACCATCGCCTCGATGCGTCTTGCGATCGCCGCCCGGAAGCCGAACCCGCCTTCATCGAGACGAACCGCGCGCTGCGGTTCACGCACGTAGCCGGTGACGCCGATGCCCTGCACGAACAGCCAGCGCTCGTAATCGAAGCCGCCCGGGTTCGCCAGCCCGCGCGGCCGCCGCAGCTTCACCTGCCAGCGCCAGCGCTCGCCGCTCGCCACCCGGAAATCCGCCTCGTACAGCGACAGCCGCACCAGCGACGGCAGCTCGAGCGCTTCGCCGTCGAGTTCGCCGCTCTCGATGCGGAACAGGAAGCGCTGCCGCCGGATGTCCGTTTCCACCAGTCCTTCGATGCGCCCCGTGATCGTCACGGTTTCGCCATCGAGCGCGTACGGAAGGCGATCGGCGAGTTGCGCGGCCGCCTGCCAGGCCGCCAGTGACGCGCCCAGCCAGAACCCCGCAAACCAGCGAAAACGCCGCTCGCGCAGCGCCACCAGGGCGAAAGGCAGGAAGAAAAGGAAGACGCCGTCAGGTGGAAGCGAGGGCTGCAACAGCACGGCCAGCGCGCCGGCAAGCTGCGCGAGTCCGAACAACAACATGACACCACCTCCCTGCGGTGCGCGCGGCCGCGTCCCTGCTGCGGCTGATCCGGTATACTTGCCGCCCTTTACGTGCAGTGCACTGCAGGATCATGCCGCGAAAGTTCATCAGGCGCTATGTGCCCGACCACAAGACCATGCGTGAGCAATGGTTTCTGCGGCCGTTCGCGGCGCTGCTGCACGATCCCGCGCTGCTGTTCCCCAACCGCCGCTCGGCGTCGAAGGCCGCGGCCGTGGGCCTGTTCTGGGCCTGCTTCCCGATTCCCTTCCAGATGGTTCCGGCAGGCCTGACGGCGATCTGGCTGCGCGTCAACCTGCCGATCGCGCTCGCCGCCGTCTGGGTCACCAACCCGGTCACCATGGGGCCGCTGCTGTACGCGGAATACCGCCTTGGCGCCTGGCTGCTCGGGCGGAAAGGCGGCGAGTTCCAGTTCGAGCTGTCCTTCGAGTGGCTGGCGGAGGGCTTCCTCAACATCTGGCAGCCCATGCTGCTCGGCACGCTGATCTTCGCGGTCGTCTTCGCCGTGATCGGCTATTTCCTCATGAACCTGGCGTGGACGATTTCGGTGACGCGCCGCTATCGCGCCCGCCCGCACTTCCGGCTGTTTCCGCGCAAGCGCGAGAACTGATCAGCCTTTCAGTACGCCGTCCTCGAGGACGAGCACGCGGTCCAGCCGCTCGGCGAGCGCGTGATCGTGCGTGACCACCAGCAGCGCCGTGCCGTGCTCTGCATTGAGCCGCAGCATCAGCTCGAACACCTGCGCGCCGTTGCGTGCATCCAGGTTGCCGGTGGGCTCGTCGGCCAGCACCACGGCAGGCTCGGTGATCAATGCTCGCGCCACCGCGGCGCGCTGCCGCTCACCGCCGGACAGCTGGCCGGGCTTGTGCTGCAGCCTGTGTCCAAGCCCGACTTCCTCCAGCAATTGCTTCGCCTTCACGGCCGCCGTGTTCACCGGCGCGCCGCGCACCAGCAGCGGCATGGCGACGTTCTCCAGCGCAGTGAATTCCGGCAGCAGGTGATGGAACTGGTAGACGAAGCCGATGGCGCGATTGCGCAGCTGGCCGCGCTTCGCATCCGACAACCGTGTCATGTTCTCGCCGGCGACATCGACCTCGCCGCCGCTGGGCGCATCGAGGCCGCCCAGCAGGTGGAGCAGCGTGCTCTTGCCGCTGCCCGAGCTGCCGACGATGGCGACGCGCTCGCCGCGCCGCAATGACAGGTTGACGCCCTTCAGCACGTCCACGCGCTGGCCGGCATCGTCGAAGTGCCGGCTGAGATCGCGACAGGCCAGCATCACTTGATCATTCATAGCGCAGCGCCTCCGCCGGTTGCGTGCGCGCCGCGCGCCAGGCCGGGTAAATGCCGGCAAGCACCGAAAGCGAGAAGGCCACGAAGCCGACCGTCAGCACGTCATCCAGCTCCATCTTCGAAGGCAGGTCGCTGATGTAGTAGACGTCATCCGGCAGCAGGTCGGTCTGCAGCAGCGTCTCCAGCGCGGGCACGATGTTCTCCACGTTCAGCGACAGCAGCACGCCAAGGATCACGCCAATGGCCGTGCCGATCACGCCGATGAAGGTTCCCTGCACCATGAACATCGCCATGATGGAGCGTGGCGTGGCGCCCAGCGTGCGCAGGATGGCGATGTCGGCCTGCTTGTCGGTGACCACCATCACCAGCGTGGAAATGATGTTGAACGCCGCCACCGCGACGATCAGCGTCAGGATCACGAACATCACCGTCTTCTCGGTGGCGATCGCGCGGAAGAAGTTCGCGTGCCGCCGCGTCCAGTCGCTGAGGTAGTAGGTGCCGTCCAGCTCGTTGACGAGCTCGCGCACGACACGGCGGGATTCGAACATGTCGGTGAGCTGCAGGCGCACGCCGGTCACGGTGTCGCGCAGGTTGAACAGGCGTCGCGCGTCGTCGAGGTGGATGTAGGCCAGCGTGCGGTCGTACTCGTACATGCCGACTTCGAAGATGCCGGTGACGGTGAAGCGGCGCATGCGCGGCACGATGCCGGCCGGCGTGACGTTGCCCTCGGAGATCAGCAGCACGATCTTGTCGCCGACCTGCGCGCCCAGCTGGTACGCGAGATAGCGGCCGAGCACGATGTTGTATTCGCCGCCCTGGAGCGTCTCGAAGTCGCCGCGCAGCATCTTGGTGTGGATGTCGGAGACCTTCGCCTCCTCGCCGGGATCGACGCCGCGGATGGCCGCACCCGACAGCCGGCCGGCGTTGCTCAGCATGCCTTCGGCTTCGACGTAGGGCGCGGCGCCGATGACGTCCGGATGACGCTCGGCCACGCCGATCACCTCGTCCCAGTTCGACAGCCGGTCGCCCACCCCGGTGATGGTGGCGTGCGAGGTCATGCTGAGGATGCGGTTGCGCAGTTCCTGCTCGAAGCCGTTCATCACCGACAGCACGGTGATCAGCGCCATCACGCCGACCGCGATGCCGAGCATGGAAATCATCGAGATCACCGAAATGAAGCCGTTGCGGCGCTTGGCGCGCAGGTAGCGCAGGCCGATGAACAATTCGTAGGGTCTGAACATGCCTTTCCCCGTTCTCCGGTCGCGCATTAAAACATGGATTGGGTGATTCTGCCTCGCGCCGGAGTGCGGGCGCGTTCGCTTTCTCGCCCCTGGAGCGGGTGCTATATTCCGGCCGAACGCAATGCGGGAGAAAACAATCATGAAACGCTGCATGCTGCTGCTCGCCGCCCTGCCGCTCGTGTCGCTGGCCGGCGAAGAGACCGTGACGCGCGGCGACACGCTGATCGTCGAGGAAATGCAGGGCGAGAGCCAGCCGCGCCGCACCCGCGAGGCGACCCGGCCCGTGCCGGTTCGCGGCCAGGCCATGGCCAATGTCCGCAACGTCTTCGGCGAACCCGCGCAGGAACACGCCCCGGTAGGCGATCCGCCGATCACCCGCTGGGACTACGACGGCTACTCGGTGTTCTTCGAGTACGACAAGGTCCTGCACACCGTCATCACCGAGTGACCCGGCGGGCCCCGGCCCGCCTCCTCCCTCGCCCCGGTTACCTTGCGCCGGCGGCTTTCCTATCCTGCCGATTTGACGCACAATGCGCGGCCATTTTTGCTTGCAGGAACAGGAGCTTCCATTGAAACGCCGCATGCTTCCCGAGTGGGCCGACCAGTGGGGCGTGATGCTGACCTGGCCGCACGCCGACACCGATTGGGCGGACTGGCTGGCCGATGTCGAACGCACCTATTTCACCATCGCCCGCGAGATCACCCGCCGCGAGGAACTGCTGGTGGTCGCGCAGGACGAGGCGCACGCCGCGCACATCCGCGCCGGCATTGCCGCGAACGGCGGCGACACCGCGCGCGTGCATTTCCGCTTCGCGCCCGCCAACGACACCTGGGCTCGCGATCACGGTCCGATCACCGTCGAGCGCGAAGGCGAACTCGAGCTGCTCGATTTCGTCTTCAACGGCTGGGGCAACAAGTGGGCCGCGGACAAGGACAATCGCATCAACCGCACCATCCGGGATTTCTTCGCCGCGCCGATGACGCACATCGACCTCGTCATGGAAGGCGGCGCGCTCGAGACCGATGGCGAAGGCACGCTCATGACCACCCGCCGCTGCCTGCTGTCGCCGGAACGCAACCCGCATCTCGACGAGAAGGCCATCGAGGCGGAACTGAAGCACTGGCTGGGCGCGGAACGCGTGCTGTGGCTGGATCACGGCGCGATGGAAGGCGATGACACCGACAGCCACATCGACACGCTGGCGCGCTTCGCCTCGCCTGATGCCATTGTCTACCAGGCCTGCGACGACCGCGAAGACTCGCACTTCGAGGAACTCGCCGCGATGCGCGCCGAGCTGGAAGCGTTTCGCCAGGCGGACGGCAGGCCGTACACGCTGCACGCCCTGCCCTGGCCGCAGGCCAGACACGACCCGGTCACGGGGCAGCGCCTGCCGGCGACCTACGCCAATTTCCTCATCATCAACGGCGCGGTGCTTGCGCCGGCGTACGACGATGCCGCGGACGAGAAGGCGCGCGAGGTGCTTGCCGCCGCCTTCCCTGGCCACGACATCATCATGATCGATTGCCTGCCTGTGATTCGCGGCTTCGGCAGCCTGCATTGCATCACCATGCAGATTCCCGCAGCCGCCGTGGGAGAAAGCCAATGAGCAAGAACCGAATCCTCCGTGTCGGCCTGGTGCAGCAGCACTGCAACGACGACGGCGAACACAACCTCAAGGTCAGCATGCAGGGCGTGCGCGAGGCCGCCGCGCAAGGCGCGAAGCTCGTGCTGCTGCAGGAGCTGCACCTCGGCCCCTACTTCTGCCAGACCGAGGACCCGACGGTGTTCGATCTCGCCGAACCGATTCCGGGCCCGAGCACCGAGGCGCTGGGAGCGCTGGCGAAGGAACTCGGCGTGGTCATCGTCGCCTCGCTATTCGAGCGTCGCGCGCCGGGGCTGTATCACAACACCGCGGTAGTGCTGGAGACCGACGGCAGCCTGGCCGGCAAGTACCGCAAGATGCACATCCCGGACGACCCCGGTTACTACGAGAAGTTCTACTTCACGCCTGGCGACCTCGGCTTCGAGCCCATCGAGACCTCCGTCGGCAAGCTGGGCGTGCTGGTGTGCTGGGACCAGTGGTACCCGGAAGCCGCGCGCCTGATGGCGCTGGCCGGCGCCGAAATGCTGCTCTACCCCACCGCCATCGGCTGGGTGGAGGAAGACCCCGTGGACGACCAGAAGCGCCAGCGCGACGCCTGGGTGATTTCGCAGCGCGGCCATGCCGTGGCCAACGGCCTGCCGGTGCTTTCCTGCAACCGCGTCGGCCACGAGGCGGATCCGTCGGGCGTCACCTCCGGCATCACCTTCTGGGGCACCAGCTTCGTCGCCGGTCCGCAAGGCGAAATCCTCGCCGAGGCACCGGTGGATGAAGCCGTCACCCTGGTGACCGACGTGGACCTCGGCCGCTCCGAGAGCGTGCGCCGCATGTGGCCGTTCCTGCGCGACCGGCGCATCGACTTCTACGGCGACCTCACCAAGCGCTACCGCGACTGACGAAAAAGCCCGGCAACCGCCGGGCTTTTTTCATGAAGAAGAAGTTCGACAGGACTTGTTGCGTGACCCCGCAACGTCGTCGCCGATCCCAACGTCCCTTCAGGCCGGCTCCTGCCGGGCCTCGGCGTCTTCCTCGGCGTCTTCCTCGGCGCGCGGATCGCCGATGCGCCGGAAGTAGTCGAGCAGGTTGCGCGGCCGGTAGTCCGGGTCCCGGTCCCAGCGTTCGAGAACGGAGGGGTGCAGGGACTGCGTGGGATCTAGCACGGCCTTCCTGCCCGGTTGCTCGTCACCCTGCGCGGCGAGGCCGATGACGCGGTCGATGCCCCTGGTCAGGCGATACAGCCCGGTCTTGGAGTTGTGCAGCTTGCCGAGCGGATCGGGACGGATCTCGAAGGCGGATTGCGCGGGATCAAGGTGCAGACCGGCGGCACTCGCCCTTTGGCACATCCATTCGAGCGCGATGTCGGACAGCCCGGTTTCCGGGTAGCCGCCGCCGATGTCGCTGTGCGCGCCGCAGAACCACACCTGCTCCACGACCTGCCCCGGCTTCGGCTTGTACGCCCAGCGCGAGGCCTCGAAGGGCGCGCGGTGCTCGTCGATGGCGAGCGCCTGGCAAGCCTGCTGCACGGTGCCCGAGAGCTCGACGTCGTGGAAGCGGTACTTGCGCGCGGTGAGAAAGCGAAAGCCGCGCAGCGGAATGCCCAGCGAACCTACCGTATCCCAGACGCCAATCATGTGGATGGCGATGCGCCCGGTGCCCATGACCGAATAGGCGCGCCGGAAGTTCACCGGGCCTTCCTCGTCCGGCGTGCAGCCCGCGCCATAGAGCGCAAGCGCCTCGGCGTAACGGTCGGCATGGCGGCGATCAAGGATGCCGCACTTGCGGATCATGCCGGCAAGGCTGCGCACCGTGAATGCGCCGCGACTGAAGCCGAACAGGAAGATTTCGTCGCCGGGCTCGTAGTTGAGCACCAGGAAGAAATAGGCCGCGTGCAGGTTCTCCTCCAGTCCATGGCCGAAGGCGCCGCCGGTGAGACGATCGACGAGATTGCCGGTGCCGACACCCTGGTCGTAATAGACGAGCTGCGGCACGCCGCTCGCGTCATGCGCGCTCACCTGCAAGGCAAGCTTGACCACGTTGGTGGGACAGGCCACGCCGTCCGTGACCTGGTCGGCGCGGTTCCAGGTGCCGTCACAGCAGATCACCAGGCGTTTCATGCTTCCCCCTTCTTTTTTCTTCGTGTCGGCCTATTGCCCGTGTTCTTCGGCACGGATGTACGGAATGCCCTCGACCCGCCAGCGCAGCTCGCCCCTGGGCATGACCATTTCGTAGCGAAGATCGGCAACGAAGTCGCGCGCCTGGCGCGGCGGGATGCTGACGGTCACGTCGATGACTTCATCGGCGACCGTGACGCAGGTTTCGTTTGCCGCCTCCGTGCTGCAGTCTTCCAGGATCATGTGCACGCCGAACTGCCGGATGCGATAACGCTCCGACCTGTTGTACAGCCGGCCCTGCAGGTTAACCACCGGCCGGCCGGCATAGCGCCCGCCGGTATCGCGCGTGGTGACGCGCAGCTCCACGTCCTCGGCGGAAAGATGACCGAGCGCGATGCGCTCGCGCCAGGCGCTCACGCCCCAGATGACGAGCCCGGCGATCACGATCGCACCCGCCGCGACCGCCGCGGCAAAGCGCGCCGCCTTGACATGGACCACCAGGACACCGAGCACCAGCAATGCGATGACGACAAGAATCCATGCCACGTTGTTCTCTCCATGTTCTCGCCACCGGCGAAGGCGGCAAGAATAGTCGGAAACCCTCACCATGCAAAAACCGGCACGGTTCGTCCAAGCCGGGCCGGCAGGTATAATCCGTCCCCTTCCCCGCGCCTGGCCTCCAGGAGCGGCTTTCTGCGTTCGCGACCTGCCGTGGGCGTGCTGCCAAGACGAACGAGCCGATGAAACACAGACTGCTGAATGCGCGCCTGCCGGCCACCGGTGTCGTCCACTGGGGCCAGCTGTATGGCACGGCGCCCGCGCTGGCCATCGCCGAAGCTGCCGCGGCCGCCGCGCATCCCGTGATGGTGATCTGTTCCAGCGCCCAGGCGGTGGAGCGCCTCGAAGCGGAACTCGACTTCCTGCTGGCGGGCTCGGACGTGCCGGTGTTTCCCTTCCCCGAATGGGAGACCCTGCCGTACGACGTGTTCTCGCCGCACCAGGACATCATCTCGCGCCGGCTCGCCACCCTGCACCGGCTGCAGTCGCTGGAACGCGGTGTGGTGATCACGACGGCGGGTTCGCTGCTGGACAGGATCGCGCCGCGCAAGTGGCTGGACGGCGCGAGCTTCGTGATGGCGAAGGGCGACCGTCTCGACGTCGAGTCCTTCCGCGCGCGTCTCGAAGCCGCCGGCTACAACGCCGTCGCGCAGGTCATGGAGCACGGCGAGTTCGCGGTGCGCGGCTCGCTGTTCGACGTGTTCCCCATGGGCTCGCCCGTGCCGTTCCGCATCGATCTCTTCGATGACGAGATCGACAGCATCCGCAGCTTCGATCCCGAGACGCAGCTCTCGCGCGAGAAGCTGGACAGCGTGCGCCTGCTGCCGGCGCGCGAATTTCCCTTGCACAAGGACGCCATCCGCGACTTCCGCACCCGCTACCGCGCGCGCTTCGAAGGCGATCCCAGCCGCAGCCTGATCTACAGGCAGGTCTCCGACGGCATCGCGCCGCCTGGCGTGGAGTACTACCTGCCGCTGTTCTTCGACGAAACCTCGTCGCTGTTTGATTACCTGCCCGCCGACATGGTGATCATTTCCTTCGACACCGTGGACGAGGCGCTGGACCGCGAATGGGCGGAAATCGAGGAACGCTACCAGAGCCGCCACGGCGACATTGAGCGTCCATTGCTGAAGCCGCACGAGATCGCCTTCACGCCGGCGGAGATCCGCGCGCGCATCGAACGGCATGCGCGCGTCCAGGTGCAGTCCTTCGAGCGCATCGGCGACGGTCACAACTTCGGTTCCGCGCAGCCGCCCGAGCTGCGCCTCAACAGCCGCCTGGAGGAACCGGCACGGCTGCTGCTGGATTTCCTCGCGCAGTTCACCGGCCGCGCGCTATTCGTCGCCGAATCCACCGGCCGCCGCGAGACGCTGCTGGAACTCCTGCGGCGCCGGAAACTTTCGCCGCGCACCGTGGAGAGCTG
Organism: Gammaproteobacteria bacterium; assembly: GCA_029263725.1. Classification (GTDB taxonomy): domain Bacteria; phylum Pseudomonadota; class Gammaproteobacteria; order Natronospirales; family JAJUFS01; genus JAJUFS01. The sequence continues at coordinate 18,040 of JAJUFS010000010.1, read as the reverse complement.
GCAGGAATTCCTCGACGGCGGCGACGCCTTGAACGTCTGCGTCGCGCCGCTGGCGGAAGGCATCCATCTGCCGCAACAGGGCATCACCGTGATCGCCGAGGCGCAGGTGTTCGGCGAACGCGCGAAGACGCGCAGCCGGCGCCGCGCCGCGCGCGATCCGGAAGCCATCATTCGCGACCTCACCGATCTTTCCATCGGCGCGCCGGTGGTGCACGAAGAGCACGGCGTCGGCCGCTACCAGGGCCTGAAGACGCTGGATGTCGGCGGCGAATCCGCTGAATTCCTGACGCTGGAATACGCCGGCGGCGACAAGCTGTACGTGCCGGTGCATTCGCTGCATCTCATCTCGCGCTACACCGGCACCGCGCCGGAGAACGCGCCCATCCATCGGCTCGGCTCCGAGCAGTGGAGCAAGGCGAAGCGCCGCGCCGCCGAGAAGGCGCGCGATGCCGCCGCCGAACTGCTGGACATCTACGCGCGCCGCGCGGCGCGCAAGGGTCATGCCTTCCCCGTCCCGCAGGAGGAGTACGAGGCCTTTGCGGACGCCTTTCCGTTCGAGGAAACCGTCGACCAGGAAACCGCGATCCACGCCGTCATCAGCGATCTCGCGAGACCCCAGCCCATGGATCGCGTGGTCTGCGGCGACGTCGGCTTCGGCAAGACGGAAGTGGCGCTGCGCGCCGCCTTCGTCGCCGTGCAGGCCGGCAAGCAGGTCGCGGTGCTGGTGCCCACCACGCTGCTCGCCCAGCAGCACTACCAGACCTTCCTCGACCGCTTCGCCGACTGGCCGGTGCGCATCGAGGTGCTGTCGCGCTTCCGCAGCGGCAAGCAGCAGACCGGGATTCTCAAGGCGCTGGAAAGCGGCAGGCTGGACATCATCGTCGGCACGCACGGCCTGCTCTCCGACAAGGTGAAGTTCAAGGACCTGGGCCTCGTGATCGTCGACGAGGAGCAGCGCTTCGGCGTGCGCCACAAGGAGCAGCTCAAGAAGCTGCGCGCCGAGGTCGACGTGCTCACGCTCACCGCCACGCCGATCCCGCGCACGCTCAACATGGCGCTGGCCGGCATCCGTGATCTTTCCATCATCGCCACGCCGCCGAGCGAGCGCCTGGCGGTGAAGACCTTCGTCTCCGAGTGGAACGACGCGCTCATCCAGGAAGCGCTGTTGCGCGAGATCAAGCGCGGCGGCCAGGTCTACTTCGTGCACAACGAAGTGCAGACCATCGAGAAGTTCAGGCTGCGCATCGAGGCGCTGGTGCCCGAAGCCGAGGTCCGCATCGCGCACGGCCAGATGCACGAGCGCGAGCTGGAACAGGTGATGCTGGATTTCTATCACCGCCGCTTCAACGTGCTGCTATGCACGACCATCATCGAATCCGGCATCGACGTGCCCAGCGCCAACACCATCGTCATCAACCGCGCCGACAAGTTCGGGCTCGCGCAGCTGCACCAGATGCGCGGCCGCGTCGGCCGCTCGCACCATCGCGCCTACGCCTACCTGCTGACGCCGCCGAAGGCCGCGATGACCGCGGATGCGATCAAGCGCCTTGAGGCGATCGAATCTCTGGAGGAACTCGGCGCGGGTTTCACGCTGGCCACCCACGACCTCGAGATCCGCGGTGCGGGCGAGCTCCTGGGCGAGGAACAGTCGGGGCAGATCCAGGAAGTCGGCTTCACGCTGTACTCGGAGCTGCTGGAACGCGCCGTGGAAGCGCTGAAGAAAGGCGAAGTGCCGGACCTCGACGCGCCGCTCGATCACGGCCCCGAAGTGGATCTCAAGGTGCCGGCGCTGCTGCCCAACGATTACATGCCGGACGTGCACATGCGCCTCGTGCTCTACAAGCGCATTGCCTCGGCGCCGAACCAGGCCGCGCTCGACGAACTGCAGGTGGAGATGATCGACCGCTTCGGCCTGCTGCCGGAACAGGCGAAGAATCTCTTCCGCCTCGCCGAACTGCGGCAGATGGCGCTGCCGCTCGGCATCCAGAAGATCGAGGCGGGGCCCAGCGGCGGGCGCCTCGTGTTCAAGGCGAAACCGAACGTCGATCCCATGCGCATCCTGCAGCTCATCCAGCGCGAGAGCCGTACTTACAAGCTGGACGGCCAGGACAAGCTGCGCTTCTTCGCGAATCTCGAGGAGCCGGCGGAGCGCTTCGAATTCGTGCAGGCGCTGCTCGAGAGGCTCGCGCCGGTTCGTGAAACCGTGCCTGCCGCCGGCTGAGGCTTCGGGTTACACTTTCCTCACGTTCACCACGGAGAGTTCAACGTGCGCCAGCTCATTCTCCTTGCTGCATTCGGCCTCGCCCTGCCCGCGTTCGCGCAGGAGCAGACCGTGACCTGGTATGACGTCGAGCTCATCGTGTTCCGGCACCTGGATGCGCGCAGCAGCGAAACCTGGCCAACGGACGCCGGCACGCCGGATGTGAGCAACGTCCGCTCGCTGTTCGCCGCGGACGAAAATGACGCGCAGCCGGTCGCGGAAAGTGCGACGCTGGCCTCGACGACCCCGATGCCGTATGTGCCGCTCGATCCCGCCGAACATCGCCTTGCAGGCATCTACGGCAGCCTCACCCGTTCATCGCGCTACGAGCCGCTGCTGCACGTGGCCTGGACGCAGCCGCCGCTGGATCGCGACCAGTCGCCCTACGTGCGCGTGCACCTGCCGCAATCCACGCAAGCGGCCCAGGAAGAGGAAGCGCTGCCCGGTTACGACAGCGACGCCGATTTCTCAGGTGAAGAACAGCCGCTGCCGGAATTTCTCGCCGATGACGACAAGCCTTCCTTCCTGCGTCCGCTGGACGGGCGCATCCAGCTTTCGGTGAACCGTTACCTGCATCTCGACCTCGACCTGCTCTACCTGCCGGATAACCTCGACTACTCCATGCTGCGTGACCTGCCGGCGGCGACGCCGGAGTGGACCGAGCAGCAGCGACTTGAACGCGAGCGCCGTCACCGCGAAATCATGGAAGCGCTGGCGCGCGGCGACATCACGCTGGAGGAAGCGGAAATCCTCTCCCTGGAGCCGGAACAGGAAGTCTTCCAGGGTTTCCGGCTGAACCAGTTCCGCCGCGTGCGCAGCCGGGAAATCCACTACTTCGATCACCCGATCTACGGCGTGATCGTGACCGTCACGCCGCGCGAGGTGCCGGCGCGCACGCTGGACATGTAAGCGTTGATGCGCGTCATTCCGCCGGCGGGCAAAGGCGTCATACTTGTGGCATGAGAATCGCGCTGTACATCGTCGGCTGGATCGCCACCGCCCTGGGGGCGCTGGGCGCGGTGCTGCCGCTGCTGCCCGCAACGCCCTTCCTGCTTCTGGCCGCGGCATGCTTCGCGAAATCCTCGCCAGGGACGCGCGAATGGCTGCTGCGCGCGCCGCTGCTCGGCCCCATTCTCACCGACTATCTCGAACACCGCGTGGTGACGAGACGCACCAAGGCGGTCGCCCTGCTGCTGATGTGGCCTGCCATCGCCTTTGCGGCGGTCAGCGTTCCGCTGGTTGCCGTCAGCGTGCTGCTGTTCGCGATCGCCGCGGCCGTGACCATCTACCTGCTGCGGCTGCCGTCGCGAATGATGCGAACCCCGCCGCCAGGACTGCCGCAACTGCAAGCGGAGCCCCGCGACCATGACAGACAGACCCTTTGATCCCGCGCGCCGGCGCGTGCTCGGCTACGGTCTTGCGGGCCTCGGCATGATCGCCTGCGGCAAGCTGCTGAGCGGCTGCCGGGTGAAGTCCACGTTCGGCGACAGGAAGGTGATCTCCTCTGACCTGGTGGACTCGGGCGTCGCTGGCCTGCTGGTGCCGCGCGGTTTCTCCGCACGCGTGCTTGCGACCAGCGGCGCGCCCGTGCCTGGCGCCGAAGGCTACACCTGGCATGCCGCGCCGGATGGCGGCGCGACCTTCGCGACGGAAGACGGCGGCTGGATCTACGTCTCCAACAGCGAGATCAACAACGGCGGCGGCGGTGTCGGCGCGCTGCGCTTCGATGCCGGCGGCAACGTCATCGCCGCCTATCCGATCCTTTCCAACACCAGCCGCAACTGCGCCGGCGGCCCGACGCCCTGGGGAACCTGGCTGTCCTGCGAGGAAATCGATTCGGGCCAGGTGTGGGAGTGCGATCCATACGGCGAACAGGCGGCGCGCGCGCTGCCGGCACTGGGCCAGTTCATGCACGAAGCCGCCGCGGTCGACCCGCGGACGCTGCAGATCTACATGACCGAAGACAGGCGCGACGGGCGCTTCTATCGCTTCACGCCCGCCGCGGTGAATGACGGCATTCCCGATCTCACGGACGGCGTGCTGGAAGTGGCGAAGGTGCACGGTGCGGTGGAAGGCGACGTGACCTGGCACCGCATCGAGGATGTCACCGGCGGCAGCCGGCCCACGCGTCACCAGGTCGACGACAGCACCGCCTTCAGCGGCGGTGAAGGCGCGTGGCATGCGGACGGCATGGTGTACTTCACCACCAAGGGCGACAACCGTATCTGGGCGTATGACATCGACAACGCACGCATGCTGCTGGTGTACGACGACGACATGCTCTCGCCCGCCATCCTGACGGGCGTCGACAACGTGACGGTCTCGCAGCAGGGAACGATCTATGTCGCGGAAGACGGCGGCAACATGGAGATCGTTGCCATCGATCCGGAGCAGCGCATCTTCCCGGTCGTGCGCCTGATGGGCCAGCAGGAATCGGAAATCACAGGGCCCGCCTTCGATCCTTCCGGCACGCGGCTTTACTTCAGCTCGCAGCGCGGCTTCAGCGGCGAATCCTCCGGCGGCATCACCTACGAGGTCAGCGGCCCCTTCGTTTAAGGCTCAATGATGCCGCAGCGCGTCGATGAGCTGGCTCTTGCGCATGCCGGAGCGATGCGCGATGCCGATTTCCTTCGCCTTGTCGCGCAATTCCGGCACCGTCCATTCCTCGTACTTCTCGCTGCGGCCGCCCTTGCGCCCCAGCGCACTGCGGCCGCGCTTCGCGGCGGCGTTGGCGATGCGCGCGGCCTTTTGCCTGCTGTCGCCCTTCGCGCGCAGCTCTTCGTAGAGCTCGGGATCCTTGATGCTCGAACCGGCCTTCTTCTTCGGCATGACGTTGCTCGCTGCGATATGCCTGCAACGAGACTGCGACCGGACGGGCGGATTTCAAGCCCTAGAGCTTCGGCAAGGCGGCGTGCAACAGCTTGACCACGCGTTCCATGCCGGTCAGAAGGCTGCGCTCGATATCGCTGTGAATATCGACGTCGCCGCGACCGGCGGCCCAGTTGGCGATCACCGCGCAGGTCGCATACGAAAGCCCGAGTTCGCGCGCCAGCGCGGTTTCCGGCATGCCGGTCATGCCGACCATGTCGCAGCCATCGCGTTCGAGCTTGTCGATCTCGGCCGCGGTTTCCAGCCGTGGGCCCTGCATGGCGGCGTAGACGCCATCCTCGATCGCCTCCAGCGACGCCGCCCGCGCGGCGTCGATGAGAATCTCGCGGCACTCGGGGCAATACGGCTCGGTGAAATCGATGTGCGTGACGCTGTCGAGATCGGTCTCGAAGAAGGTATGCGGGCGTCCCCAGGTGTAATCGATGATCTGGTGCGGAAACGCGATCCTGCCGGGTTCCATGTCGGCGCGAATGCCGCCGACGGCCGCGACGGAGACGATGCGCTTCACGCCGATGGACTTAAGCGCCCAGAGATTGGCGCGGTAGTTCACCTTGTGCGGGGGAATAGTGTGCGCGTAACCGTGGCGCGCCAGGAAGGTGATCTCGCGGCCGGCGAGCTCGCCGTGCATGATCGGCCCCGAGGGCTCGCCGTAGGGCGTGTAGACGACCTCGCGGCGGGTGATCTTCAGTTCCGGCAGGCGGGTGAGCCCCGTGCCGCCGATGATGGCAATGTCGGACATGCTGTTTCCCAGTGTCTCAGTTGTCGTTCTTCACCGCATGGATGGCGGCGAGGTTGCGGAAATACTCGTGGTAATCCATGCCGCAGCCGAACACGTAGCGGTTCTCGACCTCGAGACCGACGTAATCCGCCTCGATGGCGGCGTCGCGACCCAGCAGCTTCTTCGCCAGCACCACGCTCCTCACGCTGCGCGGGCCCTGCTGCCGGCACCAGCGCACGATCTCGCGCAGCGTGATGCCTTCATCGAGAATGTCATCGATCAGCAGCACGTCGCGATCGCGCAGCGGCTTGCGCGGCTCGGCCAGCCAGTGCAGTTCCTCGCCGATGGTCCTGCCGCGATAGCGCGTCGCATGCAGGTAATCGACTTCGCAAAGGAAGCGGAACTCGGGCAGCAGCCAGCCGGCAGGCACCAGGCCGCCGTTCATCACCACCAGCACGACCGGCCGGCGGCCCTGGTAATCGCGATTGATTGCCGCCGCCAGCCGCCTGACCGCGGCGCGCACCGCGGCCTCGTCATGCAGGCAATCGGAATCCGCCAGCACCTGCTCCAGCGTGGCAGCACTTTCCCTCACTGCGCTCCCTCCTCCGCGTCATTGCCGTTTTCCATCGCGATCCTCACGCTGTCCGGCAGCTCCAGCGTGCGGGTCGTGCGCGCGATCTCGGCGCCATGGCGGGTGATGATCTCGCCGATCTTCAGCATCACGTCTTCCCGGATCTCGTTGTACTCGGCCCACACCCGCGTCGCCGCGAAACAGTAGATGAAGAAGTTGATGCTGGACTCGCCGTAGGAATCGAAGTTCACCATCAGCGTCATTCCCTGGTCGATGCGCTCGTGCCGCTTCAGCATCTCGCGCACCTCGTCGACGATCAGCCTGACCTTGTCGAAGTCACGGTAACGCACGCCGATGGTCTCGGAGATGCGCCGCGCCGCCATGCGCGACGGATTCTCGACGATGATGTTGGTGAAGATGGCATTCGGCACGTACAGCGGCCGCGACTCGAAGTTGCGGATGCGCGTCGTGCGCCAGCCGATGCGCTCTACCGTGCCTTCGATCTGCTGGTCCGGCGAACGGATCCAGTCGCCCACCTTGAACGGCTTGTCGAGGTAGATGGTGAGCCCGCCGAAGAAGTTCGCCAGCAGGTCCTTGGCGGCAAAGCCGATGGCGATGCCGCCGATGCCGCCGGCCGCCAGCAGGCCGGAGATGCTCAGTCCCAGGTTCTGCAACAGCACCAGCACCGAGGTGATCACCACCACCGCGCGCGCCAGCTTGGCGATCGCATCCACGGCCGTGCGGTCGAAGTCCTGGTGCTCTTCCTCGCGAATGCGGACGAAATTCGTCTCCATGCTGCCGATGAAGCGCAGCATGAACCACATCAGGATGAGAATGATGCCGATCTCGCGCAATGGCGCGATGTAATCGAAGATCTCGGCTTCGCTGCGCCTGCCGACGAGCTCGCCGGCGACGCTGATGCCGATCAGCCAGATCAGCGCCGAGGCCGGCGCGGTGATGGACTCGAACAGCGCATCGTCCCAGGTGTTGCGCGTCAGCGCGGCGCGCTTCGCCAGCCGCCGGGTGATGACCTGCTGGATGAAGTCGATGACCAGCGCCACCAGGACGATGAGAAACACGTCCAGCGCCAGCGCCCAGCCGCCCGGGATGGACGAGACGCGTTCGAAGAACTCCCTGAAATCCATGCCTTCTCCCGTTGCGCGGGCTCAGCCCAGGTCAAGCCCGGGCGCGTTGTCCAGGCGCGCGACGACATCGTGCGCTTCGCGCCACTCGGGGCGCGCCTGCAATGCTTCGAGCGTGTAATCGGCACGGCCATGCAGGCGCACGAGCCTGAGCTGCGAGGCCGGATCGTCGTGCTCGACCAGGCGGTCGAGAATCTCGATGACGCCCTCGCGGCGGTTGCAGACCGGCAGCATGTCGCAGCCCGCTTCGAGCGCCTGGCGCGCGCGCGCCGTGTAATCGCCAATGACCACGGCGCCTTCCATGGTCAGATCATCGCAGAACACCGCGCCCTGGAAATCGAGCGATTGACGGAGCTCGCTGCGGATCCAGCGCGGCGAGAAGCTGGCCGGCAGCGAATCCACCGCCGGATACACCACGTGCGCCATCATGATGGCCGCAAGACGATTACGGATGAGGCGTTCGAACGGCACCATGTCGCGCTGGCGCAGCGTGACGTAATCGCGTTCGTCCACGGGCAGCTCGAGATGCGAATCGGCGGCGATGCCGCCATGTCCCGGGAAATGCTTGCCAGTGGCAGCCATCCCGGCGCGCTTCATGCCGCGCATCCAGGCGCCGGCGAGCTGGGCGACGCCATCGATGCTGCGATGGAAGGCGCGGTCGCCGATGATGGAGCTCACGCCATGATCGAGATCCAGGATAGGTGCGAAGCTGATGTCGATACCGAGCGCCAGGCACTCCGCCGCCATCAGCCAGCCGCCCTGCTCCGCCGCCGCCAGGCCCGCCTGGCGATCCTCGTCGTACAGCCGCCCGTAGGCCGCCGCCGGCGGCAGCACGGTGAAGCCCTGGCGGAAACGCTGCACGCGCCCGCCTTCATGATCGACCGCGACGATCAGCCGCGGCGTTCTGAGCGCGTGGATGTCGCGCACCAGCGCGGCGAGCTGCTCGATGGATTCGAAGTTGCGGGTGAACAGGATGACGCCGCCGACCAGCGGATGCCGCAGCACCTCGCGGTCCTCGGCCGACAGCTCGATGCCGTCGATGTCGATCATCAGGGGGCCGAGGCTCATTTGATCTCCGTTGCCGTGAGACGGAAGACGTGAAACGTGAGACGACCGGATTCATGACTCCGAACCCGCCGCAGCTCGGACGCGGACTCGTGGCCGGCATGCGGCGGCAGACCATCAAGCGTCGTCTTCCGTCTCACGTCTTACGTCTCCCGGATGTCCACTATGGTTCCCACATCCACCGCCTCAAACAATTCCACGACATCCACGTTGCGCATCCTGACGCAGCCATGCGAACGCGGCTCGCCCATGGGTTCGGTGTCAGGCGTGCCGTGAATGTATATGTATCGCCGGCGCGAATCGACCTCGCCGCCGCGATTGACGCCATCCTCGCAGCCATCCAGCCAGAGGATGCGCGTGAGTATCCAGTCGCGGTCGGGATGACGTTCGGCAAGTTCCGGCGTCCAGGTCTCGCCGGTGGGCCGGCGGCCGACGAACACCGCATTCAGCGGCGCATCCGCGCCGATCTTCGCGCATATGCGATGCCGGCCGCGCGGCGTGCAGTTCGAGCCTTCGCGTTCGCCCGCACCGTGCAGCGAAGTGGAGACGGGATACACGGCCACCAGCGCCTCGTCACGGAACAGCCGCAGCCTCTGTTCGGCAATGTTCACCACGATGTGCATGTTCATCCCCGGCGCTCCGCATCCGTCCACTGCGAGTACGGCCTGCGGCTGAGCGCGACGTTGTAGTAGCGCTCCTCGTCGGTGACCTCGCGGCCCAGCCAGGACGGCCGAACGAAGTTCGCATCGACCTCGTCGAGCTCCACTTCCGCGACGACCAGGCCGGCGTTCTCGCCATGGAAGACGTCGATTTCCCAGGTCACGCCCGCGCATTCGACCCAGTAACGCGTCTTCTCGATCAGCGGACCATCCGCCAGCGCGTCGAGCATTTCCATCGCATCCTGCAAGGGAACGGAGTAATCGAATTCCAGGCGCTCCCTACCGGTCACCGCCTGCTTGATGTTGAGAAAGGCCTCGTCGCCCTGGATGCGCAGCCTTACCGAGCAGCTGCCGGGACGGTTGAGATAACCCTGCCGCATGCTCTGCTGGCGCACCACCTCGCGGCGCCATTCGTCGCCCACCACAAGAAACTTGCGTTCGATCTCAACGGCCATGCGGGCGCTCGAACAGGGCGATGGATTCGACGTGTGCGGTATGCGGGAACATGTCCATCACGCCTGCCGCGACCAGCCGGTAACCCTTGTCGTTGACCAGGATGCCGGCATCCCGCGCCAGCGTTCCAGGATGGCAGGACACGTACACGATGCGCGGCGCATTGAAGCGTTCGATCTCGCTGCACACCAGCTCCGCACCCGCACGCGGCGGATCCAGCAGCACGCGGTCATAGGCGCGTTTCGCCCAAGGGTAATCGGCAATGGATTCGAACAGGTTGGCGGCATGAAACGCGGTGTTGCCGATGCCATTGCGGGCCGCGTTGTCGCGCGCACGCTGCACCAGGCCCTCGTCGCCTTCCACGCCCACGACCTGCTTCGCGTGCCTCGCCACCGGCAGCGTGAAATTGCCGAGCCCGCAGAAGAGATCGAGCACGGTTTCATCGCCCTCGAGATCGAGCAGCGCGAGCGCGTGATCGATCATGGCGTTGTTGATGTGGCGGTTGACCTGGATGAAGTCACTGGGCTCGAAGTGGATGCGCACGCCGTGCGCGGGAATCTCGTAATGCAGCGGCGAGGCCTCGTCCAGCGGACGGATGCTGTCCGGCCCGCCGTGCTGCAGGTGGAACTCCACGCCATGCAGTCGCGCGAAGCCGCGCAGCCGTTCGAGATCGTCATTGGAGAGCGGATCGAGATGCCGCACCACGATGGCCGTGGCGTTGTCCGCCACCGAGACCTCGAACTGCGGAATGCGCTCGCGCACGCTCAGGCCCTCCACCAGCTGCGCCAGCGGCCTGAGCAGGTTGCCGACCGGCGCGGCCAGCACCGGGCAGCCGTCGAGCTCGGCGAGATACGGCGAGTGACGCTCGCGGAAGCCCACCAGCACCTTGCCCTTCTTCCTCACGTACTTCACGCCGAGGCGCGCGCGACGGCGATATCCCCAGGGCTCGGCGACCAGCGGTTCCAGCCAGCGATCGGGGCGCACCTTGCCGAGGCGCTCGAGATTGTCCGCGAGCACCTTCTGCTTGGCGCGGATCTGCGCGGCAGGTTCGAGATGCTGCATGGAACAGCCGCCGCAGGTGCCGAAATGCACGCAGCCGGGTTCGACGCGGTTCGCGGCAGGATTCTCCACCGCCAGCGCCTCGCCCTCGTCGAAGCGGCGGCTTTTCTTCAGGCGCAGGAAGCGCACGGTCTCGCCCGGCAGCGCGCCACCGACGAACACCGTCTTGCCGTCGATGCGCGTCACGCCGCGACCGTCATGGCTGAGGTCCTCGATGACGGCGGTGAATTCCTGGCGAACCGCGCTCACATGGCCTCCCAGGCTTCGAGATACTCGCTGAAATGCGGCCGGTTCTCGGCGCGCAGGTAATCCCTGAGGCGGGCGATCGCCGTGTCGCATTCATCAGGGTTCATGCGGCCGCGCATGACCTCGAACCGCAGGTAGACGAGATAGGTATTGATGACATCGGTCTCGCAGTAGTTGCGGATGTCGTCGATGCGGCCTTCCAGCCAGGCATCGAACACCTTCGAGCCGTCCATGCCTAGCTTGCCCGGGAACCCGCACATCATGGCGATGTGGTCCAGCTTGGCCGCGGCGCGCGGCTGGTAGGCGGAGAGCACGTCCATCAGGTCCAGGTGGCGGTTGTGGTAGCGGCTGAGGTAGTTGTTCCAGCGGAAGGACTGGTCCGAGTCGCCGGTCTCCCAGTAGCGCGGCGCCGCCACGCCGTTCACCAGCGCCCGGTAATGCAGCACCGGCAGGTCGAAGCCCGTGCCGTTCCAGGAGACCAGATCCGGCGTGAAGCGATCCAGGCCGTCGAAGAAGCGCTTGACGATCTCGGCTTCCGGCGCGTCCGGCTCGCCCAGCGACCACACCTTGACGCCATCGCGGCTGGCGAGCACGCAGGAAATCGCCACCACCCGCTGCAGGTGGTGCGGCAGGAATTCGTTGCCCGTCTCGTTGCGGCGCAGATGCAGCATCGCCCGCGCCGTGTCCTCGTCGTTCAGGCCCTCCAGGCCGAACAGCCTCCTGCCCGCGGCAAGGTCCGGGATGGTCTCGATGTCGAAAACCAGCACGCTCATCCGGCACTCCTTTAATAATGAGCGCGCATTTTAGCAACGGCGGGCCGGTTTTGCCCCGCTCCTGTTTGCAACGGCCGACGCGGACCGTTATAAACACGGTGCCAAGGAGGGGGGGCAAGAATTGAGAATCCGCCGGGCAGCGACGCTGGTCAGCACCTTCGAAAACGACAAGACGGTGCTGCACAACTTTCTCCGCAAGGAAATCTTCGAATGCACGCCTCGCGTGCTGGAGATCCTTGCGCGCCTTGCCGACTGGATTCCGCTCGAAGACGCCCTCGCCGGCCTGCCCGGCGATCCCGCCGCCAACGCGGAAATCCTCAAGACGCTGATCAGCCGCGACATCGTGCTGCTGGAAGGTTCGCCAGCCGCCGAGCGCGACCAGCGCTACCGCGATCACTGGCGCTGGGGTGCGGTCGCGGGCTTCTATCACTTCTCGCTGCGCGACCTCGAATTCATCGATGCCGAGCGCAAGCTGGAGCAACTGCGCGAGTACAAGGCCGAGGGAGACTCGCCGCCGCTGCTTACCTCGAATGACGGCCTGGACGTCGTCGAACCGCTGCCGCCGGTCAACCTCGATGATCCGTTCTACGACATCCTCTACCGCCGCCGCAGCAGGCGCGAATACGCGAGCAAGCCCATTTCCCTGCAGGCGCTCGGCAATTGCCTGTTTGCCGGCAAGGGCCTGAAGGAAATCGGCGACGCGGGAGAGTTCGGGCGCCTGCCGCTGACGATGACGCCGTCCGGCGGCGCGCGCAATCCTTTCGAGCTGTACGTCTGGGCGCGCGCCGTAGAAGGGCTCGCGCCCGGCTTCTATCACTATTCCTCGCTGGAACACACGCTTGGCCTCGTCCGCGATGACGACGGCGCGCCCCCACCTTCCCGCCTGCTGGGCAAGCAGGAGTGGACCAACGGCGCGGCGGCCGTGGTCTTCCTGTGCGCGACCTTCGAACGTTCCGCCTGGAAATACCGCCAGGCCCTGGCGTACCGGGTGGTGCTGATGGAGGTCGGCGCCATCCTGCAGAACGTGCAACTGGCGGCAACGCACGCGGGGATCGCCAGCTCGCCAACGGGAGCGCTGGCGGAAACGGAGATCGAACGGCTGCTGGGCCTCGAGGAAATCGAGCAGGCGACGTTGTTTGCCATCGTGCTCGGCGCAGGACACGAATAGGCGGGCGCGGGGGACACGCCTTGAAACACGACAGCGAAATGACCGCAATACGCGCACTTGATCCGGAAGTTCGCGACATGCTGGCAGAGGACCTGCCGCAGCAGCTGCAGGCGTTTCGCAACGCGCTCATCGCAGGCGACCTCGTGGGAGCGGCACAGGTCGTGCATGCCATCCGCGGATCGGCATCCTTCTGCCGGCTGGGAGAGCTGAGCTTCGCGGCCACGGCGCTTGAAGAATCACTGCAGAAAAGCCGAGCGGAGGAATCCCTCGTTGCGGTGTTCGAGGCACGCATCGAAGACGTGCTGGCAATGTTGGATAACGATAACGAGTGAGCACAAGGAGACGACCGATGGCAAATTACAGACGACGCTTCACCAGGGACGAGTTCAAGAAGGAGCTGGTAGCCCACCTTGCCGATGCGCCCCGGGGCCTGTCGAGGCAAAAGCTGGAAGAGCATGCGGAACGGAAGGCCGCGCATTACGAGCAGGCGTTGCGCGCGCTCGATGCCGTGGCCGAAAGGCTGAAGAAGCTCGCGGAAACGCATCCGGATGAGACCGCGAAGACGGATGCGGAGGAAGCGCTCAAGCAGATCGATGAAGCCATCAGCGCCTATGGCATGGCTGCCATGGATCAGAACAGCCAGTGGAGCTTCTCGCAATGATGCATCGCGCAGGGCGCATCCTGCGCATGGCGATCGCCGCGGCTGCACTCCTTGCAGCCGCGCACTCCGCCGGCGCTTCCACGGAACTGAAGTTCGCCCTGCACAACCTTCACTTCGATGATTTCACTGCGCACGGCCCCCACATCAACGCCGTGGTTCACGCTGTCCACAAGGATCGCCGTGGACGCCTGTGGATAGGCACCGAAGACGGCCTGCAGCTCTATGATGGCCACGAGCTTCGCCGATTCACGCTGGACCCTGAAAATCCTGACGGCCTTCCCAACAACTTCGTCAAGAACATTGTCGAAGCGCCCGACGGCACCATCTGGCTCGGCACCTGGGGCAACGGCATCGCCTACTTTGACGAGACGATCCGCGATGTCCGCACGCCCGGGCCCATCACGGGCAGCGGCGTCGATCTCTTCGACGGCAGGACCTGGTCAATGGCAGCCGCCGCCGATGGCAGGATATGGATCGGCGGGTTTTCAACGGGTCTGTTCGTCTTCGATCCCGAGACCCGGCAGCTGCAGGCGGTCTGGCAGCGTTCCGATGATGATCCGAAGTACGCGAATCGCATCGACAGCATTCACATCGACTCCGCGGGCAGGGTCTGGTTTACACCCTACTATGCGGGCCTCCGCGTCATTGATCCCAGGACGTGGGAGAGTGTCGAAGACCTCGATCTCACGGCAATCAACGAACTTCAGGACGGCGAAGTCTCCGACATAGCGGAGTTCGACGACGGTCGCATCGTCGTCTCGTGGCGAAGCTCTTTCGCTGTCCTCGACCATCACGGCAAGCTGCTCGACCGCGTGCAACTGCCATTGTCGAGGGGCGATGGCTTGCTGATGGAAGTGCTGCCCTATGACCAGCATCACGTGCTCGCTGGCAGCGGCAACCGCCTCTGGTACGCGAACCTGAAGACCGGCGAGAAATTCGCCCTGCCGGCAGCAAAGCGCCCAGGCGCCATCGCCAAGTCCATCATCTGGGACATGCGGCGAACGCCCGACGGCGATTTCCTGGTCGGCGGCACGCATGGCCTGTCGATAGGGTCCACGCTTGCAAGACGCTTCTGGACAATCGCGAGAGTGGACGAGCAGGACGGCGCCTTCCTGGAGCTCACCCGGGCAATCGCGCTGAAGGACGGGAAGCTGTACCTGAACTCCGCTGAAACCCTCTATGAGATCGACTTCGATGGCCTGCTCGACGGCCCGCGCCTGCTGAACGGCCGTTCCATCAGCAAGGCGCCCTTCGGCCGCCCGCTTGCGCTGGTTCCTTCGCCTGCCGGGGGATTCTGGTCAGTGACCGATGTTGGTCTCTACTACATCGATCCTGCCGGTGCGTCGCACGTTCTCGTGGAACGCGTGGGGCTGCATAACATCCTGTACGACCCCGAGCAGGAGCACCTCATCGTCCCGTCGGCGTTGCATGGCATTGCCACCATCCCCGGCGACCGCCCCATGGAACTCGGGCCTTACATGAAGGAAACCGTCCTGCCGTCGCCTGTGGTCACGGGGTCCTTCGGCAACCACGGGGATCTGTGGATCGGCACGATGACGGAACTGCGCCGTTACGACCGGTATACGTTCGCGCCGCTGCCGGTCTATGCGCCAGGCTTTCGCGGCGAACCTCTGCCCGAAGGACTGACCGGAAGCCTGACCCCGCTGTCGCCGGACAGCCTGCTGATCGGCGGCACCAATGGTCTGTTCCACGCCAGCCTGGACGAAAAGGGGGCGATCCGATCCGTCAGCCGACTGCTGAGCGACATGGCGCTGGGCAACGTGTCCTTCTCGGGCGTGTTCCCGCTCGAAGATGGCAGCCTCGTGCTCAACATGGCACGCGGCTTCCTCCGCTACCGGCTGGGAGAGAACAGGCTGCAGTGGTTGCGTGCAAGTGATGGCGCGCCGGATTACCGTCCCTACCTCGGTGGCCAATATCACGCCGATTCGCTCGCCATTCTCCCGGGCTCACTGGGCCCATTGCTTTTCGAACCGGAGAAGCTTTCGTTTGATGTGCCGCCACGCCGCCTGGTCCTCACCGAGATCTCCTCGTTCCGTGGCAACAAGCCGCATCCCTGGCCGCTGCAGGACAACCTCGTCTTCGAGTACCAGGACCGCGCGCTGCACTTCCGATTCGGGCTGATCGATTACCTCAGCCCCGAGGACAACCGCTTCCAGATCCGCCTGCACGGTTTCATGAAGGAACAGCTCGACCTCGGACGGGTGAAGGAATTCAGCTTCACCAATCTCGCGCCGGGTGAGTACAGGCTGGAGATATCGGCATTCGACGGCGAGGTCAGGGTTCCCGAGACCCTCGTCCTGCCGTTCCGCGTCCTGCCGCCCTGGTGGGCTACCTGGTGGGCATACCTCATCTACGCCGCGCTGGTTCTCGGCTCGCTGTACGCATACTGGTGGCGGCTGCAGAAGAAGCTGAAGCGCGAGCAGGAGATCTCGCAGCAGCTCCGCGAAGCCGACCGCATCAAGTCGCGATTCGTGGAAGAGCTGGAGATAAAGGTCCAGGAGGCGACCAGCGATCTTCGTCATGCCATCGAGGCGCTGGAGATCAAGAACGTGGAACTGGATGCCGCGCAGAAGCATGCGCTCGACGCCTCGCGCCTGAAGTCCGAGTTCCTCGCCAACATGAGCCACGAGATCCGCACGCCGATGAATGGCATCCTCGGCTTCACGCAGCTGTTGCTGAAGACGCCGCTCGACACCAACCAGCGCGAGTACGTGCAGACCATTGGCACCTCGGCACGTTCGCTGCTCGGCATCGTGAACGACGTGCTCGACATCTCGCGCATCGAGGCAGGCAAGCTGGTCATCGACAACGTCGGCTTCGACATCCGCCGCTGCGTTGCCGAGACGCTGGAAACCCTGGCGCCGGTCGCCTACGAGAAGAACCTCGAACTGCTCTGGCAGGTCGACGAGAACGTGCCGGAGGGCCTGCGCGGCGACCCGTTGCGGCTTCGGCAGATGATCACCAACCTGGTGGGCAACGGCATCAAGTTCACTTCGTCCGGCCACGTGCACGTGCACGTTTTCGCAACCGGTGAGGATGGCGCCAGGCGGTTGCGCATCGACATCAGCGACACCGGCCGCGGCATCAGCGAAGCCGACCGGCAAAAGCTGTTCCGCGCCTTCGAACGCGGCAGCAGCGAGCGCGCATTGACCGGCACGGGGCTTGGTCTCGTCATCACCCGCAAGCTCTGCGAGGCTATGGGCGGCTCGATTTCGCTCGCCAGCGAACCCGGACAGGGCACCACCGTGACGCTGGACCTCCCGCTCCTGCCGGACCGCAATCCCGAGAACCATTACGGCTTCGGCAGGCCGCTCGCCGGGCGGCGCGTGCTGCTCATCGATCCCGAGCCGCGTTCCGCAGCCTCGCTGCGCACCCGCCTGGAACACTGGGGCGCGCAGGTCGAAAGCGTCAGCCGCTACGAGGACCACCGCGTGAAGCCGGAGGCCATCGTGCTCGGCGTGAATCGCAAGCGAAAACTGGAAGGCAGCGAGATCCAGGCGCTGCGCGCCCGCCTGCCCTCCCACCTGCCGGCGCTGGCGCTGGTGGCTTCCGTCGATTACGAGAAGCTGCACGAGCTCTCGGAGCTCTGGCGCATCGAATGCATGCCGCGTCTCGGCGGACTTGAGGGCCAGTTGCGGCGGCTCGCGACATTGCTCGATGCCGAGATCGGTGACGAGGACGTCCTGATGGAACAGGCGACCAGGCTGGAAGGTTTGCGCGTGCTGGTTGCCGACGACAATCGCATCAACCGCTACTTCCTGAAGAAGATGCTGCAGCTGAACGGCGCGACCGTGCTGGAGGCGGACAGCGGCCAGGGCGTGCTGCGGCTGCTCAAGGAACACGCCGACATCGATATTGCGCTGCTCGACGTGCACATGCCCGACATGGATGGCCTGGAAGTGGCAAGACGCCTGCGCAGCAACGGCTACACGCGCCTGCCGCTGCTGGCGGTGAGCGCCAACGTGCAGACCAAGACCTATGAGGCGGCCATCGACGCGGGCATCAACGACTACCTGCTGAAGCCCGTGGAGGAATCCAAGCTGGTGGAGGCGGTGCTGGAGTGGACAGGGCGGGAAGTCACGGCCTGACGCGCGGCAGCAGCGCGTTTTTCCGCTTTCCGTTCACGGAACCGTCACATTTCGAGAGGAGAATTCGAATCGTCAGTTCGAAGTCCCCCTCTCATGGCTGACACTTTCGAGCCGGAGCATTGCTCCGGCTTTTTTTTGGTTCTTCACGTTTTACCGGGGAACGCGGCTCTGATCTTGAGGAAGAAGTAGTTGGAGTCGCGGTAGCCGTAGGCCATGCGCTTGATGACCTTGATGCGGTTGTTGATGCCTTCGAGGACGCTGGTATTG
>JAJUFS010000121.1 GCA_029263725.1 Gammaproteobacteria bacterium | reverse complement strand
GCGTCGGCGCCGCCATCGCGCGCGGCAGCCAGAAGTGGAACGGGAACTGCGCGCTCTTGGTGAGCGCGCCGGCCAGGACCAGCAGCAGGGCGACCGGGTAGAGCGCGTGTTCGCGCACCAGGTCGCCGGAGGCGAGCACGGTTTCCAGCTCGTAGCTGCCGACGATGTGGCCGAGCACGATGACGCCGCCGAGCAACGCCAGGCCGCCGGCGCCGGTCACGGCCAGCGACATGCGCGCGCCGCGCTGCGCATCCTTGCGGTGGTACCAGTAGCCGATCAACAGGAAGGAAATGAGACTGGTGAGCTCCCAGAAGATCACCAGCTGGATCAGGTTGCCGGAGAACACCACTCCCAGCATCGCGCCCATGAAGGCGAGGAAGTAGGCGTAGAAACGCGCCACCGGATCCTCGGGCGACATGTAGTAGCGGGCGTACAGGCAGACCAGCGCGCCGATGACGGTGACCAGCACGCCGAACATCCACGCAAAGCCGTCGATGCGGAAAACGAGATCGAGACCCAGCGAGGGAATCCATTGGATCGTTTCGGTGATGACGCCGCCGTTCTGCACCTGCGGGAACAGGCTGAGGACCCAGATTGCTGCGGCCGCGGAAATGAGTCCCGCGAAACCCGCGAGCACGGTGCGCGCTCGCGTCGGCAGCAGCGCGGTAACGAGGCTGCCGATGAAGGGGAGAAGCAGCAATGTGACGATAGGCATGCCGTGTTTCTATACCGGGTCAGTCATGAAACGCCGCCACGGCGCGCCGAAAAGCCGGGATGCGGCGGCCGTGGGCAGGAGAAAAGCAAGCTGATGCGATACGCGCGGCGGGTCGAGTGCGCGCGAGACAACATCCCTCCGATAATACCAAATGGACGCCTGATGCAGGGCATTTGGGATTGCCGGGATGCGGTTTGCCTTGCGCCGATCAACGAAAAACCAGGATCACGGCACTCGCACCGCGACTCCTGCGCTACCCGCGGTTAGGATGGCCTGATCCGGCGTTCGGCGCGGAGTTCGGATGAAGCTTATTTTTCATGGTGCGGCTCGCGAGGTCACCGGTTCCCTGCATTTGCTGGAAATCGCGGGACGCCGCGTGCTCGTCGATTGCGGCCTGTTCCAGGGCGGCCTGGAGCACGAGCGTGCCAACGCGCGACCGTTCCCGTTCGATCCCGCCGAAATCGACGCCGTCATTCTCACGCATGCGCACATCGATCATTCCGGCCGGCTCCCCTTGCTCTACCGGCGCGGCTTCCGCGGCAAGGTGTTCGCGCACGAGGCGACCATCGACCTTGCCGCGATCATGTTGCGCGACGCCGCCTATGTCAACGAAAAAGACGCGGAGAAGGAATCGCTGCATCGCCTGCGGCGCGGCGACGAGCCCGTGGCACCGCTGTACACCGTCGCTGATGCCGAGGCCTGCCTGTCACAGTTCGTGCCGCTGAAGTACGGCGAAACCGTGCAGGCGCTTGAGGGTGTGAAGCTGCGCTTCCAGGATGCGGGGCACATCCTCGGCTCCTGCATCGTGGAGCTGTGGCTCCAGGAAGGCGGCGTGAAGCGCAAGCTTGTGTTCAGCGGTGATCTCGGTCATTCCGGCGTGCCGTTGCTGCGTCATCCTGCCGTGATCGCATCCGCCGATCTCGTCATCTGCGAAGCCACCTACGGCGATCGCTGCCATCGCAACTGGGATGAGACCGTGGCCGAGCTGGGAGAGATCTTTCGAACCGCGCAACAGGCGAAGGGCAACATTCTCATTCCCGCGTTCGCCATCGGCCGTACCCAGGAGCTGCTGCACTTCTTCGGCGAGCACTGGCGCGAGTGGGGCATGGATCGCTGGCAGATCTTCCTGGACTCGCCGCTCGCCATCAAGGCGACCGCGATCTATGCGCGGCACTGGGCCCTGTACGAAAAGGAAGACGGCAGCCGCGTGCGGCAGACGCGCTTCCGCCTGCCGAACCTGCACTTCAGCGAAACCGCCGAGCAATCACGCGCGCTCAACGAGCGGCACAGCGGCGCGATCATCATCGCCGGTTCCGGCATGTGCACGGGCGGGCGCATTCGCCACCACCTCAGGCATCACCTCTGGAAGGCCGGCACGCACCTGGTGTTCGTCGGCTTCCAGGCCGAAGGCACCACCGGTCGCGCCATCGTCGATGGCGCAAGCACCATCGAGCTGTGGGGCGAAACCATTCGCGTGGCCGCCAAGGTGCATACCGTGGGCGGCCTGTCCGCGCACGCCGACCAGCGCGAGCTAATGGACTGGCTGGGTCATTTCCGCGACAGGCCGCCGGTCGCGCTCGTGCATGGCGAGCGCAACGCCCTGGATGGCCTTGCCGCGAAGCTTGCCGAGGCCGGCTGGAGCCAGGTCGTCATTCCCGGGCCTGCCGGCGCGATCGATCTCGCCGCGCTGCCTTACCTGAAGGCGCAATGAATCAGCGGCCGAAGGCGTTGAGCGGAATCCTGAGGTAGGCGATGCCGTTGTCTTCCGGCGGCGGAAGTTCGCCTGCACGGATATTCACCTGCACGGCAGGAAAGAGCAGCTTCGGCACCGGCAGCGTCGCGTCACGCTCCGTGCGCAGCCTGACGAACTCGTCCTCCGTCCTGCCGCCGCCGACGTGGATGTTGCGCGCCTTCTGCTCACCCACCGTGGTCACGTACTGGTGCTCGCGTCCGCCCGGCGCGTAGTCATGGCACATGAACAGGCGCGTTTCGTCCGGCAGCGCGAACAGCTTCTGGATGGACCGGTACAGCACGCGCGCATCGCCGCCGGGAAAATCGCAGCGCGCCGTGCCCATGTCCGGCATGAAGATCGAATCGCCCACGAAGACGGCATCGTTGATGAGATAGGCAAGGCTGTCCGCGGTGTGACCGGGTGTGGCGATTGCGCGGATTTCGAGATCGCCCAGCGGCAGCGTCTCACCGTCAACCAGCAGCCGGTCGAACTGCGAACCGTCCGCGCGGAACGACGGGCCGAGGTTGAACAGTTTGCCGAAGCGCCGCTGCACTTCGATGATGCCGCGGCCAATGGCGACCTGCGCCTGGGGGAAGCGCGCCTTCAGTTGCGGTGCCGCACTGAGGTGATCGGCATGCGCGTGCGTCTCAAGTATCCACACCGGCTGCAAATCCTGTTTCGCCACGAAGTCGGCGATGCTGTCTGCGAACTCCGTGCCTGTCCACCCCGAGGCAGGATCGAAATCGAGCGCGGGGTCGATGATTGCCGCCGCGCGCGTGGCCGTATCCCAGACGACATGGCTGTAGGTCGAGGTCGCAGCGTGAAAGAAGCTCTGTATTCCCGTGGTCATGCGCATCTCCCGTATTTCATTAGACAATTGAAAATTAGAAAGTGCTAACATAGTATGACCGCCGATCAAGGAGACATGCAAATGACAGCACGAAAAAGACTCCGCGCCATGCGGATCAGACCCGAGGAGATGGAAGCGCATGCGCAGGACGCCGCACAGCTGCTTAAGGCGCTGGCCAACGAGCATCGCCTGCTGATTCTCTGCCACCTCGCGGAGGGCGAGAAATCGGTGAGCGAGCTGAACGAGCAGGTACCGCTCAGCCAGTCGGCGCTGTCGCAGCATCTTTCCGTCCTGCGCCGCGACGGGCTCGTCGAGACCCGCCGCGAGGCGCAGAGCATTTTCTACAGCCTTGCCGATGGCCCCGCGACGCGCGTGGTCGCGACCCTGCACGACATCTACTGCCGCTGAGCGGCTGGAACAGGAGGAGACCCATGAAACTCGATCTGCCCAATGCCCGCCAGGTGACCGGCGGCCTCATCTCCGCGGGCCAGCCTTCCGCCGAGCAACTGGAGCTCGCCGCGGAGGCCGGCGTCAGGACGATCGTCAACCTGTGTTCGCCTGGCGAGTGCGGCTGGGATGAAGCCGAAGTCGTGCGCGAGCTCGGCATGCGTTACATCAACATCCCGGTCTGTGGCGCGCCCGACATCAACGAGGCCAATGCCGGCAAGCTGCATGAAGTTCTCCGCGACAAGGCGAACTACCCCATGGTGGTCCACTGCGGCAGCGGCAATCGCGTGGGCGCACTGCTCGCGCTGCAGGCCTTCTTCATGGAAGGCTGCGATGTCGAGGAAGCGGTGGAGAAGGGCAGGCAGGCTGGCCTGACCATGCTGGAAGCTCACGTGCGTGCCTGTCTTGCCAACGCATGAAAAGGAGTGGCGGTGATATGTGAAGAACGCGCGCATCAGCTGCCCATCGCCGACAATCAGCGCTTGACCCAGATCATTGAATCCCGCCATGGACAAGGCAAAGTGACGTCACCGGATCACCAGGCGAGGAGGCGGCGATGGGTACCTACCGCAAGATCATGATTGTCGTCGACAAGGAGATGAAGCACGGGGCCGCCTTCGCGCGCGGCGTCGAGTTTGCGAAGAAGACCGGCGCGGAAGTCCTGCTGATGCTTGCGGATTATCGCGGCGCGTTGATACGCGCGCACTCGCTCGACAAGGAGCGGCTGCGCAAGGTCATCCGCGGCTATGTCACCATCCGCCAGCGGTGGCTGAACAAGGAAGTGGAAAAACTGAAGGAGCAGGGCATAAGGGCGCAGGCAACCGCCGTGTGGCACAAGCCGGCGTGGGAAGCGATCGCGAAGCACGCACTCGAGCACGCGCCGGACCTCGTGATCAAGGACGTCGAGAAAACCAACGCGGTGGAACGCGCCTTGTTCACGCGTGCGGACTGGCACCTGATGCGCGCCTGCCCGGCGCCGCTGCTGATGGTCCACGCCAACACCCAATCCTTCCCGAAACGCATTCTTGCCGCGGTCGATCCGAACCACGCCCGCGACAAGCCAGCCGAGCTCAATGACCGGATTCTCGACGCCGCACTCGAACTGGGCCGTCACCTGGATGCCGAAGTGCACGCCGCGCACGCCTATGAATATGTATCCGCGTCGGCATTCATCGGCCCCGAAGCGGACGCGCGCTACTTCGCCGCCGCGCGGCAGGAACGGCGCGAGCGCTTCGCGGCGCTGTGCAAGGCACACGACATCCCGCCGGAACGCATGCATTTCCAGGAAGGCTCACCGGCGGTGGTCATCGCGGATGTGGCGAAGCGGATCGACGCGGGCCTCGTGGTCCTCGGCAGCGTCGCCCGGCGCGGTCTCAGGCGCATCTTCATGGGCGCCACCGCCGAAGACATCCTCGGCGTCGTCAAATGCGATGTGATGGTGCTCAAGCCGCAGGGCTTCGGCGGGTCATTGCAGACGGAGCTGGAAGAAAGCGCGGCAGCCAGGGGCGAAACCGCCATCGAAGAAGAACAGACCACCTGACGGCTCTCGTGGATAAGCGGGCGCCCGAGGAGGCGCCCGCCGTCGTTTTTCCCTTACCAGGCGTAATC
>JAJUFS010000046.1 GCA_029263725.1 Gammaproteobacteria bacterium | reverse complement strand
GGGCGCACCGCTGCTTTCCACCTTCGACGTGATCGCCAACGTGATGCTGCCGCGGCTTTATCACTTTCACGAAGCGCCGCTGGAAGCGCGGCGGCATGCGGTGCAGCTCCTGCAGCAGACCGGCTTTGCCGCCGGCAACGTACTGCCCGCGGCACTGGACCGCCTTTCTTCCTTCCAGGCCATGCTGGCGAGGGCGCTTGCCATGAATCCCGCGCTGCTGTTCGTTCACGAACCCTTCGACATCACGCTCGCGCCACACTGGAATCGCATCGAAGCCGCGCTGCTTGCCGGCATGGAAACGCGCGCGCTGGTGATCGCGACGCAGAACCTCGGTTTCGTGCAGCGGCGTGCGCAGCGCGTGATCTTCGTCCATGACGGCGCAGTGCAACTGTTCGAGAGCTGGGACGCGTTTCGCAGCGGCGGGGAAGCGGTTGCGGCGTATCTCGCCGCGATGCCGAAACTGTTCGAGGAAGATGCGGCATGAAGCTCGAACAGGAAGAAGAGCTCGAGCACATCCATCGCGTGCATTACACCGTCATGGAGCGGCTCGCCGGGCTGTTCGTGATCATCGCGGTCGCGCTGCTGATCGGAGCCTTCGCCTTCAGCCGCGAGATTTCCTTCATGCTCGCGGACAAGTTCACGCTGTACACGGAAGCCGAGGACATCGCCAACCTCGAGGAAGGCAATCCCATCACCATCGGCGGCGTGGAAGTCGGCCGCGTGCGCGAGATCGAGTGGACGGACGAGAACCGGCTGCAGCTCAGGCTGGAGATCCTCGAGCGTTTCCATGGCCAGGTGCGGCGCGACTCCATCGCGCGCTTCAGCCCGTTGACGCTGGTGGGCGAGCCCGCCGTCGAGATCACCCGCGGCGATCCGAAGAAGCCGCGGCTCAAGGACGGCGACCGCATTCGCCTGGTGATCGGACCCACCCTGAATGATCTCGTCTCGCAACTCGGTCCGGCGGTCGAGGACATCACCGGCATCACCGCGAGCGTGAACGCGCTGCTCGCCGCGATTCGCCCGGAGGATGTCGGCGAGCTCACCGCGCAACTCGCCGGCGTTACCGGCAACACCCGCGAGCTGCTGGAGAAGATCAATGCCGGCGAAGGCTCCATCGGCCGCCTGCTTGCCGACGAGTCGCTGGCGGAGGATCTCGCCCGTACCGTCGGTGAAATCAACAGCGTGCTCACCACCACCAATCGCCGCCTGCGCGACGCCGAACCGTTGATGGCCGCGCTCATCAGCCGCATCGAGGAAGCCTCCACACTGATGGAAAACGTCGATGCGCTGGTGGTGCAGCTGACCGGCGCGGTCGAGACGTTCGGCGCGGACCAGGGCGATGCCGTGGCCGAGGTGCTTTGGGAGACGCGCACGGCGCTCGACCAGGCGGCGAAGACGCTGGAGGCGATCCGCAACACCTGGCCGTTCTCCACCGGAGCGGCCGAGGAGCCCGCGGTCGCACCATTGCCCTCGCAACCGCCGGCGAACTGACATGCGCCGGCTGCCGCTCATCATTCTGCTCCTGCTTGCCGGCTGCGGCGGCGGGCCCGTGACCCAGCCGCCGCCACCCAGCGTCCTCGAAGCCCGCGAGATGCACCGCCAGGCGCTGGACGCGTACCAGTCCGGCCGCTATCCCGCCGCGCTCGCCATGTTCGAGGAAGCCGAGAAACTGTTCCGCAGCATCGACGATCCTCACGGCATCGCCAGTGCAGCGCTCAGCCAGGCCGAGCTTTACCTGCTTTATGGCAGGCACGAAGACGCCGCCCGCGCCGCCGGCCGCGCGCGCAACGCGATCGACCGTGGCAGCGGCACGCAGCTCCAGCCGCAGCTCGCCCTCGTCGAGGCACGACTCAGGATTCCCGAAGACCCCACCGTGGCGCGAGCAGCACTGCGTGAGCTCGCCGCATTGCCGGGAAGAACCGGCGCGCTTGCCGCGCTGATCGAATGCGACCTTGCCATGCAGGCCGGCGACGAGTGCCTGCCGCGGCCGATCGAAGGCGATCCCTTGCTGCAGGCGAGGCTCTACCAGCTTCAGGGCGGCGCGAGTTTCCGCGCCGGCCGCAACGAGGAAGGCTTGCGGCGCCTGCAGGCGGCGTTGTCCATCTATCGCAGCGAGGGTTACCGGCCGGGCCTTGCCAGCGTGCACGAGGCACTGGCGGAAGCGCGCCTGCAGCAAGGCGCCGAAGACGAGGCGCGGCAGCACCTGGAGCGCGCGCTGTACCTGAGGCTGTGGATCAACGATGCGGTGCACGCCAGGCGCGTGCTGGAAAGGCTGGAGCCGCTGGCGAGCGACGCGGAACTCGCCAGGCGTTACGCGGCCTGGCGGGCGTCGCTGCACGACGATGCCGCCGAGCCGCAGTGGGAACAGATGATGACGGAGCTGCTTACGCCCCTGTGAGCGCGGTGGACAGGCCGTCCAGCACGAACTGCACCGCGAGCGCGGCGAGAATGACGCCGAGCAGGCGGTCGACCACGTTGGCGCCGGTCTCGCCCAGCAGCTTCATGAGGTGCCCGGCCAGCATCAGCGCCAGGAAGGCAAGCAGCAGCACGACCGCGAGCACGCCGAGCAGCGCGCCAAAGGCCGTGTAATTGCCGCGGGTGTCCGCCACGAACAGGAGCACCGTGGTCAGCGCGCCCGGGCCGGCCAGCAGCGGGAAGGCCAGCGGGAACACCGAGATGTCCTCCTTGAAGCGCGCTTCTTCCTGCTCGCGCACCGTGGTGGAGCGCAGGCCCGAATGGCGCGCGAACACCATGTCGATGGCCACCAGGAACAGCAGCAGGCCACCGGCGATCTTGAAGGCCGGGATGCCGATGCCGAGCGCGCGCATCAGCCAGTCGCCGCTGAACGCGAACAGGTAAAGGATGCCTGCCGCGAGCAGGATGGCCTTGACCGCCATGCGGCGCCGGTAGGCGGCCGAACCGCCGCGGGTCAGCGCGCCGAAGATGGGCGCAAGGCCGATCGGGTCGATGACCACGAACAGCACCACGAACAGGTTGACGAGCACGTCGAAAGTCATGGATTTAGTCGCATTCCTTGAAGGCGCGCGCCGGCACTTCTATAACAGAGTGTAGGACTTCCAGGAGTCATGTTGCCGGCGCACACGCATGTTAGCACGCCGGCCGGAGAGGCAGCCGCTATGGATGATTTCGATCCGGTTCCACCCGCCATCGGCACATGGTATCGCGACATCACCGGTGCGGTTTTCGAGGTTGTTGCGCTCGACGAGGATGACCGCACGGTCGAGATCCAGTACCTCGACGGCTCGCTGGAGGAGATCGACCTCGACGTCTGGACGGAAATGCCGCTGGTGATGATCGAACCACCCGAAGACTGGATGGGCTCGCTCGACATCGAGCGCGAGGATCTCGGCATCGATCCCGGCGAACTGCCCGTGGAAACCTGGGCCAGTCCCATCGACTACATCGACCGCGCCGAATAGCTCACTCCGGCTGCAGTACCTGCACACGGCCGTCTTCCACCCGCACTTCCAGGTCCCGCAGGGACTGACCCTGGCAGGGACCCGCCACGCACAGGCCGGTGTCGATCTCGAACAGCGCACCGTGCACGCCGCACATGATGCGGTCGCCGGCGCGGGTGAGGAAGCGGTCCGGCCCCCAGTTCAGCATCGCGCCGGTGTGCGGACAGGCGTTGGCGTAGGCATGGAATGCGCCATCCTTCTTCACCAGGAAGCCATACCACTTCTGGCCGCGCGAATTCTCGATCTCGAATTCCTTCGCGCCCGGCTCGGCCAGGTCGTCCACGCCGCAGATATCCAGGTAACGCGTCACGCCGCTGCCCTTTGTCGTTGTTCCGCTTCCGGCAGGAAGCCCTGCCGCATGAGATGGATGATCAGCAGCACCGCCGGAATGCCGCCCAGGGCGGTGAGCACGAAGAATTCGCCGTAGCTCCAGGCCTCCACCGCGACCCCCGAGAACACGCCGGCGATCTTGCCGGGCACCTTCATCAGCGAACTGAACAAGGCGTACTGCGTGGCCGTGTAGGCGGTGTTGGTGAGGCTGGACATGAAGGCGATGAACACCACGTTGGCGATGCCGCCGCCGAGATTGTCCATGGCAATCACGACCGCGAGCCGCCAGGTGTCGGGCGAACCCGACCACGCGAGCCAGGCAAAGGCGAGATTGGTTGCCGCCACCAGGAAGGCGCCAAGCAGCAGGATGGGCATGATGCCGAAGCGCACCACCAGCAACCCGCCGATGCCCGCGCCGGTCAGCGTCATCGCAAGACCGAACAGCTTGGCGACGTTGGCGATCTCGACCTTGCTGTAGCCCATGTCGATGTAGAACGGTCCTGCCATCACGCCCAGCAGGTAATCGCTCATCAGGTAGGTCGCGACCAGCGCCAGCAACACCAGCGCGCGGCTGCCGTTACGCGCGAAGAACTCCGCGAACGGCCCGACGACGGCGTTCGCGAACCACGCCTTGAAGCGCTCCCAGGCGCTGCCCGCGTTCGCGCCCACCGCCGCCTGCAGGCGCGCTTCCAGCTGCCGCGCAAGCGGCGAGACGATGCGCGAGGGTTCACGGATGATGAGCGTGGTGACGACGCCGACGGCCATGCAGCCTGCCATGGCGAGATACGCCAGCGACCAGGAGAAGAACTGCGCGAGATACAGCGCGCCTGCCACCGAGCAGATCATCGCGAGGCGATAGCCGTAGATGTACATGGCCGCCATCGCGGCCTGCAGGTCGGCGTCCACCGCTTCGATGCGATAGGCGTCGATGGCGATATCCTGCGTGGCGGAGGAGAACGCCACCAGCACCGCGGCGATGCCGAGCAGCTGGATGTGCTCGACGGGATTCACCGTTGCCATCAGCAGCAGCCCGGCAATGACGGCGAGCTGCGCGAGCAGCATCCAGCTGCGCCGCTGTCCCAGCCGCCCGAGCAACGGAAGACGCAGGCGATCGACGATGGGCGCCCAGGCGAACTTGAAGGCATACGCAAGACCAACCGCGCTCAGGAACCCGATGGTCGATGGCGACACGCCCGTATCGCGCAGCCAGGTGCTGAAGGTGGAGAACACCAGCGGCAGCGGCAGCCCGGCGGAAAAGCCGAGGAACAGCATGCCGAGCACCCGCGGCTGCAGGTACACCGTGAGCGCTGCCTGCCACTGTTCGCGCCGCGTGCTCATCCGCGGAAGTCGCTCACTTTCATGTCATAGGTGAGCGTGAGCGGCGCGTGGTCGGAAAAGCGTTCGTCCTTGTAGATGGCGGCGCTCTTCAGCCGGTCCTTCAGCCCCGGCGTGATGATGTGGTAATCGATGCGCCACCCGACGTTCTTCGCCCAGGCCTGGCCGCGATTGGACCACCAGGTGTACTGGTCGGGCTCCTGGTTGAGCACGCGGAAGGCATCCACCCAGCCGACCTCGTCGAACAATTCGGTGAGCCAGGCGCGCTCCTCGGGCAGGAAGCCGGAGTTCTTCTGGTTGCCGCGCCAGTTCCTGAGATCGATTTCCTTGTGGGCGATGTTCCAGTCGCCGCAGATGATGTATTCGCGGCCGTTGTTGCGGTACTCGCGCAGGATGGGCATGAGCCGGTCCATGACCTTGAACTTGATCTGCTGGCGCAGTTCCGACGACGAACCCGACGGCATGTACAGCGACACCACCGACAGGCGGCCGTAACGGAATTCCAGGTAGCGACCTTCGGCGTCGAACTCCGGCCAGTCCAGGCCCTCAATGATCGCGTCGGGCTCGTGACGCGAGTAGATCGCGACGCCGGAGTAGCCGGGCCGTTCCGCGTCGTGATAGCGGCAGTGATAGCCCTCGGGGCAGAAGATCGCATCGCCGAGCTGGTGAATCTGCGCCTTGGTTTCCTGCACGCAGACGATGTCCGGCGCCTCGCGCTGCACCCAGTCGAAGAAGCCCTTGCGGGCCGCGGAACGGATGCCGTTGGTGTTGACGGAAGTGATTTTCATGAAGGAACGCGTGCCAGGCAAAAAACAGCGTGTATCATACCGGACCGTTCCGAAACTGCGACCGGAGTAAGCAAATGGCTTCCGAGGCCGGCGATTTCCGCCAGGAATTTCTTGCCTTCGCCATCGAGCGCAACGTGCTGCGCTTCGGCGAATTCACATTGAAATCGGGACGCACAAGCCCGTACTTCTTCAATGCCGGCCTGTTCAACACCGGTTCCGCGCTCGCGCGCCTCGGCCGCTGGTATGCGCAGGCCATCGTCGACAGCGGCATCGCCTTCGACATGATCTTCGGTCCTGCCTACAAGGGCATTCCGCTCGCCGCCGTCACTGCCGCCGCGCTTGCCTCCGGGCACGGCATCGACGTGCCGTACTGCTTCAATCGCAAGGAAGCGAAGGATCACGGTGAAGGCGGCAATCTCGTCGGCGCGCCGCTCGCCGGTCGCGTACTGATCATCGACGACGTGATCACGGCGGGCACGGCGATCCGCGAGTCCGTGGACATCATTCGCGGCGCAGGCGCGGAACCTGCCGCGGTGGTGATCGCGCTCGACCGCCAGGAGCGCGGTGCGGGCGAGCTCTCCGCGGTGCAGCAGGTGGAGCAGGATTACGGCCTGCGGGTCGCCAGCATCGCGAAGCTTGCGGACCTGATCGGTTTTCTCGAAGGCGATGCCCGCCACGCCGCCTCGCTGCAACGGCTGCGCGAGTATCGAAAGCAATACGGTGTCGACCAATAAGAAGGTGATGCGATGATGCGCAAGCTTTTCACGTTCGCCCTGCTGGCCTGCGCGCTGCTGGCCGCCGCCAGCGCGCAGGCGGGCAAGGTCTACAAGTGGGTGGACAAGGACGGCAACGTTCACTACTCGAACACGCCGCCGCCCGAGGCCTCGCAGCAGGAACGGCAGGTGCTCGATGAGCATGGCAACGTCACGGAAGTGCTGCGCGCGCCGAAGACGCCCGAGGAAATCGAGGCCGAGCGCAAGGCGCAGGAGCAGCGCGAACGCGAACGCCAGCTCGCCGAGCAGCAGGCCGCCCGTGACCGCATGCTGCTTGAGACCTACACCAGCGTGCGCGACATGGAACGCGATCGCGACGGACGCCTTGCCGCCATCGACGCGCAGATCCGCGTCATCGGCAACGCCATCGGTTCGCTGGAAGCGCAGCTGGCATCGATGGAACAGCAGAAGCAGCAGATCCAGGCGAATGGCCGCCCGGTGCCGGAAGACCTGGAGAAGCGCATCGTCAACACCCGCGAGGAGCTTCTCAAGAACCAGAAGTCGCTGCTCGAACGCAAGAACGACCAGGACGAGCTGCGCGAACGCTTCGAGACACAGATCCGGCGCTTCAAGGAACTGAAGGGCCTGCAATGACAACTCGCGAGTGACGGCCTTGCGCCGTCACTCGCCCTTTCTCATTTCCTTCCCGAGCTGCCGAAACCGCCCTCGCCGCGCTCGCTGTCCTCGAATTCCTCCACCCGCTCGAAGCGCGCGTGCACCACCGGCACGATGATCATCTGCGCGATGCGTTCGCCCGGCTCGATGGTGAAGCTGTCGCGGCCGCGGTTCCAGATCGACACGTACAGCTGTCCCTGGTAATCGGAATCGATCAGCCCGGTGAGGTTGCCGAGCACGATGCCGTGCTTGTGGCCAAGGCCGGAACGCGGCAGCAGCATGGCAGCGAGCCCCGGATCGCCGATGTGGATCGCAATCCCCGTGGGCACCAGCGAACAGTCGCCAGGGTTCAGCACCAGCGGCCCGTCGAGGCAGGCGCGCAGGTCCATGCCCGCGGAGCCCGGCGTCGCG
The DNA here is from genome assembly GCA_029263725.1 of Gammaproteobacteria bacterium. Taxonomy (GTDB): domain Bacteria; phylum Pseudomonadota; class Gammaproteobacteria; order Natronospirales; family JAJUFS01; genus JAJUFS01. The sequence continues at coordinate 5,907 of JAJUFS010000046.1, read as the reverse complement.
TATTCAGGCAGCGGAAATTCCTGCCCGATCCGCGGATCGAGCACCTTGAGCTTGATGGTATGCATTCAACCTTCCTGTCTGCGCCGATAGTGTGCGGCGATCAATGAAACCAGCCTGCGGGCAACCACGAGCTTGTCGTCCTGCGGGATCTCGGTGCTGCCGCCGGGCCAGAACACCTGCAGCGCGTTCGAATCGGCATCGAAACCGCGGCCCTCGCCCACCCAGTTGGCCGCGACCATGTCGAGCTTCTTGCTGCGCAGCTTGTTGCGCGCGTGGGTCTCGAGATCGTTGGTCTCGGCCGCAAAGCCCACGGTGAAGATCGGCCGTCCCGAAGACGCCACGGTGGCGAGGATGTCGCGGGTGCGCGCCAGCGACAGCTCCATGGAGCCCTTTTCCTTCTTTATCTTGGTGACGGCGGGGCTGGCCGGCGAGTAATCCGCCACCGCCGCGGTGCCGACGAACATGTCCATCTGCTCCAGGCGATGGATGACGGCGTCGTACATGTCGGCGGCGCTTTCCACGTACTGCACCTTCACGCCGGCGGGCGGCGCCAGCGCCACCGGCCCGCTGATGAGGGTGACCTTCGCGCCCTGCTCGGCCAGCGCGCGGGCGACGGCGTAACCCATCTTTCCCGAGCTGCGGTTGGAGATGAAACGCACCGGATCGATGGGTTCGCGGGTCGGGCCTGCGGTCACCACCACTTCCACCCCGCGCAACGCGGGATCGATGCGCGGCGACATCACCGCCTCGGCGATCTCGATGGGCTCCAGCATGCGGCCGACGCCCGACTCGCTCTCGGCGAGCGCGCCCTCGCCGGGGCCGAGCAGGCGAACGCCGCGTTCTTCCAGCAGGTCCTTGTTGGCCTGCGTCGCGGGGTGCTCCCACATCGCCCAGTTCATGGCCGGCGCGAGCACCACCGGCGCCTTGGTGGCCAGGCAGAGCGTGGTGAGCAGGTCATCGGCGGCGCCATGGGCGAGCTTCGCCATGAAGTTCGCCGTCGCCGGCGCGACCAGCACGAGGTCCGCCCAGCGGGCGAGCTCGATGTGCCCCATCGCCGCTTCCGCGGCGGCATCCCAGAGCGAATCGCGCACCGGCCGGTGCGAGACCGCCTGCAGCGTGGTCGGCGTGATGAATTCGCGAGCGCCCGCCGTCATCACCACCTGCACCTCGGCGCCGCGCTCGCGCAGCCGCCGCACGAGATCGGCGCTCTTGTAGGCGGCGATGCCGCCGGTTATGCCCAGCACTATGCGTTTCGACGTCACGGCCCGCCCCGATTCGGCCTTGGAGCGGCGTAAGATACCGTACGCTCAGGCTGTGTTGAAACGCACAAGGAGGTGCCGATGGGAATCCGGCAATGGCCTGCCGATGAGCGGCCGCGGGAAAAACTGCTGGCGAGGGGCGCGGAGGCGCTGTCCGACGCCGAGCTGCTGGCGATCTTCCTGAGGACCGGCGTCGCGGGACGCACCGCCGTGGACCTTGCCCGCGACCTGCTGACCCGCTTCGGCAGCCTGCGCGGCCTGCTGACCGCGGACCGGCGGCGCGCCTGCGAGGCGCCGGGGCTGGGGGACGCCAAGTACTGCCAGCTGCAGGCGGCGCTGGAGATCGCGCGTCGCTTCTACGGCGAGACCGCGGGGCCCGGCACCGTGCTCAGCACGCCCACCCAGGTGCGGGACATGCTGGTGGCGCGGCTGCGCGACCGCCCGCACGAAGTGTTCGCCTGCCTGTTCCTGGACAACCGCAACCGGCTCATCGCCTACCGCGAGCTGTTCCGCGGCACCATCGACGGCGCCACCGTGCATCCGCGCGAGGTCGTGCGGGAGGCCCTGGAACGAGGCGCGGCGGCGGTGATCTTCGCCCACAACCATCCTTCCGGCGTGGCCGAGCCCAGCGCGGCCGATCACGCCATCACCCGCCGGTTGCGGGAGGCGCTGGCGCTGGTCGACATCCGCGTGCTGGACCACATGGTGATCGGCGACGGCCAGGCGGTGTCCTTCGCCGAACGCGGCCTGATCTAAGGCGCCGCAGCAAGGAAAAATCCGGCCGCGCACTTGCCTGCAAGGGCCTGTTCGGGTATAAAGTGCGGCCTTTCTGCCCGCGCCGGCCTTGCCGGAATTCCGCAGGGGCACAGGTTTCGAACCGAGGATTGAACCATGTCGAGAGTCTGCCAGGTTACCGGCAAGCGACCCATTACCGGCAACAACGTGTCGCATGCCAACAACAAGACCAAGCGCCGCTTCCTGCCGAACCTGCACAACAAGCGGTTCTGGCTGGAGTCGGAAGGCCGCTTCGTGACGCTGCGCGTGTCCGGCAAGGGCCTGCGCATCATCGACAAGAAGGGCATCGAGAACATCGTCGCCGAGCTGCGCGCTCGCGGCGAGAAGGTCTGAGGAGCAGCACATGGCAGCCAAAGGCAAGCGCGAGAAGATCAAGCTGGTTTCCACTGCTGACACCGGCCACTTCTACACCACGGTGAAGAACAAGCAGAACACGCCGGAAAAGCTCACCGTGAAGAAGTTCGACCCGGTCGTGCGCAAGCACGTCGAGTACAAGGAAGCGAAGATCAAGTGAGCGACGAGAGTCGCTGGGTTAGCTGGACCCGACCCCTCCTCTAAGTAGGGTCAAATCCAGCCCAAAGAAGCGCTGCTCCTCCACACCTTAATAGGACAGCGATGCCAACAGAGTTGGCGAATCGAACCGGGGAAGGTCCTATCTTCGGAAGGCCCCCTTCCCGGTTCACTTCAACCCAGTGGTGCAAAGCCACGGTTACGACTGTCCACACGGATCTTCCGTGGAAGGACCTGATGTTCAGCCATCAGTAGCCTACGGGTAGTGCGTTTCTGGTAACGGATTCGTGCGAAGCTCCCTGACAATGTAACCCTCCATGCGGAGTAACGAGGAACCGCGAGGTTTCCCGTTGGATACTGCCAGCTACAACGGCGGTTGAGGTGCTAGGCTCGGATGAATGGATCAACGCAAGTGAACTGCTGTTAAACGTCGTTATTCGCAACACACCAAAGTAGCTGTTAGGTGTGCTGAGGCCGGTTATCCCGCTACTTGATCGGGATACGCTGACACTCCAGGTCTCCGGCGGATAGGCAGGATCCAAATCATCCTTTCGTCGTAATCGTGGAACTCGGTAAGCCCGACGTTCTCCTGATTGTGCCACTGAATCAACAACGGACAAGACCAACCGGTCTAGCCCGCGACGATCCATGCATGACAGGTAAGCAGCTCGCAAGAGTTGTGAATGGATAGCGGGTAAAGGATCGCGGAGAAAGCGAACGTCGCCCTGTAACGGGGCGAATAAGGGACAACGTGCCCTGACGCGAAAGCGTGCTGACTTCCGCGTGGTCTCGCATCGCGAGAATATCTGTTGAACCCGTCCCGAAAGGGGGCAATGCCCCTCTTCGGGGTCATATTGCCTCCTCCAAACATAGGGACATTTCGTCTGAAGGAGGTAAGCAAGATGAAGCTCATTGAGTCTCGCTCAACTGGGTCTGCGACCTTCGCCCGTCCGGAACACTGGCACCAAATTTCTTGGTGTGACGTGAATCGACAGGTACGAGGGCTACAGGTTCGTATCGCGAAGGCAACAAAGGCTGGCGACTGGCGCAGGGTTAAAGCTCTGCAACGGTTTCTGGTCAACTCGTTTAGCAGCCGGTGTTTAGCTGTTAAACGGGTAACGGAGAACGCTGGCAAGCGGACTGCTGGGGTGGACGGGGCAACTTGGTCCACTCCGGAATCAAAATGGCACGCTGTCCAGCAACTGAGTAGTCGAGGTTACAGGCCGTTGCCGTTGCGTCGGGTACACATCCCCAAAGCAAACGGCAAGAAACGTCCCCTCGGTATTCCGACCATGAGGGACCGGGCGATGCAGGCTTTGTACCTGCTAGCTTTGGAACCAGTCTCCGAAACGCTCGCGGACAAAAACTCTTATGGGTTTCGTCGCGGTCGTTCGACGGCAGATGCCATCGCACAGCTCTTTATTCGTTTAGCGAGGAAAGGTGCTGCGCAATGGATTCTGGAAGGTGATATCCGAGGTTGCTTCGATCACATCAGTCATGAATGGCTGGAAGCGCATGTTCCTATGAACAAAGCGGTCCTGCGCAAATGGCTGAAAGCTGGATACGTGGAGTCACGCCGACTCTTTCCAACGAACGCGGGGACGCCTCAGGGCGGCATTATCTCGCCAACGTTGGCCAACATAGCTCTGGACGGATTGGAAGAAGCACTCGAGAAACAGTTCGGGTCTACTGTCAATCAACAACGTCAGAACAGGGTTTCGTTGGTTCGGTATGCAGACGACTTTGTAATCACAGGTAGCTCAAAAGAGCTGCTTGAGAACGAGGTCAAACCGGTCGTCGAGTCATTCCTCGTCGAACGGGGCTTGGAACTCTCGCAAGAGAAAACACGAGTCACGCATATTGAGGAAGGGTTTGATTTCCTCGGGCAAAACGTACGTAAGTACGACGGCAAGCTACTCATAAAGCCATCGTCTAGAAATGTGAAAGCATTTCTCGAAAAAGTCCGAGGAAAAATCAAAGGAAACAAAGCACTGCGGCAGGAGCTGCTGATTCGTACCCTGAACCCGATCATTCGAGGATGGGCGAATTACCACCGAGGGATAGTGGCGTCGGAAACCTTTGCACGCGTTGACTACCTCATATGGTGGACGTTATGGCGCTGGGCGAAGCGCAGACACCCGAGGAAGGGACGAAATTGGATTCGGCGAAAGTATTACCGATCCATCGGCCTGGAAAACGGGGTGTTCTGCGCGGAAACCCAGACGGCCAAAGGTCAATTGGCATTGATACGGCTCATGAAAGCGAGTCACGTCAAGATCAAACGCCATGTGAAAGTCAGGTGGGAAGCGAATCCGTTCGACCCTGAGTTCGAAGAGTATTTCGAGGCGCGAAAGCGCCAAAGAATGCTCCAGAGCCTAGAAGAGCGTCCGTTTCTCCGGACTATTTGGTTACAACAGGATGGCGTGTGCCCTGTGTGCAGACAGGTCATAGGTGTGGAAGACCGGTGGCACAACCACCACAAGGTCCGTCGCGCCGATGGTGGGTCAAACGCTTCGGGAAACCGTATTCTGTTGCACCCGAATTGTCATCGCCAACTCCACCACCCAAGGGGCATGCGCTCCGTGGGTTAGCCGGGTCTCACCGTGGTGGGATTTTGTGTGAGGCTTGAGCCGGATGCGTCGAGAGATGCTCGTCCGGTTCTTAGGGGGGCGGGGGCTAGTAATGGCCCCCGCCTACCCAACAAGCTTCCTGGAAAACGGCTCTCGCGAAAGACCCGCCTTCATGGCGGGTTTTTCATTTCTGGCAGGCCGGGCAGAAATACGTCGCGCGCTGCCCCATCACGCGGTGGCGGATTTCCGTCGCGCACACGCGGCAGGGTTCGCCGGCGCGGTCATAGACGTTCAGCTGCTGCGCGAAGTAGCCGGCCGCACCGTCCGGCTGCGCGAAGTCACGCAGCGTCGTCCCGCCCGCGATGATCGCCTTCTGCAAGACCGTCTTGATGGCTTCCGCCAGCCGCGCGTACTCGGCACGCGTGACGCGACCGGCGGCGCGGCCGGGGCGGATGCCGGCAAGGAACAGCGCCTCGCTCGCGTAGATGTTGCCCACGCCCACCACGATGCGGGCATTCATGATGAACACCTTCACGGCCACGCGCCGCCCGCGGGAGGCCTGGAAGAGATGGTCGCCGTGGAACTCGCCGTCCAGGGGCTCGGGGCCGAGTTCCGCCAGCAGCGGATGCTGCTCCGGCTCGCCCGTCACCCAGTGGACGCTGCCGAAGCGGCGCGGGTCGTTGAAGCGCAGGCAGCGGTCGCCCTCGAACACCACATCGAGATGATCATGGCTGCGCACCGGCGTTGCCGCCGGGATGACGCGCAAGTGCCCG
>JAJUFS010000113.1 GCA_029263725.1 Gammaproteobacteria bacterium | reverse complement strand
TGCGCACGCCAACGGCTATCTCGCGCAGCTGCGCGATACCGTCGAGCAGAACCAGCCGTTCGCCTGCCTTTCGGGGGTGCGCCGCCGCGACGGCGAGGTCGTGCCCTGCGAGGTGACGGCGGCGGTGATCCGCAGCCGTTCCGGGCGCTTCATCGGCCTGCGCGGCGTGATCCGCGACCTTTCCGGCCATCTCGAAACCCGCCAGACCGTCAACCGCCTCGCGAACTACGACGAGATCACCGGGCTGCCGAACCGCGCGGTGTTCTTCCAGTCGCTGGCACGCATAGTGCGCTCCGCCGGTGGCGAGGTGGTGCTGATGATTCTCGATCTCGACGACTTCCGCAGCGTCAACGATCGGTTCGGCCCGGCGGTGGGCGACGAGGTGCTGCGCGAGAGCGCGCGGCGGCTGCAGGAGAGCGTGCCGGCGGGGCAGGTATTCCGGCTCGGCAATGACCAGTTCGCGCTGCTGTTCGACGTGTTGCCGGTGGAGCATGCGAAGGCGCTCGCCGACCACCTGCTGGATGTGATGCACGAGCCCTTCCAGCTGGGCGACGGCGTGGCCGAGACCATCGGCGCGCGCATCGGCGTGAGCTGCCATCCGCAGGACGCGGCCAACGCCGAGCAGCTGTTCATGCATGCCGACGCGGCGCTGTCCGCGACCAAGGCGCGCCGCGGCCAGCGCTGCCGATTCTTCAGCCCCGACATCGCGCTGCGTCTCAATGAACGCAAGCAGCTCGAGGACGCGCTGCGGGTGGCGATCCGCCGCGGCGAGCTGCGCCTGCACTACCAGCCGGTGGTGGATGCGCGCCGCGGCCTGGTGCACGGGCTGGAAGCGGTGGTGCGCTGGAAGCATCCGAGCCGCGGCCTGCTGGCGCCGGCGAATTTCATTCGTCTCGCCGAGGAGACCGGCCAGATCGAGGAAATCGGCGCTTGGGTGCTGGACACGGCCTGCGGGCAGCTGGCCGCATGGGACGGCGAAGGCCTGAATGTGCCGCGGCTGGCGGTCAACGTCTCGCCCTACCAGCTGGAAGGCGGCGCGCTGCTCGCGACCGTTCGCGACGCCCTGCAGCGTCATGGCCTGGAAGGCAACCGGCTGGTGCTGGAGATCACCGAGTCACAGCTGATGCGCGACATCGGCCGTGCGGTGCGCGTGCTCGGCGAGCTCAAGCAGCTCGGTGTGCAGGTCGCGGTGGACGATTTCGGCATCGGCTATTCGTCGCTGTCCTGCCTCAACCGCCTGCCGCTGGACATTCTCAAGATCGATCGCGCGTTCATTTCGCCGGCCAGCGAGGCCGGCGGCGACACCCGGGTGACCGAGGCGGTGATCGCGCTGGCGCGCACGCTGCGCCTGCAGGCGGTGGCGGAGGGCGTGGAGACCGAGGCGCAGAAGCAGTTCCTGCTGTCGCAGGGCTGCAGCCTGATGCAGGGATTCCATTTCTCGCCGCCGGTGCCGGCGGAAGAGGTCGTGCTGCTGCTGGGACCGGCCGGCGCACGCCGCGCCGAGGCCTGATCAGCGGCGGAAGATGTGCCGCGCGAACACGGCGTTCATGAGGATGGGCAGGCTGTCGCGCACCACGTTGATGCGTTCGAAGGCCGCGTTGTAGAGCTTCTCGTAGATGTCCCCGCCGCGCAGCAGGTCGGCGCCGAGGTCTGCACGGTACTCGCGCACCGTGGCCATGCCGTCGATCAACAGATGCAGGACTTCCAGCAGGTCGTCGACGATGGGCTGCAGGGCGCGCAGCACGATCTCGTCGTTGTCCTCGTTGGTGCGGGCGAGGCCCTCGATGTCGTTGTAGACCTGGGTAAAGCGCTGCAGCATGGCGCTGCGCATCTCGCAGATGCGGTCGTAGGGCTTCGCGTAGAGGTTCTCGTACACCAGTCCGCCGCCGCGCAGCTCGGTGCCGAGGTCCGGGCGGCGGCGCCGCAGCTCCTGGATGTTCTCCTTCATCACCAGCAGCAGCGAGAGCAGTTCCGAGCTGATCTTGGCGCGCACCGCGTTGGCGCGCTTGCGATCCTCCAGCAGCATCTGCACGCGGATCTTGCGCGTCAGTTCGCGCCTTCCCGCGTCGCCTGCCTGCTTCTTCACTGCCTCATCCACCTGGCCGTCTCCTTGCGCTGCCTCATGGGGCCGGACTCCAACCGGCCGCAACTTCTTAAAGCTTTTGGCAGGCGAATGCAATCAGTCCAGCCGTTTGCGGAAGCGCAGGATGGCGATGACGAGCATGATCAGGGTGAAGGCGGCGAGCGCCGCCATCTCCACCGGCATCTCGCCGAGCGAGGCGCCGCGCAGCGCAATGCCGCGCGCCAGGCGGATGAAATGCGTCAGCGGCAGGACCTCGCCCAGCCAGCGCGCGAAGGGCGGCATGCCGTCGAAGGGGAACATGAAGCCGGAGAGCAGTATCGACGGCAGGAAGGTGAACACCGTGAGCTGCATGGCCTGGAACTGCGTCGCCGCCAGCGTGGAGATGGTCAGCCCCAGCGCCAGCGTGGCGACGATGAACAGCCCGGCGGCGAGATAAAGCTCCACGAGCGAGCCGCGCAGCGGCACGTCGAACAGCAGGCTGCCGGCGAGCAGGATGATGCTTACCTGGATGAGACCGATGGCGACGTACGGAATGATCTTGCCCACCATCAGCTCCGGCGTCTTCACCGGCGTGGTGATGAGCATCTCCAGGGTGCCGCGCTCGCGCTCGCGCACCACCGCGATGGCGGTGAACAGCACCATGGTGAGATTGAGGATCACGCCGGCAAGCCCGGGAATGATCTGCACCGCGGAGCGGCGCTCGGGGTTGTAGAAGGTGCGTGTCTCGAACAGGGGCGCGCGCGTGGTCGCATCCACGGGCGGCATGCTCGCAAGCGTGCGCGCGATGCCTTCGATGGTGGGATCGCTGCCGTTGATCAGGAGCTGTGCCGCCGGACGACCGGCGAGCAGGCGCGCCTCGAAGTCCGCCGGAATCCAGATGCCGACGTCGATCTCGCCGCTGCGCAGCGCTTCTTCGAGCGCGCGAGGGCCGCTCACGTGACGCTCGATGCTCACCACCTGCGACGCTTCCGCCCGGCGCAGCAGTTCGCGCGAGGCATGGCTTTGCGCCTGGTCGGCCGCCGCGGCACGCAGGTGACGCACGTCGAGATCGATGGCATAGCCGAAGAGAAGTATCTGCAGCAGCGGCACGCCGATGATCATGCCGAGCGAAAGACGATCACGCGCCAGCTGCTTCAGCTCCTTGCCGGCAATCGCGACGATCCGACGCCACGCGTTCACTGGCGCCGCTCCGCGCCGAAACCGGTGGCGGCGACGAACACGTCCTCGAGGTTCGCTTCCACGCGCAAGACGCGGCCCTCGAGGCCGGCGTCCCTGAGCCAGTCGCGAGCGACCTGTTCCGGCAAGGCGATGCCGCGGTCGAGCAGGGCATGCAGGCGCGTGCCGAGCTGCGCCACGCTTTTCACGCCCGCGCGACGTTCGAGCGCACGCCGCGCGGCCAGGGGATCCGCGGTCTCGATCTCCAGCACGGTGGCGTCGATGTTCGCGGCAAGTTCGCGCGGCACGCCTTCCGCGACCAGGCGGCCGCGGTCGAGGATGGCAAGGCGATGGCAGCGTTCCGCCTCGTCCATGTAATGCGTGGAGACAAGAATGGTGGTGCCTCGGCCGGCGAGCTCGAACAGCGTGTCCCAGAAGTCGCGGCGGCTTTGCGGATCGACCGCGCTGGTGGGCTCATCGAGGATCAGCAGTTCCGGCGAATGCAGTGTGGCGGTGGCGAGGGCGAGCCGCTGCCGCTGTCCGCCGCTCAATGCGCCGGCGTGACGATCCCGGATTTCATCCAGCATGAACTCCTTCAACACCTCGCGCACGCGCCGTTCGCGTTCGGCGCGCGAAGGCAGGTAGACGGCAGCGAAGAAGGCAAGGTTCTCTGCGACGCTCAGGTCGCCGTACAGCGAGAACTTCTGCGTCATGTAACCGACGCGCAGGCGCACCGCCTCCGAATCGCGCGGCACGTGCAGGCCGAACACTTCCACCTCGCCCTCGCTGGGCGTGAGCAGGCCGCAGAGCATGCGGATGGTGGTGGACTTGCCGGAACCGTTCGGGCCGAGGAAGCCGTAGATCTGCGCACGCGGCACATCGAGATCGATGCCATCGACGGCAACGAAATGGCCGAAGCGTCGCGTCAGTCCGCGGGCGCGGATCACCGGCGCGTTCATGGCAGCCGCACCTCGACGGGAATGCCCGCGGGAAGCTCCTCGTTCTCCAGCAGGATTTCCGCGGCGTAACTGAGATGGTCGCGATCATGCTCGGTGAGCGCGTAATGCGGCGTGAAGGCGGCCTCGCCTGATACCCAGCGCACGCGGCCGCGATGTTCGCCGTATCCCGGGGCCGCGACGATCACCTCGGTTCCCGGCGCGAACTCCGCGCGGCGCGATGCCGGCACGTGCACGCGGGCATACATCGGCGAGCGCGCCAGCAGCACCGCCACGATCGCGCCGGCCTGCGGCTCTGCGCCGTGCTTGAAGGGCAGGGATTCGACGATGCCGGCGCGCGGCGCCCGTATCTTCAGCCGCGAGTGCGAGAGTTCCTGTGCCTGCACCGCGGCCTCGGTGGCGCGCAGGCTTGCGGCCGCCTGTTCGAGTTCCTCCGCGGTGGTGCCGTTGAGGAGCGCTTCCAGAGCGGCGCGGGCCGATGCTTCATTTTGCGTGGCGCTGTCATGCGAGGTACGCGCCGCATCCAGCGCCGCCTCGCTGGCGAGTGCCTGTTGGTGAAGGCTGGTGATGCGTTCCAGCTCGCGCGCCGCGTTGGCACGCAGGCTGCCTGCACGCCGCAGCGCCGCGCGCGCGGCATCGATTTCCTCGCGGCGCGGACCGCGCTGCAGTTCATCGAGGCGGTGACGCGCCTGTTCACGCAGCGCCTTGAGGCGCGCCAGCTCCGCGGCACTGCGCCTGTCATCCAGCTCAAGAAGCAACTGGTTTTCCTCGACCGACTCGCCTTCACGCACATGTACGGCGACCACGGGTTCGGCGCGTTCCGCGAGCAGGGTGATGCGATCACGCTCCAGCGTGCCGACGATGCTGCCGGTGCTGGAGTTCCCGCAGGCAGTAAGCGCGGCGAGCAGAAGCAGGATGAGCAGTCTCTTCATGGGCGGGCGCCTTCGTTGAACAGCCGCAGGGTGTGATCGATGAGTGCGGCCAGCGAGTCGTTGTCGTAATCGATGTTGAGCACGCGCTCGGCAATGGGCCGCGCGAGGAACGGGAACACCGCCATGCCGAGCAGCGACACCGCCGCGAAGCGCGGCTCGATGTCTTCACGCAGCTCGCCGCTGGCGGCTTCGCGTTCCAGCAGCGCGCGGATCTGCCGGCCGGCATTGGCGGCGAAATCGCGGATGAAGCTTTCGCGCATCGCGCCGTCGTCGGCGAGCACGTCGCGCATGATGAGCAAGGGAAGCTCGGGCGTTCGTTGCAGCAGCTGCATGTAGCTGCGGATCACGTCGGCGAGTTGCGCCTCGCCCTGGACGCCGGCCTGCAGCGTGGCGATCACCGGCTCCAGCGTGTCGCGGATGACGGCGAGATACAGCCCGTGCTTGCTGCCGAAGTGGTAATGAACCATCGCCGCGGTCACGTCCGCGCGCTCGGCGATGGTGCGGATCGTCGTGCCGCGATAGCCCTGCTGCGCGAACTCGGCACGCGCGGCTGCGATCAGCCGCCGCCGGCTCTCCTCGCCGCTGGCGGCGCGCCTGCCCGGACCGCGGGGCCTGGTCTTTTTCCATTTCATGAGGCGAATTAAACATCTGATTAATTAATAAGCAATACGGCGCAAGGGGGAGCGGGAAGGCGCGTGGGGCAGGGATTTTCAGGGGAAATTAATTTTTAGACGTGAGACGACGTTAGTTACAGCTCGAATGTCATCTTGCGAATCTTCCCGGCCTTGCGACTCCTCCCCCTTTTTCAAAGGGGGGCGCCGCGCAGCGGTTGGGGGATTTTTTCGGAAAGGTAGAAGGGAGAAGAGAGAAGGAAGAAGAAAGACACGCCACGAAGCTGCCGATCTTCTCCCTCTTTATCCTCTCACGTCTTGCCTGCGGTCAGCGCTCCAGCAACCGCAAGGTATTCACGAGCAGCTCCTGCCCGCCGTGCAGGCCGTGACCCGGCACGACGATCTCGGCATCGGGATAGCGCTGCATGACGGCGCGCAGGGA
>JAJUFS010000190.1 GCA_029263725.1 Gammaproteobacteria bacterium | reverse complement strand
TTCGCGGATGCGATGACCAGGGATAAGCCGGATCCGATGATGAAGGCGCGCGCCGAGGCGCTGACGGCGAAGATCAACCGCCTGCAGAAGGTAAGCCGTCCTCATTTGGGCGAGAGCGCCCCGCTCGGCCGCCCCGGACTGAGGGCGGCGCTGCGTGATGCGCTACGGCCGGACTCACGCTCCCGCCGGGTGATTCTCCGCGTCGGCGTCGGCGCGCTACTCGCCGGCACCGTTGCAGGCATCTTCGGACTGGAGCGCGCCTACTGGGCGGTCACCGCGGCGGTGCTGGTCCTGCACCAGGGCTTCGACTGGCTGCGAATGCTGCAACGGGGCCTGCAGCGGATCATCGGCACCCTGCTCGGACTGGCACTCGCCGCCATCGTGCTGGAATGGCAACCGCAGGGATTCGCGCTGGTGCTCACCATCATGGTGCTGCAGTTCTGCGTGGAGCTCACCATCGTCCGCAACTACGCGCTCGGCGTGTTCTTCATCACCGGCGCTGCCCTGGTCATCGCCACCGGCGGCCAGCCAGTGGACGATCCCAACGCTTTCCTGCTCGCCCGCGCGGTGGACACCATCGTCGGCTGCGCGCTGGGCGCGGCGGTGTTCTGGCTGATCCCGCCGCGGCCGGCGCGGAAACTGAACGCGCAGATGGCGCGTACCCTGGAAGCCATCGCTGCCTTCCTGCCCTCGCTGGCGAAAGGCGAAGTCGCCTCGAATGCGGCAAGGGTGCTGAGGAGAAACGTGCAGACGCGGGCCTTCGCACTGGAAGACGCGCTCGAGGACGCGCGCGTGACGTCCCTGGCGGAACGCGAGCTTGCCGAGCGGCTATGGCCGGCGATCGCCGCCACCCAGGACCTCGCCTACCAGGTCATCTCCACGGCCTGGGGACTGGAAAACCTCGGCGAGGAAACAGCGGCGAACGCGGCTGCGACATTGCTTGGGGAGAGCGGCGAACGGCAGCTGCGCGAGTTCCTCCTGAAGCTCGCCGCCGCGATTCGCACCGGGCAGCCGCCGCCGGAGCTGCCCGAAGGCCTGCCGCTGTTCGCGGAGAACCTGCGCGACCTGCGCCACAACCTGGCTACCCGCTTCGATGGAAGGGAAAAGGAAAGGGCGAGATGAACTCGCCCTTTCCTGGTTCATCAGTCCCCGAACGGGTGCCGGAGCGTGATGGTCTGGTCGCGGTCCGGGCCGGTGGAAATGATGTCGATGGGAACCTCCAGCAGCTCCTCGATCTTCTTCAGGTAGGCGCGCGCATTCGCCGGCAGGTCCTCGAGGCGCTTGATGCCGAAAGTCGACTCCTTCCAGCCCGGCATGTCGATGTACACCGGCTCGCAGGCCGCCATGCCTTCCGCACCGAGCTGCAGGCCGCACTCGTTGCCCTGCGCATCGCGGTAGGCGACGCCGATGCGAATGGTATCGAGGCCATCCAGCACGTCGAGCTTGGTCATGCACAGGCCGGTAACGCTGTTGTTCAGCATCGCGCGGCGCAGCGCCACGGTGTCGAACCAGCCGGTGCGGCGGCGGCGACCGGTCACGGAACCGAACTCGTTGCCGCGCTTGGCGAGGAACTCGCCGGTGTCGTCGGTAAGTTCCGTCGGGAACGGGCCGGAGCCGACACGCGTGGTGTAGGCCTTGACGATGCCGAGCACGTAATCGAAGTAACGCGGGCCGATGCCGGTGCCGGTGGCAGCGCCGCCGGCCGTGGTGTTCGACGAGGTCACGTACGGGTAGGTGCCGAGGTCGATGTCGAGCAGCGCGCCCTGCGCGCCCTCGAAAAGGATGTTGCCGCCTTCGCCGTGAATGCGGTGCAGGGCCTCGGTGACGTCGGTCATCATCGGCGCGAGCTGCTCGCCGAGCGCGAGGTACTGCTCCAGTGTCTGCTGGAAGTCGACCGTCTCGACCTTGTAATAGTGCCGCAGCATGAAGTTGTGGAAGTCGAGGATCTCGCCGAGCTTGGCGGCGAAGCGTTCCCGGTGCAGCAGGTCGCCGAAGCGCACCGCACGGCGCGCGACCTTGTCCTCGTAGGCCGGGCCGATGCCGCGGC
>JAJUFS010000082.1 GCA_029263725.1 Gammaproteobacteria bacterium | reverse complement strand
GCCATCCTGCGCCTGCCGGACCTCGGCCCGATCGGCGCCAACGGTCTTGCCAATCCGCGCGATTTCCTCACGCCGGTGGCGAGCTACGAGGACGTGGAAGGCGACTTCGAGCTCGTCGGCAAGTTCCAGGGCCGGCTGTGGTCGGCGTCCATCGATCACTCGCCGCTGGACGTGGTGGCCTGGCACGGCAATCTTGCGCCGTACAAGTACGACCTGCGCCGCTTCAACACCATCGGCTCGATCAGCTACGACCACCCGGACCCGTCCATCTTCACCGTGCTGACCTCACCCTCGGACACGCCGGGCACGGCCAACATGGATTTCGTGATCTTCCCGCCGCGCTGGCTGGTGATGGAGGACACCTTCCGTCCGCCCTGGTTCCATCGCAACGTGATGAGCGAGTTCATGGGCCTCATCCACGGCGAATACGACGCCAAGGAGGCGGGCAGGAGCGGCGGCTTCGTTCCGGGCGGCGCGAGCATTCACAACTGCATGAGCGGCCACGGGCCGGATGCGGGCAGCTTCGAGAAGGCCGTGCGCGCCGACACCACGAAGCCGCAGCACATCACCGATACCATGGCGTTCATGTTCGAGACGCGCTTTGCCTTCCGTCCGACCCGCCAGGCGATGGAATCCGCGGCGCGCCAGGCCGACTACCAGCAGTGCTGGTCGGGGCTGCAGAAGCACTTCGATCCGAAAAGGAAGTGAATGGACAGGACGGCAGGATTCAGGGGGCTTCTTTGCTCCCTCGTCCTGTTCATCCTGTAAATCCTGTCAAAAAAGAATCTCTGGAGAGTCCATGAAGCTCGGAAGTCTCAAGAAGGGTCGCGACGGCGAGCTGATCGTCGTCAACCGCGAACTGACGCAGGCCGTGAAGGCCACGGGCATCGCCGCGACCATGCAGCAGGCGCTGGATGACTGGCAGTCGGTCGCGCCGCGCCTCGAGGCGCTGTACGAGGAGCTGAATGCGGGCAAGGCCGGCGGCGCGTTCGCGCTGCGCTTCGAGGATCTCGCCGCGCCGCTGCCGCGTGCCTACGAGTTCGTGGATGGTTCCGCCTATCTGCCGCACGTCGAGCGGGTGCGCAAGGCGCGCAACGCGGAGGTGCCGGAAAGCTTCTACTCGGATCCGCTGATGTACCAGGCGGTGAGCGCAGGGTTCTATGGTCCGAGGGACGCCGTGAAGGTGCCCAGCGAGGACTACGGCATCGATCTTGAAGCCGAGATCGTGGTCATCACCGGTGACGTGCCGATGCACGCCAGCGTGGAGGAGGCCGGCCGCGGCATCCTGCTCGTCGGCCTGGTGAATGACGTGTCGCTGCGCAACCTGATTCCGGGCGAGCTGGCCAAGGGCTTCGGTTTCCTGCAGTCCAAGCCGCGCTCGGCGCTCTCGCCGGTGTTCGTGACGCCGGACGAGCTCGGCGATGCCTGGCGCGACTTCAAGGTCCACTTGCCGCTGCGCTCCTGGATCAACGGCGAGTGGTTCGGCGAGCCGGAGGCGGGCGTGGACATGCAGTTCAACTTCGCCGAGCTGGTCGCGCACGCGGCCAGGACCCGGCCGCTCGGTGCCGGCACCATCGTCGGCTCCGGCACCATCGCCAACCAGGACGAATCCAAGGGCGCGTCCTGCCTGGCCGAGAAGCGCATGCTGGAGATCATCCGCGACGGCAAGCCGTCGACGCCGTTCATGAAGTTCGGCGACCGGGTGAAGATCGAGATGCTGGACGGCAACGGCAAGTCCATTTTCGGCAGCATTGAACAGGTCATCGAGAGGGCGTGATGGAACTTTTCACGTATTTCCGCAGCTCGGCCGCCTACCGCGTGCGCATCGCGCTGAACCTCAAGCAACTGGAGGCGGACCTGCACCCGGTGCACCTGGTGCGCAACGAGCAGCAGAGCCTCAGGTACCGGCAGCTCAATCCGCTCGGCCGGGTGCCGACCTTCGTCGACAACGGCATTCCCATCACGCAGTCGCTGGCGATCATCGAATACCTGGAAGAGATTCATCCCAATCCGCCGCTGCTGCCCACCGACGAGGCGGACCGTGCCTGGATACGCTCGCTGGCGCTCACGGTCGCCTGCGACATCCATCCGCTGAACAACCTCGGCGTGCTGCGCTACCTGGAAAACGAGCTCGGCCTGGATGAGGCCGCACGCGTGCACTGGATTCGCCACTGGATCGGCCAGGGCTTCAACGCGCTGGAGGAAGTGCTGTCCCGGGACCCGCGCGTGAAACGCTTCTGCTACGGCGACCGGGTCACCATGGCGGACGTGTTTCTCGTGCCGCAGGTGTTCAACGCCGAGCGCTTCGGCGTGGACATGGCGCTGTATCCGACCATCGCGCGCATCAACGCGGCCTGCATGGAGCTGGATGCCTTCATCAAGGCAGCGCCGGCCAGCCAGCCGGATGCGGAATAATTACCGGTAGGCGACAACCGGTTCCGGACAAGGCCCGCGCGAGCGGGCGCTTTTTTTCGTAACGAGGAAAACCATGATCAACGCCTGGCTTGGATGGCTGTTGCTGCTGGCGGTCGTGCTGGCGGTTCTCTACAAGCGTCCCGGACGCGAGACCGGCTTCGCGCTTACCGGCGCTGCGGTGCTCGGCTTCCTGGTACTGGTCGACGCCGGCAGCTTCTGCAAGCTGCTGGTGCTCGCCGTGTACGCCGCGATCGCTGTCGTGTTCAACGTGCCGCAGATTCGCCGTGCGCTCGTCAGCGGCCCGCTGCTGCGCTTCTATCGCTCTTCCATGCCGGATATCTCGCAGACCGAGCGCGATGCGCTGGAAGCGGGCACGGTGTGGTGGGATGCGGAGCTGTTCACCGGCAAGCCCGAGTGGCAGAAGCTGCTCGACTTCCCGCCGGCTGCGCTCAGCGCCGAGGAGCAGGCCTTCCTCGACGGCCCCGTCGAGGAGCTCTGCGCGATGCTGAACGATTACGAGATCGACAACCGCACCCGTGACCTGCCGCCCGAGGCGTGGAAGCTGATCCGCGAGCAGGGCTTCTTCGGCATGATCATCCCGAAGGAATTCGGCGGGAAGGGCTTCTCGCAATACGGCCATGCCGCGGTGGTCATGAAGATCGCCACGCGCTCCATCAGCGCCGCGCTCACCGTGATGATTCCGAACTCCGTCGGTCCCGGAAAGCTGCTGCTGAAGTACGGCACCGAGGAGCAGAAACGGCATTATCTGCCGCGGCTGGCAAGCGGCGAGGAAATCCCGTGCTTCGCGCTGACCGCGCCCGAGGCCGGTTCGGATGCAGGTGCGATTCCGGATGTCGGCGTGGTCTGCAAGGGCGAGTACCAGGGCAGGGAAGTGCTGGGCATCCGGCTCAGCTTCGACAAGCGCTACATCACGCTTGGCCCGGTGGCGACGCTGCTCGGCGTGGCCTTCAGGCTGCGCGATCCGGACGGGCTGCTGGGCGATCGCAAGGACCTCGGCATCACGCTGGCGCTTGTTCCCGCCGATACGCCGGGCGTGGAGACCGGCAAGCGCCACGATCCCATGCACATGTCCTTCATGAACGGGCCGGTGCGCGGCAAGGACGTGTTCGTGCCGCTTGCGCAGATCATCGGCGGCCCGGAATACGCCGGCAAGGGCTGGCGCATGCTGATGGAGAGCCTCACCGATGGCCGCGCGATCTCGCTGCCGGCGCTGTCCACCGCGGCGGCGAAGGTGAGCGCCCGGCTCGCCGGCGCGTACTCGGTGGTGCGGCGGCAGTTCAAGATGCCGATCAGCGCCTTCGAGGGCATCGAGGAAGCGCTGGCGCGCATCGCCGGCAACACCTATGCAATGGATGCCGCACGCCTCGTGACGCTCGCCGCGCTGGACCAGGGCCACAAGCCGTCCGTCATCTCCGCCATCGTGAAATACAACCTCACCGAGCGAGCGCGCCAGGTGGTGAATGACGCCATCGAAGTGCACGGCGGCGCGGGCATCTGCCTTGGCCCGCGCAATCCGCTCGGTCAGCTGTATTCCTTCCCGCCGATTGCGGTGACGGTGGAAGGTCACAACATTCTGACGCGCAATCTCATCACCTTCGGCCAGGGCGCGATTCGCTGTCATCCCTACCTGCTGCGCGAACTCATCGCCGCACAGACCGAAGACCAGGAAACCGCCCTGGCGAACTTCGATGAAGCGGTGACCGGCCACATCGGTTTTGCCGCCAGCAACGCCGTGCGCAGCCTGGTGTTCGGCATGACGGGCGGGCGGCTGGCAGCGGTGCCGAATGCCGGCGGCGTCGTACAACGCGCCCTGCGGCGCCTGACGCGCATGAGCGCGGCGTTCGCGTTCGTTACCGATGCGCTGCTGCTCACCTATCGCGGCGAGATCAAGCGGCGCGAACGCCTGTCGGCGCGCATGGCGGATGTCATCAGCCAGCTCTATCTTGCCTCGGCGGCGGTCAAGCATTTCCGCGACCAGGGCGAGCCGCGGGAGGATGAAGCGCTGCTCGAGTGGACGGTGCAGGATGCGCTGGCGCGCATGCAAAAGGCTTTCAACGAAGTCTTTGCCAACATCGACTCAAAGCCGCTCGCCTTCCTGTTGCGCGCGCTGGTATTCCCGTTCGGACTGCGGCTGGTGCCGCCGGGCGATGCACTGGAAGCGCGCGTGGCGGATGTTATCCGCAAGCCTGGAAGCGCGCGAGACCGCCTGGTTGCCGGCATGTACGGGTCGCGAGCGGGCGGGCGCATTTCCGAGCTTGAAGAAGCGTTCACCCGGCTTGCCAGTGTTGCTGACCTCGAGCGCAAGCTGCAGCAGGCGCGCCGCAGCGGCGAGATTCGCGGTGGCGGCTTGCTTGCGATGATCGAGGAAGCGGCGGGCAAGGGCGTGATCACGGAGGACGAGGCGGACCGCTTGCGCAACGCCGAGGCTGCCCGTGTCGCGTCAATCAGGGTAGACGAGTTTACGTCGTTGCCCTGATCCTAAAACAGTCCGTGAAAGAAGCCCCCAAATAAGGGGGCTTTTTTGTATTCGTTTTAAGGGTTCTTCCATCCGGGATATTGCTCATTCCCTGATATTTGGTTAAGTTCGGGAAAGACTCGGGAGGGAGCCGGGGTCGCGAGATCAGGAAATCGGGCGTTGTAGGGAGGATCAGCGCCTATTGCGTGGGAAAAATCGCTCGAATCTACTCCGTTTTTCCGGAGTTTGTCTACGAGTTGACATTTCCATGCGAGAACCGGTTTCCTACGGCTGTTCGTTCAGGGAATCCACCACTCGCTCTAGGGGTAAGTGCTCAAATGAGGGCTTGCACCTAGGGTGTAGATTGTTTAGGTTCCCTGTCGATTGGCCTTAGGCGTGGGAAAAAACGCTCGTTTAAATGAGTGGAGACGGAAAATCCCTGAGGAGCCGTCGACTTTTTCCTTAAGTAAGTGAACTAGTCATGAGAGGGTCTTGTACCATGAGAACAAATCGCGACAAGCGCCTGTTGACAGCGCTGCGTCTGGCGATGGGATCCGGGCTCGCAGCAGCCTTGATCACCATGCCGGCCGTCAGTGCTGCCCAAGAGGAAGATGCGGCCGAACTGGAGCGCGTGCAGGTTACCGGCTCCCGCATTTCCCGCCTCGACATTGAGGGCGCAACCCCGGTCGTTACCATCAGCCGCGAAGACCTCGACAACTCCGGTTTCCAGTCGGTTGCCGATTATCTCCGCAGCAACGCCTTCAACAGCTTCGGTTCCTTCCGCGAAAGCTCGGGTAACACCTGGCAGGGCCAGGCGACCCTGAACCTGCGCGGTCTGGGTTCGAACTACACCCTTATCCTGCTGAATGGCCGTCGCCTGCCGGGTTCCCCGGTCATGGACGGTCAGATCCAGAACCTGAACGTCATTCCGTTCGCCGCGGTCGAGCGCATCGAAATCCTGTCCGATGGCGCGTCCGCGATCTACGGTTCCGACGCGATCGGCGGCGTGGTCAACATCATCCTGCGTGATGACTTCGAAGGCGGTGAAATCACCGCTCGCGGCACCCATCCGAGCGACGAGGGTGGTGCCGAGCGTGGCGTTTCCGTGGTTGCCGGCTTTGGCGGCGACCGTGGCCGCGTCACCTTCGCCCTCGAAGCTGACCACCGCGACACCATCCTGACGCGTGACCGCTGGTACACCGTCAACACGCAGGTCGGCGCAGACCCGCTCGACTTCAACTCCTGGACGGGTCTGTCGTTCTACGGCCGTAACGTCATCGACTACTCCGGCGGCACCTTCATCGCCTACCCGATGATCAGCGCCCAGGGTATTGGTTCGGCGACCAACGCCGCCGGCGCGATCGATCCCGCCAACGAAATCGGCTCGAGCGACGCGTGCCAGGCCTACGGCGCGGACTACTACCTGCGTCATGACTCTGCGTTCCCGGGCGACTTCCTCTGCGGTTACGACCACACCGGCGTTTCCGCGCAGACCGCCCAGCTGGATCGCCTCTCGGGCTTCATGACCGCCGAGTACGAGATCAACAGCAACCTGGTCTTCAACGCCCAGCTGCTCGCCGCTCGCGTCGAGTCCTGGGGCCGTTACGCTCCGGCTGCCGCGCCTGTCGAGTGGCTCGGCGACCCGCTGCCGGCCGAGGAAATCACCTACAACGGCACGACCTACACCCTGAACCCGATCGACACCGGCGACGTGATCTACATGCGCTGGGACATGACGGGTCCGGCGCGTGACACCTGGCAGTACGACTACCAGTACGACTTCCAGACCGGTCTCGTGGGTTACGGCGACGGTTACGAGTGGAACGTCAACTACCAGTACGACATCTACGACATGAGCGAGTGGGGTAATGGCTACATCCATAACCTCGGCGTCGGTCGTGCGGCCGATCTCGGCTGGGATCCGCGTCACCCGAACCAGGATCAGTACCGCAACATCAACGGCGTGAACGCCCTTGGTCAGATCGCCGGCAACTCCAACCGCCGCGCCGAGATGATCGTGCAGCGTACCGACGTTGGTCTGCAGCTTGACGGCCCGATGATGGGTGCCGGTCAGTCCCTGTTCTACGTCGGTGGCGAGTACCGCGACGAGCAGTACTTCGACGAGACGCTGGCGCAGATGGAAGTGTTCAACATCGGTGGCACCGCTGGCGGTTCTTCGGGCGGCAGCCGCTCGATGTGGGCAGCCTTCGCGGAAGCCAGCCTGCCGCTGTTCGAAGGCTTCGAGCTGAACCCGGCGATCCGTTACGACTCCTACAGCGACTTCGGTACGAACTTCTCGTACAAGCTGGCCGCCCGCTGGCAGCCGGTCGACTACTGGTTGCTGCGTGCGTCGTACGGCACGGGCTTCCGCGCGCCGTCGCTGGATGAGCTGTACTCGTCGTCCTCGCAGTCGTTCGAGTTCGCTGACGACCTCGCCGCCTGTGCGCAGGCCGGCATCGAGCCGGGTGACTGTATTGCCCAGAACGACCAGCAGTACGAGACCTACTTCAACTCCAACCCGAACCTGGATGCGGAAGAATCGACGCAGTACCTCCTCGGTACGGTCTTCGACTTCAGCCGGTTCAATGGTGTCAACCTGCAGATCGCTCTCGACTACTACTACACCGAGATCGAGAACGTCGTGACCAGCATTGGCACGCAGGACGTGTTCTGGCTGGAGCACCTGCGTCTGCTCGACAACTACCCGGACATCGTCCTGAACCGTGCCGCCAACGGCCGCTTCGAGAATATGCATGTCGCGCCGATCAACTACGCCTCGTTTGATACCTCCGGTATCGACCTGCGGATCGACTACGGTCTGTCCCTGGGTGGCGCTGGCGACCTCCAGTTCGGCCTGCAGACCAGCTACGTGCTCGAGTACAACACTTCCGACCAGCTGCTTGGTCCGAAGGTGGACGTCGTTGGCCGTCGCAGCGTTCCGGAATACCGCATCAACTTCGATGCTTCCTGGACGCTCGGCCGTCACACCGTGGCTCTGAACAGCTACTTCATTCCGAGCCAGTGTGAGTCCTCGACGCTCAACCCGGACTTCGATCCGGTTGACTTCAGCACGCTGTACAACGTGTGCTGGACTGATCCGGCGACCGGCAGTGTTGCGGAGGTTGACTCCTTCCTGCATCACAACCTGGCCTACGTGTTTGAAGCTCCGTGGGATGCCCGCATCATGGTTGGCGTGAACAACGTCACCGATGAGGACCCGGTCCTCGACCGCAACAACGCGTTCAGCTTCGAGCTGTACCCGCTGATCGGTCG
>JAJUFS010000156.1 GCA_029263725.1 Gammaproteobacteria bacterium | reverse complement strand
GCCGTCGCCGGAGGTGCGCCGCGCCTGCGATTTGCCGCGTCGCGCCGCCATCACATCCGCTCCGGGGCGGACACGCCCAGCAGGTCCAGGCCGTTGCGCAGCACCTGGCCGGTGGCCAGGCTCAGCGCCAGGCGCGCGTTGCGCGGGCCGGATTGCTCCACCAGGACCGGCTGCACGTGGTACCAGGTGTGGAACGCGTTGGCCAGCTCGCGCAGGTACTGCGCGATGAGGTGCGGCTCGAGCGTGTCGGCGGCGGCCTCCACCACCTCCGGATAACGCGAGAGCTCGCGCAGCAGCGCCAGCGCGTGCGGGTCGTCGAGCGTGTGCAGGTGCGCGAACGCCTCGGCCTGGTCGTAGGCGTAGCCCTTCTCGCCGGCCTGGCGCAGCAGGCTGCACACCCGCGCGTGCGCGTACTGCACGTAATAGACCGGGTTGTCGTTGCTCTGCGAGCGCGCCAGGTCAATGTCGAACACCAGCTGCGAGTCCGGCTTGCGCGCGGCCAGGAACCAGCGCGTGGCGTCGCGGCCGACCTCGTCGATCAGGTCGCGCAGGGTGACGTAGCTGCCGGCGCGCTTGGACAGCTTCACCTCCTCGCCGCCGCGCATCACCGTCACCATCTGGTGCAGCACGTAGTCCGGCCAGCCCTTCGGGATGCCGGCGTCCAGTGCCTGCAGGCCGGCGCGCACGCGCGTCACCGTGCTGTGATGATCCGCGCCCTGCTCGTTGATGACGCGCTCGAAACCGCGCCGCCACTTGTCGAGGTGGTAGGCCACGTCCGGCACGAAATAGGTGTAGCCGCCGTCGGCCTTGCGCATGACACGGTCCTTGTCATCGCCGAAGTCCGTGGTCTTCAGCCACAGCGCGCCGTCCTTCTCGTAGGTGTGGCCGTTGGCGATCAGTTGCCTGACCGTCTCCTCGACCTTGCCGTCGGTGTACAGCGAGGATTCCAGGAAGAACACATCGAAGCTGACGCCGAAGGCCTTGAGGTCCAGGTCCTGCTCGCGGCGCAGGTAGGCCACGGCGAAATGCCGGATCGCTTCCAGGTCATCCGCATCGCCGGTGCCGGTGTAGGACTGGTCGTCCGCAATCACCGTCTCGCGGTTCATGAAGGCCTTCGCCACGTCCTTGATGTACTCGCCTCGATAGCCGTCCTGCGGCCAGCCCTCATCCTCCGGGCCGATGCCCTTGCAGCGCGCCTGCACCGACAGCGCCAGGTTGTTTATCTGCGCGCCGGCGTCGTTGTAGTAGAACTCGCGGGTCACGTCCCAGCCGTTCGCCTCCAGCACGCGCGCCAGCGAGTCGCCGACCGCCGCGCCGCGACCATGGCCGACGTGCAGCGGGCCGGTGGGGTTGGCGGAGACGAATTCGATCTGCAGCTTGCGGCCGGCGCCGCTCGGGTTGCGGCCGTAGCGCTCGCCGACCTCGAGAATCGTGTTGATCTCCGCGGCGAAGGCGCGCGGCGCGAGGAAGAAGTTGATGAACCCCGGGCCGGCGATTTCCACGCGCGCGACCAGCTCGGAGGCGGGCAGCGCCGCCACCAGCGCCTCGGCGAGCTCGCGCGGCTTACGGCGCGCGGGGCGGGCCAGCATCATCGCGAGGTTGCTGGCGAAATCGCCGTGGCCGCGGTCGCGGGTGCGCTCCACCTGGATGTCGATGGCGGCCCTGGCCTCCGCCGCAAGCAGGTCAGCGGGCAGTCTGTCGAGCGCGTCCTGGAGCAGCGCGATGATGGATGCTTTCAACTTCGGGAATCCTGTGCAGATGTCGCGGGGAACGCGCAATTCTAGAGGCTATCGCCGAAAGGCTAAAGGCGGAAATGCGCGCGTCTCAGAAGAGGTCGGCCGGATCCACGTCGATGGACCAGCGCACCTTCTTCGCTTCCGGCAGCGCTTCCAGTGCCGGCACCCAGTCCGCCAGCGCCGACTGCAGGCGGGCGCGTTGCGCGGATTTCAACAGGAGTTGCGCGCGGTAACGCCCGGCACGGCGCTCCATGGGTGCGGGCGCCGGTCCCAGCACATCCACCCCGCGCGGCGCCGCGAGCAGTTGTCGCGCCGCGGACAGGAAGGCCTGCGGTGCGTCCGCGGTCGCGGCTTCGGCGCGCAGCAGCGCCATGGCGGCAAACGGCGGCAGGCCTGCGGCCTCGCGCTCGGCCAGCGCCGCCTCCGCGAAGGCCGCGTAACCCTTGCCGACCAGGGTCGCCAGCAGCGGATGCTCGGGATGATGGGTCTGGATCAGCACCTCGCCGGGACGCTGCGCGCGTCCCGCGCGGCCCGCCACCTGCACGATGAGCTGCGCCATGCGCTCGGTGGCACGGAAATCCAGGCCGAACAGGCCGTGATCGGCGTTGAGCACGCCCACCAGGGTGAGGTCGGGAAAATCGTGACCCTTGGCGAGCATCTGCGTGCCCACCAGCAGCCGCCGCTGGCCCGAGCGAATTTCCTCCAGCAGTGCATCCAGCGAGCCCTTGCGCGCCGTGGTGTCGCGATCGACACGGGCGACCGGATGATCCGGGAACAGCGCCGCCAGGGTCTCCTCCAGGCGCTCGGTGCCGCGCCCGAGGCGGTCCAGCCCGAGCACGCCGCAGCCGGGGCAGTTGTCCGGGATGGCGGCCTCGGCGCCGCAGTGATGGCATTGCAGCCGGCCGCGCCGCTGGTGCACGGTCATGCCGGCGTCACAGCGGCGGCATTGCGCCAGCCAGCCGCATTCATGGCAGACCAGTCGCGGCGCGTAGCCGCGGCGGTTGAGGAACAGCAGCACCTGGCCGTCGGCGTCGAGATGGGTGCGGATGCGGTCCACGAGCACGTCCGACAGTCCGCCGGACAGCGGGCGGCCGCGAATGTCCAGCAGCGCGATGCGAGGAGGGTTGGCTTCGCCCGCCCGCTCCGGCAGGTGCAGGCGGCGGTAGCGGCGCGCCCGCACGTTGGCGAGGCTTTCCAGCGAAGGCGTGGCCGAGCCCAGCAGCACCGGCACGCTGTTGCGCAGCGCGCGCACCACGGCGAGGTCGCGCGCCGAGTAGCGGAAGCCTTCCTGCTGCTTGAAGGAGCCGTCGTGCTCCTCGTCGATGATGAACATTCCCGGCGCGGCCAGCGGCACGAACACCGCCGAGCGGGTGCCGATCAGCACCCGCGCCGAGCCGTCGCGCATCGCCATCCAGGCCGCCAGGCGCTCGGTGTCGTTCAGCCCGGAATGCGAGACCGCGAGCGGCGCCGAAAGCCGCGTGCGGAAGCGCTCCACCAGCTGCGGGGTGAGCCCGATCTCGGGCACCAGCACCACCGCCTGCAGGCCGCGGGCGAGGACTTCCTCGATCACCCGCAGGTAGACCTCGGTCTTGCCCGAGCCGGTCACGCCTTCCAGCAGGAAGGCCTGGTAGCTGCCGAGCGCCGCCGTCACGGCATGGATCGCCGCCGCCTGCGCATCCCCGGGTTCCGGGGCGGGAAGCTGTTCGAGCGGCTCCAGCACCGGCGTGCGCGCCACGACCTCCACCAGGCCGCGGTCGATGAGCGCGTTGATGCCGGCCCGCCATCCGGCGCCGTCCTCGGCCATGGTTTCGGCCTCGGCGACGCCCCCCAGCCGCTGCAGCCTGGCGAGCAGCCGCGCCTGGCGCGGCGCGCGGCCGAGTTCCTGCGGATCGGTGGTCCGCCCGGCCTCGGTCAGCCGGAAGCTTTCCAGTTCGGCGGCATCGGCGGCATCGCCGCGGCGCAGCCGCACCGGGAACAGCGCCTCGAAGACCTGGCCCAGCGGCGCGCGGTAGTACTCCGCCGCCCAGCGGGCCAGGTAGATGAGCTCCTC
>JAJUFS010000070.1 GCA_029263725.1 Gammaproteobacteria bacterium | reverse complement strand
TCTCGCGCGCGCACGCCTCGCCCTCGGTGCGTCGCTTCGCGCGCGAGCTCGGCGTGGACCTCGGCAAGGTACGCGGTTCCGGCGTGAAGGGCCGCATCACGCACGATGACGTGAAGTCCTTCGTGAAGTCGGTGATGCGCGGTGGCGCTGTCGCGGGTGGGGGCGCGCTGCCGGCCGTGCCGGAAGTGGATTTCGCGAAGTTCGGCGAGATCGAGGTCAGGCCGCTCGGCCGTATCAAGAAGATTTCCGGTCCGCGCCTGCATGCTTCCTGGGTGAACATCCCGCACGTCACCCAGCATGACGAGGCCGACATCACCGAGCTCGAGACCATGCGCCAGGCGCTGAAGTCCGACGCCGAGAAGGTCGGCGCGCGCCTCACGCCGCTTGCCTTCATCGTCAAGGCCTGCGTGCAGGCGCTGCAGGAATTCCCCGACTTCAACAGCTCGATCTCTGCCGACGGCGAAAGCCAGGTCTTCAAGAAGTACTACCACATCGGTTTTGCGGCCGACACGCCGAACGGCCTGGTCGTGCCGGTGATCCGCGATGCCGATCGGAAGACCGTCTTCGAGATCGGCAGGGAACTCGGCGAACTCTCGCAGAAGGCCCGCGAGGGCAAGCTCAAGGCCGCGGACATGCAGGGCGCCACCTTCACGATTTCGTCGCTGGGCTCCATCGGCGGCACCTACTTCACGCCGATCGTCAATGCGCCCGAGGTTGCCATCCTCGGCGTGTCGCGCGCGCAGATGAAGCCGGTGTGGAACGGCCGGGAATTCGTGCCGCGCATGATGCTGCCGCTGTCGCTGTCCTACGACCATCGCGTCATCGACGGCGCGGCTGCCGCGCGCTTCACGAGCTTCCTTGCCGAAGTGCTCGCCGAGCGCCGCAATCTCGTATTGTAAGAAGAAGGCAGAGGGGAGAAGGCAGAAGTTCGGCAAGGACGTCTTCTCCCGTCTCCCTTCTACCTTCTCCTGACCTGGAGCCACACGCATGGCAAAAGAAATCGAAATCAAGGTCCCCGACATCGGCGACTTCGAGAACGTCGAGGTCATCGACGTGCTGGTGAAGGCCGGTGACACGGTCGAGGTGGAGTCGCCGCTGATCACGCTGGAAACCGACAAGGCGGCGATGGACGTGCCGTCGCCGGTGGCAGGCGTGATCAGGGAAATGAAGGTCGCGATGGGCGACAAGGTTTCCGAGGGCAGCCTGATTGCCGTGGTGGAGGCTGCCGAAGGCGAATCTCAGGCAGCGGAGAAGAAGGAAGAAGGGAGAACGGAGAAGGAAGAAGAGGAGAAGCCTGCACCTGCCGCGAGCACGGAGAGGCCGGCGCCGAAGGCGGGCAGCTTCCAGGGCAAGGTGGATCACGAAACCGGCCTGCTGGTGATCGGTGCCGGTCCCGGCGGTTACACCGCCGCATTCCGCGCCGCCGACCTTGGTCTCAAGGTCACGCTGGTGGAACGCTGGAACACGCTGGGCGGCGTCTGCCTGAACGTCGGCTGCATCCCCTCCAAGGCGCTGCTGCATGCCGCCAAGGTCATCGACGAGGCGGCGGAGATGGAGAAGCACGGCATCAGCTTCGGCAAGCCGAAGATCGATGCCGCGAAGCTCGCCGGCTGGAAGGGCGAGGTGGTGAAGAAGCTCACCGGCGGTCTTGCCACCATGGCGAAGCAGCGCAAGGTGGAGGTCATTACGGGCGCCGCGCGTTTCCTCGATGAACACCACGTTGCCGTCAGCGGTGAAGGCGGCGAGAAGGTCGTGCGTTTCGATCAGTGCATCA
This sequence comes from Gammaproteobacteria bacterium, assembly GCA_029263725.1. Taxonomy (GTDB): domain Bacteria; phylum Pseudomonadota; class Gammaproteobacteria; order Natronospirales; family JAJUFS01; genus JAJUFS01. The sequence goes on along the minus strand of JAJUFS010000070.1, from coordinate 7,766 downwards.
TCGCCGCGGGCTCTGAGCCGGTGCGTCTGCCGTTCGCGCCCGAGGATCCGCGCATCATGGATTCCACCGGGGCGCTGGAACTCGCCGACATCCCGAAGAAGCTGCTGGTCATCGGCGGCGGCATCATCGGCCTGGAAATGGCCTGCGTGTACGACGCGCTGGGCAGCCAGGTGACCATCGTCGAGCTCGCCGACCAGCTCATCCCGGGTGCGGACAAGGACCTGGTGCGCGCGCTGGAGAAGCGCATCAAGGGCCGTTACGCCGCGATCATGACGGGCACGAAGGTGACCGCCATGAAGGCGCAGAAGAGCGGCATCAAGGTCGCGTTCGAGGGCGCGAATGCGCCGCAAGGCGAACAGCTCTTCGATCGCGTGCTGGTCGCGGTGGGCCGCGTGCCGAATGGCGGCAGGCTCGACGCGGACAAGGCCGGCATCGAAGTCAGCGAGCGCGGCTTCATTGCCGTCGACCGGCAGATGCGCACCAACGTGCCGCACATCTTCGCGATCGGCGACATCGTCGGCCAGCCCATGCTGGCGCACAAGGCCACGCACGAAGCCAAGGTCGCCGCGGAAGTGGCGGCGGGGCAGAAGCGGTATTTCGACGCCCGCGTCATTCCTTCCGTCGCCTACACGGATCCCGAGATCGCCTGGGTGGGCGTCACCGAGGAGCAGGCCAGGCGCGAGGGCATCGAGTTCGAGGTCGGCAGGTTCCCGTGGGCGGCATCGGGCCGTTCGCTGTCGCTGGGGCGCGACGAAGGCTTCACCAAGCTGCTGTTCGATCCGAAGACGCACCGCGTGATCGGCGGCGCGATGGTCGGCCCGAATGCCGGCGAACTCATTGCCGAGGTCGCCCTGGCCATCGAGATGGGCGCGGATGCGGCCGACATCGGGCTTACCATCCATCCCCATCCGACGCTTTCCGAGACAGTATGCTTTGCGGCCGAGGCGTTCGAAGGAACGCTTACGGACCTCTACCTGCCGAAACGCAGGAAGGACTGACGGAAGACCTCTGCCGGCGCAGGGACGCGCGGCGATGACGGGAGATGTCGTGCGCCTCGCATGCCTTGCCTTGATGTTCGGCCTTGCTGCCGTGCCCGCGGCGGCCGAGGAGTTCTATGGCCCGTTGCGCATTCGCGACATGGGGCCGTTCCAGATCCTGCGTCTCAACATGCTTCCCGATCATGCGCTGGCGCCGTCGGCCGGCCGGGTCGGCCTGGAGTTCCAGGTCTCGCATTCGAACACCTTCGTGATGGACACCGACATCCACGCCTACCTGGAAAGGCGCGGTGCGCGCGGCGAGATCGGCCCGCGGGATGTCACCGCCATTGCCGCGCTCGGCGAGGACACCTTCCTGTTTGATGGCGAGCTCGGCTACGCCAAGGCGACCGGGCACTACGCGTTCACCGATCGCCTCTCGGGTTATGTCTCGGTGCCTTTCCACTACTTCGGCGGCGGCTACTTCGATTCCGCCATCGAAAACTTTCACGACATGTTCGGCTTCGACAGCTTCGGGCGCGAGTACATCAGCCGCAACGACTTCCAGGCGGTCGCAACCATCGACGGCGAAACCTTCGCGCTGCTGGAACGGCCGACCAGCGGCGGCATCGGCGATCCGGTGCTGGGCCTGCGCTACTACATTCCGCTCCGGAATCACTCCGCGGTGACCTTCGAGCTCGCGCACAAGTTCGCCTTCCAGGATCCGGACAAGTTCCGCACCACCGGCAGTGACGACAGCGGCGCGCAGATTTCCTGGCACGTGCATGGCTTGAAGAACAGCTTCTACACCAGCGTCGCGGTGGTGCGCACCGGCGACGCGGAACCGTTCCCGCAGTTCACGCGTCACGTCATCCCGTCCGTCAATCTCGCCTGGGAACGCCACCTGCTGGATGGGGTCAACGTCATCTTCCAGGTGAATGCCGCCCGCAGCCTGTTCGAGAAAGGCGATCCCGAGCTGACCGCGAACGTCTACCAGGCATCGCTGGGGCTGAGGCATCGCGCCGGCCGGTTCGTGTGGAGCTATGCGCTGACGGAAAACCTGGTGAACTTCAACAATACCGCCGACCTCGGCTTCCATGTCGGATTTGCGTGGATGCCGGAAGTCGACGGACATTGAAAACTTCGAAGGAGTGTCGAATGGCAGCGTTTGAACAGAAGATCACGGTACGCTGGGCCGACCTGGACCCGAACGGACACGTCCGCCATTCCGCGTACTACGACTACGGCGCGCAGGCGCGCGTGGCGCTGCTCGAGGCGCGCGGGCTGGGCATCGGCTGGATGACGAAGCAGATGATCGGGCCGGTGCTGTTCCGCGAAGAGGCGCGCTTCCTGCGCGAGCTGCGCATGTCGGACGTGATCAGCATCAACGTCATGCTCGGCGGCCGCTCCGAGGACAACCGCAAGTGGCGCATCGTGCATGAGATCCGCCGCGGCGAGGAGCTGTGCGCGGTGGTGGAAGTCGAGGGGGCGTGGATGGATCTGCGGGCGCGCAAGATCACCGTGCCGCCGGAAGAGCTTGCGCATGCCTTCGATGACGCGCCGAAGACCGAGGATTTCCAGCTCATCACTTCCGGCAGGCGCTGAGGATCAGCGCCTGGCCTTGTTGCGCACGCGTTGCAGGTAGGCGGTCTCATCCGGCGTGCGGCCGTAGCGCTGCGCCTCCCACAGCGTCTCGGCCAGGCATTCCACCATCTCGTGTTCCGCGGCATGCGCGTCGCCGCGCGCCTGCCGCAGGGCCTCGAACGCCGCCCGCACGCCGGGCGGCCGGTCGATGGAAAGCTGCTCCCGCACCGCGATATGCATGCCCATGTGCAGGAACGGATTGGTTTCGCCCTGCTCGGGGGTCCAGTCGCGCTCCAGCGCCGCCTCGCCCTCTTCAAGAATGGCGTGATACTCCGGGTGTTCCGCGATCACGCCGGCGATCAGGTCTTCCAGCGGCGTCACCGGGCGGCCCTCGCGCACCTTCTGCCAGGCGTCGAGGAACTGGCGTCGCAGCGCTTCTCGGTTGTTGCCGAACAGCATTTTCACCTCCGTGCAGGATTGCCGATTATATGACCGATGGCGAAGTGCTGCAGGCTCGGGAATGCTTCCAGCAGAGACCGAAGGAGAAACTCCACCATGCGCGCCTGCCTGTACGCCCTGTCCGCCATGCTGTGCCTGTCGCCGGTGCTTGCCGAGGAACAGCCGGCAGCCGACGGCACCGAGGTGAGCATCATCCACACGCGCGGCCACGGCGCGATCCTCGCCGACCGGCAGGGCAGGCCGCTCTATGTTCGCGAACCGTTGCAGCGGGAAGAGCTTTTCGCGGAGGCCGGCTGGAACGACAGCGACTGCTATGACGCCTGCGCGGAGATGTGGCCGCCGTTTCTCGCCAGTGAAGGCGAGCCCGTCGCCGCCGACTCCGCCGTGCGCCAGGAGCGTCTCGGTACCATCCAGCGCGAGGATGGCTTCCTGCAGGTGACCTACAACGGCTACGCGCTTTACTACTATGCCGAGGATGAAGGCGTGCCGCAGCCGCGCGGGCATGGCGTCACCGATGACTGGGGCCGCTGGAAGCTGCTCTCGCCGCGTGGCGAACCATTGAAGGACAGCGGCGACTGATGCCTGCTTGATGCATGCCCGCAGTGCGGACTACTCTCGCGTGCTGACGCAACCGAGGAGTCAGCATGCGCCAGTTCATTCTGATGTTGTTCATTGCCGGCAGCGCCAATGCTGCCGTCGTCGTTCCCCCCGCCGAGCAGCCGTTGCTGCATGAGATCGGCGTCGCGCCTTCCGCCGAGCGCATCGAGGCGGACATCCGCACCCTGGTTGGTTTCGGTACCCGTCACACGCTTTCCGAGACGGAATCGGAAACGCGCGGCATCGGCGCCGCGAGGCGCTGGATCAAGGCCGAGTTCGAGCGAATCTCGAAGGAATGCGGCGGCTGCCTGGAAGTGCGTTATGTCAGCGGCACGGTCTCGGGCGAGAACCGCATACCGGAACCGGTAGAGGTGGTCAGCGTGATCGCCATCCAGCGCGGCGTGAACGACCCGAACCGCTACGTCATCATGAGCGGCGACATCGACTCGCGCGTCTCCGACGTCATGGACGCGGAATCGGATTCTCCCGGCGCCAACGACAACGCCTCGGGCGTCGCCGGCACGCTAGAAGCGGCGCGGGTGCTGTCGAAGCACCGTTTCGATGCGACCATCGTCTATGCCGCACTCGCCGGCGAGGAACAGGGCCTGTTCGGCGGCAGGATTCTTGCCGAGCATGCGAAGGCGAACGGCTGGCGCATCGAGGCCGTGCTCAACAACGACATGATCGGCAACATCGAAGGCATCAACGGCGTCATCGACAACACCACCGCGCGCGTCTTCGCCGAGGGCACGCGGGTTACGGAAACGCCCGAGGAAGCGCGCATTCGCCGCTTCACTGGCGGCGAGGTGGACTCGCCGTCGCGCAACCTCGCGCGCTACATCGACCGTCTTGCCGACCGCTACGTGCCCAACCTCGACGTCATGATGATCTATCGCCTCGACCGCTTCGGGCGCGGCGGCCATCACCGCCCGTTCAACGACATGGGCTGGCCGGCGGTGCGCATCATGGAAACCAACGAAAACTACAACCGCCAGCACCAGGACCTGCGCAGCGAGAACGGCATCGAGTACGGCGACGTCATCGAGGGCGTGAACTTCGAGTACGCCGCGAAGCTCACCGCGCTGAACGCCGTCACGCTGGCTTCGCTCGCCTCGGCGCCACCGCCGCCCGCGAACGTGGAAATCGAAGGCGCGGTCAGCCCGGATACGACGCTCCGCTGGGCGAAGCCGAAAGGGAAGCAGGCGCGGAATCTCGCGGGTTACCGCATCTACTGGCGCCTGACCACCGAACCACAATGGACGCACAGCGTGTACGTGGGCGACGTCAACGAGCACACCCTCAAGAACGTCGTCATCGACAACTACTTCTTCGGTGTCGCCGCGGTCTCGAAGGATGGTTTCGAAAGCCCGGTGGTGTTTCCGGGTGCAGCGGGAAGCTTCGGCGGTTACTGATGGGGCAGGGAAGTCGCATGCGCTGCCGGAAATCCCGCGCCGGTAGAGTTCACGCCGGTGCGTGACTCGGAGCTCGCACGTTGCCGCGAGTTCCTTGTCCTCGCCGCCGTCCTCGCGTTGATCGGCGCTAGCGACTGGAGGATACATGCCTTGGGAGTGGTATACCGACGGCAATGCATGAGGCCAGTCAGTCCTTTTTCTTGCGCGTGGTAATTGTTCCGGGGCGGCGCGCGCGTGGTGCCGGGTCGTTGGGTTTTCCGCCGGCCTTCGCCGCCAGGCGCGCGTTCTTTCCGGGCCGTATCTTCTTTCCGGCAGCAGGTTTTGAAGTGCGCGCTTTCTCATCACGCTTCTTGTCGCTGAAACGCGGTTTGCCGGCAGGCCTTGGTCTGCTGTCGCTGCGGGATACGGACGCCGGCTGGTTCCGGCGCGGTCGTTTCTCGCTGGAATGCTCGGTCTCGCGTGATGGGGATTTTCGCGCGTGAGCCTTGCCGCCGATGGGAGGAAGTTTCGGTTCGGCAGTTTCTTCGACGGATTCTACGATGCTTTCCGGTTTTCCGTCGATGCGTGAAATTCGCAATGCCTGGCCGGCAACGCGTGTTTTCTTCAGGTCCTGGAAGACTTCCGGCGGCATGTTTTCCGGCAAGTCCACCAGGCTGTGGTCATCGAAAATCTGTATGCGGCCGATGTAGCGGCCTTCGAGGCCCGCCTCGTTCGCGATCGCGCCCATGATGTTGCCGGGCTTCACGCCGTGCGCATGGCCGACTTCGATACGGAAGCGCTCTGTGCCTTCCGGGGGCGGCGTGTCGTCGCGTTCACGTTTCCTGCGGCTGCCGTAGGCTTCATTGCGGAACTTTTCATCGCGCTCTTCACGCCGGTCGCGCTTCGGTTTCCGTTCCTGTTCTTCCGGCGGCAGTTCCGATTTGGGTTTCAGCAGCAGCGGTTTGCCTTGTTGCGCAAGTTTTGCGAGCGCGGCGGCAATTTCCAGGGTCGGCACGTCGTGCTGCCGTTCGTAGGTGCCGATCAGTTCGCGGAAGAAGTCGAGTTCGCCCGCACTTATGGTATCGGTGATCTTCTGATGAAAATTCGCGATGCGCTTGTCGTTGATGACCTCCGTCGTCGGCAACTGCATCTCGGTGATCTTCTGGCGGGTCGCGCGTTCGATCAGCGAGAGCAGGCGCTTCTCGCGCGGTGCCACGAACAATATCGCCTCACCGCTGCGTCCGGCACGGCCGGTGCGGCCGATGCGGTGAACGTAGGCTTCGGTGTCGTAGGGAATGTCGTAATTTATGACGTGGCTGACGCGATCGACATCCAGGCCGCGCGCGGCGACGTCCGTGGCGATGAGAATGTCGATTTTTCCATTCTTGAAATTCTGCACCGTCTGTTCGCGCAGTTTTTGCGGCACGTCACCATTCAATGCCACCGCTTCGTGACCACGCGCCTGCAGCTTGTCGGCGAGTTCCAGCGTCGCGGTCCTGGTGCGCACGAACACGATTACGCCGTCGAAGTCCTCGACTTCGAGAATGCGCGTCAACGCATCGAGCTTGTGCATTCCCGATACGTACCAGTAGCGCTGGCGAATGGTTTCCGCGGTCGTGGTCTTGAGTTCGATCGAAACCCGTTCCGGATCGTTGAGGTGGTTTTCTGCGATGTGCTGGATCGCCGCGGGCAGCGTTGCGGAGAACAGTGCGATCTGCCGTTCGGGCGGTGTCTGCTCGAGAATCCAGGTCACGTCATCAATGAAGCCCATGCGCAGCATTTCGTCGGCTTCATCGAGCACCAGGGCCTTGAGCGCGTCGAGATTGAGCGAGCCGCGGCGCATGTGGTCCATGGCGCGACCAGGTGTGCCGACGACGACATGCACGCCGCGCTTGAGCTGGTTGAGTTGTCCGCGCATGTCCTGGCCGCCGTAAACGGGCGCGACACGGAAGCCCGGCAGGAACGCCGCGTAACGCTGGAAGGCTTCGGCAACCTGGATGGCGAGCTCGCGGGTTGGCGCGAGCACGAGCAATTGCGGTACCGCACGTGCGAGATCGATTCTCGCGAGCAGCGGCAGCGCGAAGGCGGCTGTCTTGCCGGTGCCCGTCTGCGCCTGGCCGAGCACATCGCGGCCGGCGAGCAATGGCGGAATGGTGCGCGCCTGGATGGGCGATGGCGTTTCGTAGCCCACTGTCGCCAGCGCTTTCAGTAACGCGTCGGGCAGGGCGAGTTCGGAGAATTGCGGAAGATCTCCAGTGCTGGAAGCGTTGTCAGGCATGGCGGGAGTCACAGGTCGGCGTCGGACCGACAAGGATACCTGCATTTCGGGGTCATTCAGCGGTTGCCTGAGTGGCGGGGCTCTTTTTTTTCGTGGGGAACTTACCGTATGAACCTTGTACAGCGCACAACCGGGATCGAACGCCCGGCTTTCGGCATTCATCCGTTTGGCCGCTACGCCTGGCCGCTGATTTCGGAGTCCGGCACCTCCCGGCAGCAATGCGAACAAGACGCCCCTTCAACATCGAATGTCGATTCCATGTCCTTTCGCTGCACCGGCATCCCGCAGGCATGGCAACTGCTCCAGCTTCCCGGCGCAAGTCCATGCTTCACGCTGACGCGCTCATCGAAGACATAGCATTCGCCTTCCCACAGGCTTTGTTCTTCCGGCACCGTTTCCAGGTACTTGAGAATGCCACCCTGCAGGTGGAACACGTTCTCGAAGCCCATGGACTTCAATAGCGCGGTGGATTTCTCGCAGCGT
>JAJUFS010000187.1 GCA_029263725.1 Gammaproteobacteria bacterium | reverse complement strand
TTACGCCTACCTGAAGATTTCCGAGGGCTGCAATCATTCCTGCAGCTTCTGCATCATCCCGAAACTGCGCGGCAGGCTGGCCAGCCGGAATGTCAGCGAGGTGCTGCATGAGGCCGAACGCCTGGCGCGCGACGGCGTGAAGGAACTGCTGGTGGTCTCGCAGGATACTTCCGCCTATGGCGTGGACGTAAGCTACGCCGGCGGCGAATGGTGTGGCCGCGAATATCGCACCCGCATGACCGAGCTGTGCGAAGGCCTCGCGGAACTCGGCATCTGGGTGCGGCTGCATTACGTCTACCCCTATCCGCATGTCGATGAAGTCATTCCGCTGATGGCGGAAGGCAGGATCCTTCCCTACCTCGACATGCCGCTGCAGCACGGCAGCGAGAAGATCCTCAAGGCGATGAAGCGCCCCGCCAACAACGCCAGGGTGCTGGATCGCATCCGCGAATGGCGCAAGGCCTGTCCTGATCTCACCTTGCGGTCCACGTTCATCGTCGGCTTTCCCGGCGAGACCGACGAGGACTTCGAGCAGCTGCTCGACTTCATCGAGGAAGCCGAGCTCGATCGCGTCGGCTGCTTCACCTATTCGCCGGTCGAAGGCGCCGCGGCCAACAGCCTGCCCGACTGGGTGCCGGAAGAAGTGGCACTGGAGCGGCAGCGCATCTTCATGGAAACCCAGGCGGAAATCTCCGCGCGCCGCCTGCAGCGCCTCGTCGGCCGCGAGCTCACCGTGCTGGTGGACGAAAAGGATGACGACTACGCCAAGGCGCGCTCCTTCGCGGACGCCCCGGAAATCGACGGCGTCGTGCATCTCAATGATGCCGAGGATGCACTGGTCGGGCAGTTCGTGAAGGTTCGTGTCGAGGACGCCGACGAGCACGATCTCTACGCCCGCCCCGTCGCCTGATGCCAAGCGCATCACAAAAGTGAGAGTGAACGAGGGAAAGCCCTCAAATGCCGATCACGGCAATGTGATCCGGTAAGCCGCGGCATCGGCAGATGCCGCCTACCATCGCGCGCAGTCTCCTTCCGGATCGCGTGCGCCATGGCAACGTTTCGTCCCCAGCGGGTTCCCGCAAGCAGTGTCTGGCTCTGGCTGCGTGAAGCCTTCGCGCTCTGCCGGCGCCAGCCGTTGTGGTTCCTGGGCATAGGCGCGGCATGGAGCGCGGTGTCGCTGCTGCCGTTGCCTTTCAGCCTGCTCATGCTGCTCGGGCTCGGCCTGCCGCTTGCGGCGGGCTGCGTGGTTGCGCACGCCGCAGACAGCAGCCGCTCGCCCATGGACATGCTGCGCTCCGTTTCCGCTTCCACCTGGCGCGACCTTCTCATCGCGGGTGCGCTCCCGTGGCTTGCGGTGGGCGGCCTGATCCTCGCCGTCAGCGTGCTGACGCAGCCGCTTGAGCTCATGGCCGGCGTCGACAACGGACCGCTGTTCACCTTGCCCGAGTTCCTGCGCGGCCAATGGCAGCCGCTGCGCGATCTGTCGCTCGCGCTGGTCACCTGGCTGGTGGCTGTCGGTATCGTCGGCTGGTTCGTGGTGCCGCTGATGACGCTCGCCGGCCTGCCCCTGCTGCAGGCCTACGGACAGGCAATCCAGGCAATTTCCATGAACGGCTTCGTCGTGGGCCTGGTATTCGCCATCGCCGTGATCTGCGTACCCGTGTTCATGCTGCTCTCGCCGCTGTTCGCGGTGCCGTTGCTCGCCCTGCTTTCCAGCCTGATGTACGTCAGCTTCCGTCATATCTGGCTCGGCCAGGGCCGCAACACGCCGGAGGTTGCGAAAGCGACAGTGAGAGTCCTGCAACCGGCGGCCATCCCATCGCGATGAGGCCGGGAAACAGCCGACACGTAAAGAAAAAGGGCGCCTGGAAGGCGCCCTGCAATATGTGATCACGGAAGGATCGGCCAGGGGTGCTTACAGTCCAGTCCCCTCAGTCCGCGAGATCACCACGGCCTGCGCAATCGGCATGCGGATGTACTCGCCGTTCTGATCCTTGTCGAAGCTGCCATCGCCATCCAGGTCTATGGCAACCTCCATGACATTGATCGCAACAAGTTCATTGCTGGCGTCATTGAGCGAGTAGAGGCGGTTGCGCGCCGGATCGAACGCAAGTGCCTCGAGATGCGCGATCTCAACCTCGACGCCTTCCGTACTTTCCGCGATGACCTCCAATTGCGGATTATCGATGTTGGTCAGATCCAGGAAGACAAGCTCGCC
>JAJUFS010000132.1 GCA_029263725.1 Gammaproteobacteria bacterium | reverse complement strand
CGCGCCTCTCGGGGCGCGCCTGAGACTGGCCGCGGTCTTGCACGAATGACCTGATGGGTTTTGGCGACAGTCCGCGGGAGACTGCGCAAGGTGGCGGGGATTGAGAGGGAGCAATGCGCGCATTCCGCTGGCGCTCGATCAACGCGCTGGTCGTGGTCGGCTTCGCCGTGGTGGGCCTGCCGCTGATCGGCGCGATCCTGCTCAGCACCGTCTACCTGGAACGCCTGACGCGCCTCGGCGAGGTCGCGGTGGTCACCGGCGTGGCTGCGACGCGCCAGGCGCGCATTCTCAGCGAGCAGCTCACGGCAATGGAACGACACGCACGCCAGTATGCGGTGTTGCAGGACCCGGCCCTGCTGGAGCTGTACGAGCGCCGGCAGGAGCGTGTCGCCGCGGCCGCCGAGGAGCTGCGCCAGCTGCTGCCGGATGCGGAGATCGGTGCGGCAACCACCGAGCTGCTGGCGCGCAGCCGCGCGGTCAGCATCACTTCCTTCGCTCGCAATGGCGAGGTCGGCAACGGGCGCGCGAACGTGTTCGAGGGGCTGATCGAGATCAGCGTCGCGATCAACAACCGCGTGCGCGTGCTCACCGAGACACGCATCGCCGAACTGCAGCGGCAATCGCAGCGCACCCAGCAGCTGCTGGTCTGGCAGGCCGGCGCGGTGATCGTGCTCGCCGTGGCGCTCGCCGCCATCTTCACGCTGATGATCTCGCGCGCGGTGCGGCAGCTGGTGATCGCCATCACCCGGCTCGGCGAAGGGCGCTTCGAGGAAACCATCCGCGTGCGCGGCCCCGAGGATCTCGAACATCTCGGCACGCAGCTCGACTGGCTGCGCCGCCGCCTGCTCGAGACCGAGGAAGACAAGAACGTCTTCCTGCGGCATGTCTCGCACGAACTGAAGACCCCGCTCGCCAACATCCGCGAAGGCAGCGAGCTGCTGGTGGACGGCACCATGGGCGCGCTCAGCGAAGGCCAGCGCGAGGTCGCCGGCATCCTGCGTGAAAACAGCCTGCTGCTGCAGGACCAGATCGAGAACCTGTTGAGCTTCAGCGCCTGGCAGAACCTGCGCGCGCCGCTGGAGCGCCGCAAGGTGCGCCTGGACGCGCTGATGCGGCGCGTGCTGGAACGCCATCGCCTCGGCATTCGCAGGCTTGAGCTGAAAGTGCTCGAACGCATCGAGCCTGCGACCGTGCAGGGCGACGAGCAGAAGCTCGAAGTCATGATCGACAACCTCATCTCCAACGCGGTGAAGTTTTCTCCCGAGGGCGGCCGCCTGCTGGTGGAGATCGCGCCGCGCGGCCGCAAGGTGCAGCTGCGGGTCGGCGATGACGGTCCGGGCATCGAGCCCGCGGAACGCAAGCGCGTGTTCCGCGCCTTCTACCAGGGACGGCGCGCGGCGTTGCACAGCCATGTGCAGGGCACGGGGCTCGGGCTGTCGGTGGTACTCGAATGCGTACGCGCACATGGCGGCACGGTACGCATCACGGATGGAGAGACGGATGGTGCAACTTTCGATGTCGAGCTTCCGCGTGCCTGAGGGCCTGAAAGCCTGCCTGCTGGCGGCGCTGCTGGCGCTATCCGCCTGTGCTTCGCGCGAGGCCGAACCCGAGCCGGTCGACTGGCCGGAGGATGGCCCGGGCACGGCGACGAGCTACCTGCACAGCCTGCGCGACTATCTCACCCGCCCAGGCAACCTGCGCCGCGACGAGCTCGAGCAGCTGCGGCTGGCCGCGGAGGCCGGCGACCGCTACATGGCGCTGGAGTACGCCTTTGCGCTGTCGACCTCGCGCAACGACGTGCAGGCGCTGAACAAGGCGCGCATGCACTTCGAAGCCCTGCTCGCCTCGCCTGATCCGCTGCCGGTGGAACTCGACGGACTGGTGCGCCTGCAGCTCACCGCCGTCATCGACCGGCTCGAACGCATCAACCGCATCCGCGACCAGCGGGCCGCCGAGGCGAGCTGTCTCAGCGCGCAGCAGCAATGCGCGGCGCAGCGCGCCGCCCTGCAGCGCGAACTCGACGCCGCGAATGCGGAGCTCAGGCAATTGCGCGAGAAGCTCGAGGCGCTGGCGCGCATCGAGCAGACCGTGAACGAAACTCCCGAGGAAACCGACACAGGAAATGGCGATGCGAACGAAACCGCAGATTCTGCTGGTCGACGATGATCCCGGCCTGCTCCGGCTCCTGAGCCTGAGGCTGGAAAGCAACGGCTATGCGGTGCGCACTGCGAAGGACGGCGCGATGGCGCTGGCAGCCGTGGAGGCGCAGCGCCCCGATCTCGTCATCACCGATCTGCGCATGGAAAACATGGACGGCCTGGAATTGCTGGAAGCGCTGGTGCGTACCGCGCCCGGCCTGCCGGTGATACTCATCACCGCTCACGGCAGCATTCCCGATGCGGTGCGCGCCACGCAGAACGGCGCCTTCGGTTTCCTCACCAAGCCGGTGGAGAAATCCGAACTGCTCGCGCAGGTCGAGCGCGCGCTGGAAACCAGCGCCGCCGGCACGCGCAAGGAAGACTGGCGCGAAGGCATCCTCACGCGCAGCGGCCGCATGGAAGAAGTGCTCAACCAGGCGAAGATGGCGGCCGGCACCGATGCGGCTGTGCTCATCACCGGCGAAAGCGGCACCGGCAAGGAACAGCTGGCGCGCTCCATACACCGCGCCAGTCCCCGCGCCAGCGGGCCGTTCGTCGCCGTCAACTGCGCCGCCATCCCGGAAACACTGCTGGAATCGGAACTGTTCGGCCACGAGAAGGGTGCATTCACCGGCGCGGTGCAATCCAAGCCGGGGCTCGTTCAGGAAGCCGATGGCGGCACTCTGTTCCTGGACGAGATCGGTGACATGCCGCCGAGCGCGCAGGTGAAGCTGCTGCGCGTGCTGCAGGAAGGCACGGTGCGCCCCGTGGGCAGCACGCGCGACCGCCATGTCGACATCCGCGTCATCTCCGCCACACACCAGGACCTGCGCCAGGGCATGGAAAGCGGCGAGTTTCGCGAGGACCTTTTCTATCGCCTCAATGTGGTCAACCTGCGCCTGCCGCCGCTGCGCGAGCGGCGCGAGGACATTCCGTTGCTGGCCACGCATTTCCTCGATCGCATCAACGCGACATCGAGCACGCCGAAGAGCTTTGCACCGGCCGCGCTGGAAGCGTTGCTCGAAAGCAACTGGCCGGGCAACGTGCGCGAACTGCAGAACTTCGTCGAGCGTTGCGCCGCGCTCACGCCCGGCCAGGTCATCAGCGCGGGACAGGTGAGAAGACTGCTCGACGAGCAGGAAGGCGGCCTGCCCAGCCTCGCCACCGCCCGCGACGAGTTCACCCGCCGTTACCTCGCGCAACTCCTGCGCGTTACCCGCGGCAACGTCTCCCGCGCCGCGCGCATGGCCGATCGCAACCGCACCGACTTCTACAAGCTGCTGAAACGCTTCCAGCTCGATCCGTCGCAGTTCAAGGACGGGCCGTCGGCGTGAGAAGGGAGAAGGAGTGAGACGACGGCAATTGCAGGGCGGGTTGGCCGAAGGTGGCCCTGAGAAATCCTGCAAATCCTGTCCATTCCTTCGCCAGCGCCTGTCGATTTCCGCTCGCCTCGCGCGTCGTGTTCATGAAACCAAGGCGAGGAGCACTGCCATGCGATTCATGATCATCGTCAAGGCCACGCCCGAGTCGGAAGCAGGGTTGATGCCGGGCCAGGAGGTATTCGATGCCATGGCCGCCTACCACGAGGAGCTCGCCCGCGCCGGCGTGCTGCTGGATGGCTCCGGCCTGCATCCCAGCAGCAAGGGCTGGCGCATCACCTGGAAGGACGGCAGGAAGACCATCACCGACGGGCCGTTTTCCGAAACCAGGGAGCTTGTCGCCGGCTACACGCTGATCCAGACGCGCACCCGCGAGGAAGCCTTCGAGTGGGCGCGGCGCTTCCCGAATCCCGGCATCAACGACGGCGAAATCGAGGTGCGCCAGCTGTACGAGCTGGAGGACTTCAAGGGCTTCACTGACGTCGAGCGCTTCCGCGCCATCGAGATGCTCTGAGGTGCAACGCAGCTGCAACAGCAATGCTTGCGCGCGCCGGGGGATGATGTTGTGATCGGCAACCGTGAAGACTGCCGACACAGACATCCGGCGTTTCGTCGAAGGCGTGTGGAAGGTGGAATCGCCGCGCGTGATCGCGGGACTGGTTCGCCTGACGCACGACGTCTCGCTCGCCGAGGATCTTGCCCAGGACGCGCTGCTCACCGCGCTGGAAACCTGGCCGCGGCAGGGCGTGCCGGACAATCCCGGCGCCTGGCTGATGACCACCGCGAAGCGGCGCGCCGTCGATCGCTGGCGCCACGAGAAGCTTGCCGCGGAAAAGCACCAGTCGCTTGCCCACGAACAGGACGAAACGCTCATGCCCGACATTGAGCGGGTCCTGGAGACGGATGTGGGCGATGACCTTTTGCGCCTCATGCTCATCGCCTGCCATCCGGTGCTGCCGCCGGAATCACGCATCGCGCTGACGCTGAAGCTGCTCGGCGGGCTCAGCACCGGCGAGATCGCACGCGCCTTCCTCGTGCCCGAGCCCACCATCGCGCAACGTATCGTGCGCGCCAAGCGCAAGCTGGCGGAAGCCGATGTCGCCTTCGAGTTCCCGGACGAGAACGCGCTGCCGGAGCGCATCGACAGCGTGCTCGACGTGCTCTATCTCATCTTCAACGAAGGCTACACCGCCACCCGCGGCGAGGACTGGCT
>JAJUFS010000110.1 GCA_029263725.1 Gammaproteobacteria bacterium | reverse complement strand
CGGCGGCGCAGCCCGGAATGCGTGAGCAGGTCCTCGGGCGGATAGCCGGTGAGCGTCAGCTCCGGGAACAGCACCAGCTCCGCGCCCAGCGTCTCGATGGCCTCCAGCGTCATGCGTCGCACGCAGGCAAGATTGCCGGCCACGTCCCCGACCAGCAGGTTCGCTTGCGCCATGACGATTCGCAGCGATGTGCTCATAAGCTCATCCTCGTGAGACGTCTTGCGTCTCACGTCCTATGGTCCCCAACAAAAATCCCCGCGAGAAGCGGGGATTTTCGTTACCAGTGCAAGCGGCGTCAGCCCGCGACGAGCGCGTGGATGGCGTCGCCGAGTTCGGCGGCGGAGCGCACGGTGCGCACGCCCGCGGCTTCCAGCGCCTTGTACTTCTCTTCCGCCGTACCCTTGCCGCCGGAAATGATCGCGCCGGCATGGCCCATGCGCTTGCCCGGAGGCGCGGTCACGCCCGCGATGTAGGCAACCACCGGCTTGGAGACATTGGACTTGATGAACTCGGCGGCTGCTTCCTCGTCGGTGCCGCCGATCTCGCCGACCATGATGATGCCGTCGGTGTCCGGATCCTTCTCGAACAGCTCGATCACGTCGATGAAGTTCATGCCGCGCACCGGGTCGCCGCCGATGCCGACGCAGGTCGTCTGGCCGAGGCCGTTGCCCGTGGTCTGGTGGACGGCTTCATAGGTCAGCGTGCCGGAACGCGACACGATGCCGATGCGGCCGGGCTTGTGGATGTGGCCCGGCATGATGCCGATCTTGCACTCGCCCGGCGTGATCACGCCCGGGCAGTTCGGGCCGATGAGGCGAACATCGGGATAGTCCTTGAGCGCGGCCTTGACACGGATCATGTCGGTGACCGGAATGCCCTCGGTGATGCACACGATCACCTTGATGCCGCCCTCGGCGGCTTCAAGGATGGCGTCGGCCGCGAACGGCGGCGGCACGAAGATCATGGAAGCGTCGGCGCCGGTGGCGTCCACGGCGGCACGCACGGTGTCGAACACCGGGCGGTCGAGATGCGTCTCGCCCGAGCGGTACGGGGTGACGCCGCCGACCAGCTGCGTGCCGTAGGCAATCGCCTGCTCGGAGTGGAAGGTGCCCTGCTTGCCGGTGAAGCCCTGGGTGATCACCTTCGTGTTCTTGTTGATCAGAATGCTCATTATCGATTTCCTGCAATGAATTCTTTTGTCAGATGTCTCAGGCCTTGGCAGCCGCCACGACCTTCTGCGCCGCGTCGGTGAGATCGGTCGCAGGCGTGATCGCAAGCCCCGAGTTGGCCAGCATTTCGCGGCCCTTCTCGACATTCGTGCCCTCGAGGCGCGCGACGACCGGCACCTTGACGCCGACTTCCTTCACCGCGGCGATCACGCCCTCGGCGATCAGGTCGCAGCGCACGATGCCGCCGAAGATGTTGACCAGGATGGCCTCGACCTTGGGGTTGGAAAGAATGAGCTTGAACGCCTCGGTGACGCGTTCCTTGGTGGCGCCGCCGCCGACGTCCAGGAAGTTGGCCGGATCGCCGCCGTGCAGCTTGATGATGTCCATGGTGGCCATGGCAAGACCGGCGCCGTTGACCATGCAGGCGATGTTGCCGTCCAGCGAGACGTAGTTGAAGCCGTGCTCGTGGGCGATGTTTTCCTTCTCGTCTTCCTGCGTCGGATCACGCATCTCGGCCAGGTCCGGGTGGCGGAACATGGCGGAGTCGTCGAGGTTGACCTTGGCGTCCAGCACCACGACGCGGTTGTCGGTGGTGATGATCAGCGGGTTGATCTCGACCAGCGACGCATCCTTGTCCATGAACATGTTGTACAGGCCCTTCACCACCCTGGCGAAGTCCTTGAACTGGTCCTTGGCGATGCCGAGGCCGAAGGCCAGCTCGCGTACCTGGTAGTCCTGCAGGCCGGCCGCCGGGTTGATGGCGATGCGGAAGATCTTCTCCGGGGTCTTCTCGGCGACTTCCTCGATGTCCATGCCGCCTTCGGTGGACGCCATGAAGGTGACGCGCTCGGTGGCGCGGTCCACGACGACCGAAAGATACAGCTCGCGCGCGATGTCGGAACCGGCTTCAATCAGCAGCTGCCGCACCGGCAGGCCCTCGGGGCCCGTCTGGTGGGTGACGAGCTGCATGCCGATCATGTTGCTGGCGGCCTCGCGGACCTCGTCCAGCGTGCGGCACAGCTTGACGCCGCCGGCCTTGCCGCGGCCGCCGGCGTGGACCTGGGCCTTCACCACCCACAGGTTGCCGCCGAGTTCCTCGGCAGCGGCGACGGCGGAAGCGGCAGAATCAGCCACCTTTCCGCGGGGGATCGGCATGCCATAATGCGCGAACAATTGCTTCGATTGATATTCGTGGAGATTCATGGGCTTGGCGTGTTCCGGTGATTGATTGGGGGGCAAAAATGAGGCGCGTATTCTGGCGCAAACCGCGTCATTTCGCAAAAAACGCGGGAATTCGTCCGTGACCGGCTCGAGCACGCTGTTCGGCATCCGCATCAGCGACCGCGCGCCCGGCGACCAGGAAATGCGCTGGCGGGTGCTCCGGCTGCTGAACCTGTTCCGCGCCATCGCCGCCGGCGCCTTCACGCTGATGTTCTTCCAGGAGAACCGCCACCTCCTGGGCAGCGAGTATCCGCAGCTGTACCTGTACACCGGCGTCGCCTACTTTGCGCTCGCGCTCATCGCCAGCTTCACCCTGCAGACGCGCAAGCCGCCGCTGTTCTGGCAGACGGTCATCCAGCTGCTGGCGGATCTCGCCGCCATCATCCTGCTGACCCACGCCTCGGGCGGCCAGTCCAGCGGCCTGCCCAACCTGCTGTTCGTAGTGGTCGCTGCCGCGAGCGTGCTGCTGGACCGGCGGCTGGCGCTGCTGTACGCGGCGCTGGTGTCACTCGCCGTGCTCGGCGAACAGTTCCTGTCCATGCTGCGCGGCTTCGCCGACTCCTACGGTTACACCCGCGCCGGCATCATGGGCGCGATCTTCTTTGCCACCGCGCTGGTCAGCTCCTGGGTCGCCGAACGGGCCCGCGAGAGCGAGGCGCTCGCCACCCGCCGCGGCCTGGACCTCGCCAACCTGTCGCAGGTCAACAACCTGATCATCCAGAACCTGGGTTCGGGCGTGGTGGTGGTGGATGCCGATGACCGCATCCGCCAGATCAATGCCGCGGCGATGCGCTTCCTGGACCTCGGCGGCAACGTGATCGGCCGCGAGGCCGGCATTTCGCCGCAGCTGCGCAACGTGGTTGCCGCCTGGCGCAAGGGCGGCACCTACACGGGCAGCCTGCGCGGCGCCGACGGCACGCTCTACATCCCGCAGGTCCAGAACATCGGCGACTTCCGCGACGGCAGCCTGATGATCTTCCTGGAAAATGCCGAGAAGGTCGCCGAGGAAATCCAGCAGATGAAGCTGGCGGCATTGGGACGGCTGACCGCCAGCATCGCGCACGAGGTGCGCAATCCCATCGGCGCGATCTCCCACGCCGGCCAGCTGCTGGAAGAATCCGACCACCTCGCCGCCGAGGACCGCCGCTTCGTGGGCATCATCCGCCAGCAGGCGATGCGCGTGAACGAGGTGGTGGAAAGCATCCTGCAGCTCGGTCGCCGCGAGCAGTTCCACCCCGAACGCCTGGAAATCACCGCCTGGCTGCGCGACTTCGTCATGGAGTACTGCGACACCAACGGCATGCCGCTGGACGCCGTCGAACTGGACACCACCGGCGACGAGGTGCATGTGCGCATCGATCCCGGTCACCTGCGGCAGATCCTGCTCAACCTGCTGGAAAACGCCCGCCACCACGCCGGCGCCACCGAGGACGGGCAGCTGGCGATACTGCGGCTGTCGCGCACGCTGGGCGGCGGCACGGTGTGGCTGGACGTGGTCGACTTCGGCCCCGGCATCGACAGCAGCATCGTCAATCGCGTCTTCGAACCTTTCTATACGCACTCGCGCAGCGGCACTGGCCTTGGGCTGTTCGTTGCACGCGAGTTGTGTGAATGCAATCATGCCACGCTCAAATACGGGAAGGACGGCGACGGCCGCAGTTGCTTCCGCATCCGTTTCCAGGACGAACCCGCATGGCTGAACTGAAGACCGCGACGCGCGCGGCGCGCGTACTCGTCGTCGACGACGAGCCGGACATCCGCGACCTGCTCGCCATCACGCTGGAGCGCATGGGACTCGCCACGCTGCAGGCAGCGGGCGTGCGCGAGGCCGAGGTGCAGATCCTCGAACAGCGCCCCGACCTTTGCCTGACCGACATGCGCATGCCGGACGGCAACGGCCTCGATCTCGTCAAGTGGATACAGGAACACCGTCCGGAAATGCCGGTGGCGGTGATCACCGCGCACGGCAACGTCGAATCCGCGGTGCAGGCGCTCAAGCTCGGCGCCTTCGACTTCGTTTCCAAGCCGCTGGACGTGAACGACCTGCGCCGGCTGGTGAACTCCGCGCTCACCCTCGGCGAGGCCATCAAGGAGACGCCCGCGGACGCCTCGCGCCCGCAGCTGCTGGGCGACTCCCAGGCGATCCATCGGGTGCGCGAGATGATCGCCAAGGTCGCGCGCAGCCAGGCGCCGGTGCACATCAGCGGCTAGTCCGGCACCGGCAAGGAGCTCGCCGCCCGGCTCATCCATGAATCCGGACCGCGCGCCGGCCAGCCCTTCGTGCCGGTGAACTGCGGCGCGATTCCATCCGAGCTGATGGAAAGCGAGTTCTTCGGACACCGCAAGGGCAGCTTCACCGGCGCGCATGCCGACAAGGAAGGCCTGTTC
Organism: Gammaproteobacteria bacterium; assembly: GCA_029263725.1. GTDB lineage: Bacteria > Pseudomonadota > Gammaproteobacteria > Natronospirales > JAJUFS01 > JAJUFS01. The sequence goes on along the minus strand of JAJUFS010000110.1, from coordinate 1,771 downwards.
CAGGCCGCCGACGGCGGCACGCTGTTCCTCGACGAAGTCGCCGACCTGCCGCTGCACATGCAGGTGAAGCTGCTGCGCGTCATCCAGGAAAAATGCGTGCGCCCGGTCGGCGCGGCACGCGAGGTGCCGGTGAACGTGCGGATTCTTTCCGCCACCCACCGCGATCTCGGCAAGCTCGTCGCCGATGGCGATTTCCGCGAGGACCTTTACTACCGCATCAACGTCATTGAGCTGCGCCTGCCGGCGCTGCGCGAGCGGCGCGAGGACATTCCGCAGCTGGTGGATTCGCTGCTCGGCAAGCTTGCGGCGAACCTCGGCTTTGCCCGGCCGCGAGTCACCGACGCGGCAATGCAAAAGCTGCTTTCACACGACTTCCCGGGCAACGTGCGTGAACTGGAAAACATCCTCGAGCGCGCCGTCACGCTCTCCGGCGGCGACCTTATCGACGCCGGCGACATCCAGGTAAGGCGCAGCAACGAGGCCAATGCCCCCGCGCGGCGCACGGAAGACCAGCCTCCCGTGGTCGAAGCCCCGCCCAGCCGCCTGGGCGACCCGGAGAAGCAGGCCATCGTCGAAGCGCTGGAAAAGACCCGCTACAACAAGACCCGCGCCGCCCGGCTGCTTGGACTGACTCTCAGGCAACTGCGGTATCGCATCGAGAAGCTGGGGCTGGAGGATTGAGGGTTGTAAGAAATAAGAGGACGGCTCTCGCTCGTCTTGCGCAGCACTAAAAAAGCAGAAGGGAGAAGGTAGAAGACTCGCAGCTTTCGGCCTTCTCCCTTCTCCCTTTTGTCACCCTTTGTTCACCACCGCTCCTTGCGTGAATCTTTTCCCGCCGCGCTTCCACGCTACAGCCACGCTGATTGATCACTTCTGCGTTTTCATTCACGCGCGAAATCAGAAAAACCTGTTGCGTGCACCTGGATGCGCATTGCGCGCAACTTCCGCTGCGTTTTCGTCACCAGCCGCGTAGTTGGCACTGCGCTTGCAAAACCCCTTGCGACGTCATCATCCGATGACGCGGATCAACTCCAGGAAGGAGAACGACATGGAAATGAAGCACAAGCAGAGCGGCTTCACGCTCATCGAACTCATGATCGTGGTCGCCATCATCGGTATCCTGGCCGCTGTGGCGATTCCCGCATACCAGGATTACGTCGCACGCTCGCAGGTATCCGAAGCCGTTGCCACGGCGGGCGCGTTGAAGACCTCGCTCTCGGAATTTCATTCCTCTCAGGGGGACTGCCCCGCGGCAGGTACGTATGACGACAACGAACGTGGCCGCTATACGGAAAGTGCAACTCATGATGACGAATGCATCATCACCGTCACCATGCGAAGCGCGGCGCCAGTGAATGCGGCGATTCAGGGAAAGACGTTTACCGTTACCCCCACCGTCTCCACCAACAACCGCATCGTGAACTGGACCTGCGCTCCGGGCGGTGGCAATGCGATGGACATCAAGTATCTGCCTTCCGGCTGCCAGTAATCAGAAAGCCCGGCTCCGCCGGGCTTTCTTTTGGCTTTCGATTGTCACTTTGTGACAATTTGTCAAACAGCGACCGGTTTGGCGCCTCCTTCCCGCGCAGCAAAAGGCTCAACCACGCCTTTCCCCAGTTGGCACGGCAAATGCATCCTGAATGGCAGGTGCTACATCACCTGACAAACCGTTCCATCACCATGGGGATAGACACATGAAGAACGTTCAGAAGGGTTTCACCCTTATCGAACTGATGATCGTGGTTGCGATCATCGGCATCCTGGCCGCCGT
>JAJUFS010000183.1 GCA_029263725.1 Gammaproteobacteria bacterium | reverse complement strand
TGAGGTCGGTGGTTCGAGTCCACCCGTAGCCACCATTTCTCCCTTGTTGATTCCCTGATCGATCGGTGTACGGTTTTCGTCACCGACCTCAGCATTATTCGTCCTGTTCCGTAAGACGTTAGACGTAAGACGACCTCACCCCCTTTCGCAAAGGGGGTCGCGCGAAGCAGGGGGGATTTTGTCGAGAGGCAGAAGTGAGAAGGCAGAAGATAAGGTACGCCCCGTCGCTGCTGCTCTTCTTCCTTCTACCTTCCTCCGTCTCCCTCGCAATCAAATAAGCGCCAGGATCTCCAGGCCGCCATCCCAGATCATCTTCAGCGCAACGTAGAGAATCACGAACAGGCCGAGGTAGGCGATCCAGGAATGTCGCGTCAAAAGCCGCGCGATCCAGGTTGCCGCCGCGCCCATCAGCGCGACCGACAGCACCAGGCCAACGATCAGCACCCACCAGTGGTCGCGCGCAGCGCCGGCGACAGCGAGCACGTTGTCCAGCGACATGGAAATGTCCGCGATGATGATCTGCGTGACGGCGTCACGGAAGCTCTTCGGCTTCTGCACCGGCACGTCTTCGCCTTCCAGCACCGCCTCGCCGGCTTCTTCCTTGTGCGTGATCTCGCGCCACAGCTTCCACGACACCCACAGCAACAGGATGCCGCCGGCGAGCAGCAGGCCGACGATCTGCAGCAGCTGCACCACGAACAGCGCGAACACCACGCGCATGGCGGTAGCACCGACGATGCCGATGACGATGGCGCGAGGCCGCTGGTCGCGCGGCAGGCCCGCGGCGGCCATGCCGACGACGATGGCATTGTCGGCGGCGAGCGCGAGGTCGGTGAGGATCACGGTGCCGAGCGCGATCAGCTCGGCGGGCGAAATGATTGCGAAGAAATCCATCCAGTCTCCTTGATCAACCAGTCTGCACGGCGCTCACCGCCACTGCCGTGACGGCGGCATGTGTTTCAGGCTCGTGCGGGTGCCAGCCCAGCAGCCACAGCAGCGCGAGGAAGCCAAGCACGAAGCCCAGCGCTACGTGCCAGCCATGCCGCGCCCAGGCTAACGCCGACTTGCCCTCCGGAAAGAGATTGGTCAGCGCCACACCCGCGGATGAACCGAACCACATCATCGAGCCGCCGAAGCCGACCGCATACGCGAGCACGCCCCAGTCATAGCCGCCCTGCTCGATGGCCAGTGCGGTGAGCGGAATGTTGTCGAACACCGCCGAGATCGCGCCCAGGCCGAACGCGGTCTCCCAGCTCGCGGCAGGCAACGAATCCACCGGCATGAGCGACGCGGACAACACCAGGCACACCAGGAACAGCGAACCCTTGAGGCTTGCGCGCATGGCCTGCCAGTCCGGTGCGCGCAGCGGCATCGTCAGCAGGATGGTGGTCCACACCGTCACGCCGAAGAACGGGAAGCGCTCGCCGAGTTCCGGCATCTTGATGTTCACGTACAGGTTCACGCCGACGGCCATCACCAGGATGAAGACGACGATACCGACGCGCACCCTGTCGATGCGCACGTCCGGCGGGTTGTCCTTGATGATGGGCGAATGGCGATGCTGCTGCAGCGCCGCCGGGATGCCGAACACCAGCAGCGCGATGATCGCACCGACGTAGGCGCGAATCACGTCCGCGGGCGCGATGCCGCTGACCCACATCATCAGCGTGGTGGTGTCGCCGATCACGCTGCCCGCCCCGCCCGCGTTCGAAGCGCCGACGATGGCGGCGAGGTAGCCGATATGCACGCGACCGCGAAACAGCTCGTGCGCCAGCGCGCCGCCAATCATGGCCGCGGCGATGTTGTCGAGGAAACTGGAGAGCACGAAGATCATCGCCAGCAGCACGAAGCCGCCCAGCCAGTTGTCCGGCAGGTAGCTCGGCAGCATGACCGGCGCATGGCTTTTCTCGAAGTGGCGGGCAAGGATCACGAAGCCCAGCAGCATCATCAGCAGGTTTATGAGGATGACCCACTCGTGCGCGAGATGGCCGAGAAACCCGCCGAATCCGGGGCCGGCCGCGAAGCCCGTGAAGATGAGCTTGTACAGCACGATCACGATCGCGCCGGTGAGCGCGACGTTGAACGTATGGCGGTGAAACAGCGCGATGCCAAGCAGCACCAGCGCGAACAGCAGGAACTCGATGCGGATGCCGAAAAGCTCCGGCGCGCTTCCTGCGGGAGCAGCAACGGCAAGCACCGGCGCAACCATTAGCAGGCACGGCAACAGGCGAGCGAGAAGACGCGGCATGTCATTGCTCCAGGCAAAGGCCGCCGAAGAATATTGCGCGCGGCGTCGTGGACGCAAAGTTTTGGGAGAAAGGAGAAGGGAGCGAGAAAATTCTC
>JAJUFS010000185.1 GCA_029263725.1 Gammaproteobacteria bacterium | reverse complement strand
GGCCGGCAATCTTGCCTGCGTGCGACGCATGACGCTGGAGGCCATCGAGACGCTGGGCGCGGAGCTGGTGCTGTTCCCGGAGCTGACGCTCACCGGCTATCCGCCCGAGGACCTGCTCACGCATTCCGGGCTGCGCCGCCGGGTCGACGAGGCACTCGCCGAGGCGCTCGCCATCGCGCCCGAAGCCTGGATCGGCATCGGTTATCCCGAATACGCCGACGACGGTCTCTACAATGCCTTCGCGCTGCTGCATGACGGGCGCATCGCCGCGAAGTATCGCAAGCAGCTGCTGCCCAACTACGGCGTGTTCGACGAGAAGCGCCATTTCGCGAACGGCATGGAAAGCGTGGTCGCGGAAGTGAAGGGCATTCCGCTCGGACTCACCATCTGCGAGGACCTGTGGTTCCCCGGCGTCGGCACGCGCACGCGCGAGGCCGGTGCGAAGCTCATCCTCAACATTTCCGCTTCGCCCTTCCAGATCGGCCGCGAGGCGCATCGCGAGACGCAGGTGCTGGCCGCGCGCGTACGGGAATGCGGGCTGCCCATTGTCTACTGCAACCTGGTCGGCGGCCAGGATGAACTGGTGTTCGACGGCAATTCCCTGGCCATCAACGATGACGGCAAGGTCGCGGTGCGCGCGCCCTATTTCGTGCAGGGCCTGTATCCCGTGGACGTGAGCTTCGACGGTGCGCGCTGCGCGATGGCGCAAGGCGAGGTGCATACCGAGCGCAGCCTGGAGGAAAGCGTCTATCGCGCGCTGGTCTGCGGCGTGCGTGACTACGTCGAGAAGAACGGTTTCAACGGCGTGATCATCGGCCTGTCCGGCGGCATCGACTCCGCGCTGACGCTGGCGATCGCCGTGGACGCGCTTGGGCCCGAGCGCGTCGTCGCGGTGATGATGCCGTCGAAATACACCACGGACCTTTCGAAGAACGAGGCCTGGCGCCAGGCACAGATGCTCGGCGTCGAATATCACGTGCTGTCGATCGAGCAGCCGGTGGATGCCTTTCTCGAGGTGCTCGCGCCGCTGTTCGAGGGGACGAGCGCGGATACCACCGAGGAGAACGTGCAGGCCCGCGCGCGCGGCGTGCTGCTGATGGCGCTCTCCAACAAGACCGGCAGAATGGTGCTCACCACCGGCAACAAGAGCGAGTACGCGGTGGGCTATTCCACGCTGTATGGCGACATGGCCGGCGGGTTCGCGCCATTGAAGGATGTCTACAAGACGCTGGTCTATCGCCTCGCGCGCTATCGCAACACCCTGTCGCCCGCGATTCCCGAGATGGTGATCGAGCGGCCGCCTTCGGCCGAGCTTCGTCCGGATCAGAAGGACAGCGATTCGCTGCCGCCTTACGATGTGCTGGATCCCATCCTGGAGGCGTACATCGAGGATGATCTCGGCTTCGAGGAGATCGTCGCGAAGGGCTTCGATGCGGCGACGGTGAGCCGCGTGCTCGACATGGTCAGCCGCAACGAATACAAGCGCCGGCAGGGGCCGCCGGGCATCAAGGTGAGCCGCCGGGCCTTCGGCCGCGAGCGGCGCTATCCGATCACTTCAGGCTATCGTCACACGCGGGTCAGCCGCGGCTGATTTCTAGTCGGCATCGCGGTCCACGATGACGGGATCACGGTGGGCGTTGGCCGCGAGGATGCGGCGGGCGTTCTCGGCGAGATCGTCGAGTCCAAGCTCGGTGTATGCCCTGTCCATCACGATCAGGGCGTCGATCTCCGCCTGCGTGCCCTGCAGTTCGCGCAGCACGCGATGGGCGCGCTGCAGGGCGGACACCCACGCGCCCTGCTGCAGATAGTAGTCGGCGACGTATATCTCGTAGCGCGCGATTCTTTCCTTGAGCTCGATCATGCGCCGCTCGGCGTCGGCTGCGTAGACGCTGTCCGGGAAGCGCGCGTTGAGCTGGCTGAAGTAGGTGAACGCCTGTTCCGCGTTGCTGACCTCACGGCGCGCGGTGTCGATGTTGAACAAGGACTGCAGCAGGCTGCGCGTCGCCTGGTAGTAGCCCATGCCGCGCATGTAGTAGACGTAATCGATGTTCGGGTGGCGCGGGTTCTCGCGGATGAAGCGCTCGGCTTCTTCCACCAGCGACTCCGGGTCTTCCATCTGCAGGTAGACGAACAGCATGTCCATCTGCGCCTGCGCGGCGTAATCGGTGAACGGATAGCGCGACAGGATGATGCGCAGTTGCCGTTCGGCGCGCATGTAATTGCCGGCCTGGATGCTGGAGTGAGCGTCGCTGTAGAGCTTCTCCACGCTGGGAACGCGGGCAAGC
>JAJUFS010000039.1 GCA_029263725.1 Gammaproteobacteria bacterium | reverse complement strand
GCGCGGTCCCTGCTGGAGCGGCGACCCGCCATCAGTACCGCGCGGGTGGCGGCGTACACCGGTTTTGCCAGCGCGCGCCATTTCCACCGCGCCTTCAAGGCGCGCTTCGGCATGACGCCGGGCGAGTTCCGCCGGCAGGTGACCTCGCCGCTCGCTTGCGAGCCCGACGAGACATCCTGAGACCGTATTGAGACGTTCCGTCTCTCGTCCCGCCCTGTCGCCTTCGCTAACCTTCTCGCACCTGCAACATCCGTTCGCGAAGGACCTGCCATGCCTCGTTACTACCTGTGCCTGATCGCCGTGCTGGCGATGCTGGGCGGCTGTAACAGCGACGACAGCACGCTGCCGCCGGCATCGGTGGTGGAAGAAGAAACGCCTCCGGCCGATGACGATACCGCCCTGCCGGACGACCAGGCGCCGCCGGGTGACGACGAGCCGGAACCGCCTGTCGACGACGAGCCGGCGCTGCCCATCCAGCCTCCCGAAGAGGAGCCGGGCGAAGAGCCGGAGGAGCCCTGCCCGGAAGGCTGGCTGCGGAACGAGCACGGCCATTGTTATTTCGTGATCACTCCCGATCCCACTCCCTCGCCGGACGAGTGGGTCTGGAAGTTCCATCCGCATGATCCCGCCGAGTATTACCACCGCGCGGATACGCCTCGTGACGTCTATTCGCATGCGTTCACGGCCGGCGTGCCCAACGCCGCGGCGCCGGTGCTGGTGCGGGCCATCGAGAACTGGCAGGCGGCCATCCAGCGCGTGCACGACATGCGTGACGTCATCAGCCGGCGGGGCCTGGGTGTCATCGAGTTCAACGAGGAGGAGTCGATCTCCATGGCCCAGTACACCTGGGGCATATTCCGTTGCGGCGAGCTGAAGAACACCGGCGTGCGCGCCATCGACCTGTCCGTGAACGAGGTGCTGCGGCTGCTGGAGCGCGGCGACACCTGCGTGGCGGCACGCGTTTTCCCGTTCCTCGCGGCCGAGCTGTCCGGAATCCTCAAGGACTACCCGTATGAGCCTGGCCCGGACCCGCTGCGCCGGGCGGTACTGGATGCGATTTTCCTGAGCCGGCTGGAAGAACCCGAGCGGGCCTACATCCAGCACCTGCGGCGCGCGATCTGGGCGGAACAGAAGCGCGCGGCGGCGGTTGCGGCCTTCAACTGGCAGTACTGGCGGGACGGCCACGAGAACCATCTCTACAATGCGCCGCCCATGCTCACCATCTTCGATCTCGGCGGCAGCGCACCGTCCTGGGTCGAGGATGCGGCGGCAGCCGCCGTGGTCGGCGTCGGCGTGCAGTACGAGTTCGAGATGCTCGGCTACGAGCGGGACTATCCCGAAGCGATCATGGAAGCGCACAAGGCCTTGTTTGCCTGGGCCAGGCTCGACGAGAGCGGCATCTTCGCGGAAGCAGGCATAGCGGCGGTCGGCGGCGCGGGATTCCTGATGCCGCTGGTGAAGACGATCTTCCCCTACGCGATGCGCGCCGGCCCCCAGGCGCTGGCGTTGGCCGCGGCAAACTCGGTAGTCGCGCCGGTCGGTTCGGTACTCATGGTCGCCAGCATGCTGGCGGCAGTGCTGCCCGATCTGATCAGGAATGAAAAGATCAGCAGGCAGATCGAATACGCCGAACAGCGGGTCAGCGACGTCAACCGTCCGTACCCCTATGAGCTTTACAACTGGCAGTTCCTGAACGGACCGGACATGGAGGAGCGGCTGATGGCCCACCAGCTGGTCGCCTTCCTGCGGCACCTGCCGGGCGAACCGGAACTCGAGACCGGGATCTGGCCGACGGGCAAGGGGTATTACTGGAACTTCCTGGAAAGCCACTGCGGCGCCGAGATGGGCATTGAGCTCGGTCCGATGAGCTGCGAGCTCGACAGGGGCACCTGGGTGGGAGGCTGGAAGCTCCCCGGGGAAGAGTGACTCAGGAAGGCCGGCGATTGCTGCCGTTCAGCACCTGGTTGGCGGCAGCCTGCTCCAGCGTGGTGATCGTGTCTTCGGCCAGCGCGTAATGACGCACCAGCATGTCGCTGGTGATGAGGCCGACCAGCTGGCGCTCGTCGTTCACGACAAGCACGTGCCGCCCGGAGGTGAGCAGCACCGCTTCGGCGATTTCGTCGAGCGGCGTGTTGGCCTTGGCGACCAGCGGCCGCGCATCGCAGATTTCCCACGCACGCACGGTGTACGGATTCGCGGCAGAGCGGCGATGGAAGGCCACCAGGTTCTGCGGCGTGAGTACACCGAACACCGTACGGTCCGGATTCAGCACCGGCAGGCCGCCGAGCTGGCCCGATTCGAAATATTCCTCCGCTTCGGAGACTGTCACATCGCAATCGACGAAGGTGAAGTCGCTCGCCATCACGTCCGCCGCCACGCTCGCCATTGCCGTGCTCCTGTTCTTGAAAGGCAGTTTCGAGAATAGAGACTGCCTCGCGGATTCAAAATAGGTTCTTTCCTACAGGCGCGAGCGGAAACCGGGAATATTTTCGAACGCTGCGCGAATGCGCGCGAGCTGCTGTTGCAGCTCTTCGGGGGAATAGGGGGCAACGGGCTGCCTGCCCCAGATGGGCGTTGGCCAGGCGGGGTCGGTTGTGTAACGGACGATGACGTGAACATGAAGCTGCGGCACCTGGTTGCCCAGTGCCGCAACATTCATCTTGTCCGCGGCGAACTCGCGCTGGAGCGCGCTCGATACCGCGGTGATCTCGGACATGAGCTGTTGCTGGTCGCCGCCTTCCAGTTCATGCATTTCCCGGATGCCGGGACGTGAAGGGACCAGCACGCACCAGGGATACGTGCTGTCCTTCATGAGCAGCACGCGGCTGAGCGGCAGGACACCGATTTCCTCGGTGTCTGCCGCCAGCCGTGCATCCAGCTCGAAACGCGTCATGAGATCTTCCTGATCTCCTGGACCGCTACCGAGGCCGTGGCGAAGTCGAGCGTGCCGGCAGTGCGCATGTCGGCCAGCACTCGCGCGGCGTGCTGGACGCGCGCGTCGCGTTCGGCCAGCCACGCTTCCGCCGTTTCCACCGGATCCGCGTTCTTCTTGTGCTGGCGAAGCGCGAGTGCGGTGATGCGGCGCTGCTGCGCGTACAGGTTGTCACGCAGCGTGCCGCGGGCGATGGCCTGCCAGTGACCGTCCACCGGCAGCTTCTCGACTTCCTCGCGCAGCCAGCCGATGTCGAGACGCGTCTCGATGTGGAAGTACGCCAGTGCAACGCTGCGTACATCCGCCGACTGCTTCTCGGCGATGTCGGCGATGTCCAGCGCCGCATACAGCGAGCGCAGCGAGGCGACGCGGCGAGCCAGCGTCGCCGGCACGCCGAGATCGACGAACTGCGCGACCGCCTCGTCGAGCCGCAGGCTTTCCACCGGACCGACCACTTCCGGCAGCACGCTGGTCAGCGAGGCGATGCCCGGCGCGAAATGTGCCACCGCCTTGGCGATGTCGGCGGAGTTCTCGGGGCGGTCGAGCAGCCACTGCGTGGCGTGCTTGAGCAGCCTGGAAATCTGCACGTACATGGCGGTCTGCACGCTGGCCGGCACCTGGTTGTCGAGCGCCTCGATTTCCGCCCACAGGGCGCGCACGCCGAAGGCCTCGCGCGCGATGGTGTAGGCGCGAGCGATCGCCGCCGCAGAGGCGCCGGTTTCCTCACGCAGGCGATGCGTGAAGGTCGGGCCCATGCGGTGAACCAGACTGTTGGTGATCGCCGTGGCGATGATCTCGCGGCGCAGGCGGTGCTGCGGCATCAGGTCCTTGTAACGGCGCTGCAGCGGCTTCGGGAAGTAGTCTTGCAGTTCCGTGGCCAGGTAGCTGTCTTCCGGCACGTCCGAGTTCAGCAGCGAGTCGTAGATGTCCATCTTCGCGTAGGCGAACACCACGGCAAGCTCGGGGCGCGTCAGGCCCTTGCCGGCGGCGCGGCGATCGGCGAGCGCTTCCTCGCTCGGCAGGAACTCGAGCTGGCGGTTCAGCAGGCCGCTGCGTTCCAGCGAACGGATCAGGAACACGTGCTCGTTGATGCGCGAGACGGCCTGCGCCTCGGCAATCGACAGCGCCTGCGTCTGCAGGTAGTTGTCGCGCAGCACGAGCGCCGCGACCTCGTCGGTCATGTCGGCGAGCAGCTTGTTCCGCTGCCGCAGGGTGAGGTTCTTCTCCTTCTGTGCAAGGCTGAGAAGGATCTTGATGTTCACCTCGTGGTCGGAGCAGTCCACGCCGCCGGAGTTGTCGACGAAGTCGGTGTTGATGCGGCCGCCCTTCAGCGCGTACTCGATGCGGCCGAGCTGCGTGAAGCCGAGGTTGCCGCCTTCACCGACGACGCGGCAGCGCAGGTCCTCGCCATTGACGCGCACGGCGTCGTTGGCGCGGTCGCCGACTTCCGCATTGCTTTCCGACTTGCCCTTCACGTAGGTGCCGATGCCGCCGTTCCAGAGCAGGTCCACGGGCGCCTTGAGGATGGCGCGGATCAGCTCGGTCGGCGTAAGCACGGTTTCCTCAATGCTCAGCGCCTCGCGCGCTTCCGGCGAGAGCTTGATGCTCTTCGCGGAACGCGAGTACACGCCGCCGCCCTTGGAAATCAGCTCGGGGTTGTAATCCGCCCAGGTGCTTCGCGGCAGCTTGAACAGGCGCTCGCGCTCCTGGTAGGCGACCTCCGGATCCGGGAACGGATCAATGAAGATGTGCATGTGGTTGAAGGCCGCCTTCAGCTTGATGTGCCGGGACAGCAGCATGCCGTTGCCGAACACGTCGCCCGACATGTCGCCGATGCCGACCGCGCTGAAGCTGGTGGTCTGGGTATCGATGCCAAGCTCGCGGAAGTGGCGCTTGACCGACTCCCACGCGCCGCGCGCGGTGATGCCCATGCCCTTGTGATCGTAACCGGCCGAACCGCCCGAGGCGAACGCGTCGCCCAGCCAGAAGCCGTATTCCTCGGCAACGCCGTTGGCAATGTCGGAGAAGCTCGCCGTGCCCTTGTCGGCGGCGACGACGAGATACGGGTCGTCCTCGTCGCGGCGGACCACGTTCTTCGGCGGCACGATCTTGCCATCGACGATGTTGTCGGTGACATCGAGCATGCCGCGCAGGAAGGTGCGGTAGCACTCGACGCCTTCCTTCATCATCGCCTCGCGGTCACCCGGCGCCGGCGGCCGCTTCACCACGAAGCCGCCCTTGGAACCGACCGGGACGATCAGCGTGTTCTTCACCTGCTGCGCCTTGACGAGGCCGAGCACTTCCGTGCGGAAGTCCTCGCGGCGATCCGACCAGCGCAGGCCGCCGCGCGCGACCTTGCCGCCGCGCAGGTGCACGCCCTCGACGCGCGGCGAGTACACGAAGATCTCGAACATCGGCTTCGGCAGCGGCAGCTCCGGGATGCGCGCCGGATCGAACTTGAACGAGATGTAGTTCTTGGCCTCGTTGCTGCCCGGCTGCAGCTGGTAGAAGTTGGTACGCAGCGTGGCGTTGATGAGGTTCAGGAAGGCGCGCAGGATGCGGTCGTCGTCCAGGCTGGTGACGTTTTCCAGCTCTGCGTTGAGCTCCGCGATGACGGCGTCGACGGCGGCATCGCGATCCTTGATGTCCACCGAGGGATCGAAGCGCGTCGCGAACAGTTCCACCAGCTTGCGCACGATGGCGCCGTTGTTGCCCAGCACCTGTTCCATGTACGCCTGCGAGAACGGCACGCCCACCTGCAGCAGGTACTTGCAGTAGGCGCGCACCAGCGCCACCTCGCGCCAGGTCAGGCGCGCCGCCAGCACCAGCTTGTTAAAGCCGTCGTTCTCGGCATTGCCCAGCCAGATGTTCGCGAAGGCTTCCTGGAAGATGTCCTTCACGTCATTCGGCTGCAGCGTTTCCTGCGTGTTGTAGACGATGTCGAAATCCTGGATCCAGATGATCGAGCCGTCCGCCATGTTCACTTCATAGGGACGCTCCGAGATCACGGTGAGCCCCATGTTCTCCAGCATCGGCATCGCCGTGGACAGCGGCAGCGGCTGCTCGGCGCGGAACATCTTGAAGCGCCATTCGCCCTGCGGGTTGTGCTGCGGCTGGTAGAGGCTCATGTGCAGGTCGGTGTCGGCGCTCAGGCCATCCATCTTGGCGAGGTCGAAGGCCGCCGCCTTCGGCTTCACGTCCTCGCGGTAGGCCGCCGGCAGGAACTCGCCGTAGCGGCGGAACAGCTTCAGGCCCTGCTCCTCGCCGTACATCTCGACGGCCGCATCACGCAGCTTGTCCTGCCAGGAACGCACGATCGCCTCGAGCTCGACCTCGAGCGCGGCGACGTCGTATTCCGGGAACTGCCACGGCGTGGTGCGCACGATGAGATGCACGCGCGCCAGCACCGATTCGGAGATCTGCACGGAGCTTTCCACGTCGATGCCGTTCAGGCGCTCGCGCAGCAGGTCCTGGATCTTCTCGCGCACCTGCGTGTTGTAGCGGTCGCGCGGCACGTAGACCAGGCAGGAGAAATAGCGGCCGAAGTTGTCGCGGCGGATGAACACCTTGACGCGCTGGCGTTCTTGCAGCTGCTGCACGCCCGTGGCGACGCGGAACAGCTCCTCGGTGGAAGCCTGGAACAGCTCGTCGCGCGGGAAGGTCTCGAGGATGTGCAGCAGCGCCTTGCCGGCATGCGAGTTGAACGGCAGGCGCGAGCGCAGCATCACCTGCTCGACCTTCTGCCTGAGCAGCGGAATGTCGCGCGGCGAACGCGAGTAGGCGCTGGAAGTGAACAGGCCGAGGAAGCGGCGCTCGCCGATCACCTCGCCCTGGTCGTTGAAGCGCTTGATGCCGATGTAATCGAGATAGCTCGGGCGGTGCACCGTGGCGATCGAATTCGCCTTGGTGATGATCAGCAGTTCCTTGGCGCGCGCCTTCTCGCGGATGTCCTGCGGCAGCACCATGAAGCTCTGCGACTTGTCCGCGCTGTTGCGCAGGATGCCGAGGCCCGTGCCCGGCACGGTGCGCAGGATGTCCTCGCCGTCCTCGCGCACGAGGTCGTACTCGCGGTAGCCAAGGAAGGTGAAGTGATTGTTCACCAGCCAGTCGATGAACTTGATGCCTTCCGTGACCTCCTCCGCGGGCAGCGGCGGCTGCTGCTTGCTCAGCAGGTTGACGATCTCGGAAGCCTTGCCGCGCATCGCCGCCCAGTCCTCGACCGCGGCGCGCACGTCGTCCATGTATGCGGCAAGTTCCGCTTCCAGCGCCGCGATGTCGGACATGCTGGTCTCGCGATCGATCTCGACGCGGATGAACGATTCCTGCTGCGCGCCAACGAGATCCTCGTGCGGCGCAACGATCTGCTCCAGTTCACCGCGCTTGTCGCGGATCACCTTGAAGATCGGGTGAATCGTCAGGTGCACGGCATAACCGTGCTTGGCGAGCGCCATGCTGGTGGAGTCGACCAGGAAGGGCATGTCGTCGTTCACCATCTCGACGATGGTGTGCGTGGACTTGTAGGCCTCGCCGCGCGTCGATGGATTGTAGATGCGGATGCGCGGCTTGCCGGGCGTGCGCTTGCGCGCGAACTCGAAATGGGCGACCGCGGCGGCGTACAGGTCGGCGGGGCTGCGCTCCAGCAGGTCCTCGACCGCCACCGCGCTGTAGTAGTGCGTGATGAAGGACTCCAGGAGGGCCGCGTCCTCCTTCTTCGCCTTCTTGCCGATGTGACTGATGACTTTTTCGATCTGCCGGGTGCGCGCGTCGCTCGCCTTGGACATGTCAGGTGACCGCCTCTTGAGAACGTGAAGGGTGGGTGGATAAAGAGTCGCCAATTCTAGCCTTTCCGCCGGGAAAAAGCAGGGCATCCCCCGGGGTGGCGGGGTGTTCCGCCGAGGCGGCCGGGGAGGGGAAAACGGCCGTTTGAAACCTTTTTCATGGCGCGGCTTCGCCCCGGGTTGCAGGACCGGCATTCAACCGCGAAAAGCGACTCTCCATCCGGCGGGCCGTCGTCAACCCCAACGCCGTCCACCCGGCCCCAAATCCGGGCACCCCCGAGCGCCGCATCCCTTAGACCCGGGAACAATGCGCCGGTATCCGCGCATTCGCGCATGGAAGGCAACTCACAAGGAGGTCGCCATGAGCAAACAATCCATTTTCCTGTCCTTGTCCCTGGCTGCCTGTCTCGTCCTCGCCGCCTGCGGCGGGGGCGGGGGCGACGGCGGAGATGACCCTCCCGGCAGCGGGGAAGCACCTGACACGACCGCCCCGGTCCCCACGCTTATGCCTGGTTACACCGCGACGACACCGATCGTGGTGACATTCAATGAATCGATGGACCCGGAATCGCTGCAACTTACCGGAAGCATCGCGGCAATGAGCGATGGCGGTGTCTGGTCCGGCACGGTGGTGGAAAACGACACCCTGACCTTGACTGCCCTGCCGACAACCTTTGGCACGCCGGGTTGGGAAAGCGGCGTCCAGACATTGGGGTTCCGTGTCGCCGACAAGGCCGGGAACATGATCGAAGTGCCCGAACAGCCGCTGCTGATCCGGCTCCAGTTCGAAAACTTCCAGCCTGCCGTCAACGTCATCGGACAACGCGACTTTTTCTCCAGCGAAGACCACCAGGGCGGAGCTGCCGGTGCGGGAACCTTTGCCGATCCGCATGGCAATGCCGGTTACGATGAGGATCGTGATTGGCTCTTCCTGAGCGATTACCAAGCCGCACGAGTGCTTGTTTATCTGGGCTTGCCCGGCGTCGATGGCGCGAACGCGAACCATGTTATCGGGCAGGAAAATTTCACCGATGTCGAACAGCTCCCGACTGGCGCCTCTTCGCTGGCGTATCCGGCCCAGGCCAGCGTTCATGATGGGCGGTTCATCGTCACCCAGGCGGAAACGAACCGGGTATCGATCTTCAACGATATTGATGCGCTAACCGACCTGGAACTCGATGACGCGGACGTGGTGCTCGGGCAGGGCGACAAGAACGGTGACGATGCTGCGTGCAGCGCGAATGGCTTCGATATTCCTGTCAGTCACCACGTGACACCCGATGGCAAGCTTCTTGTCGCTGACCTTAAAAACCACCGAGTCCTGGTCTGGAACCAGTTGCCGGAAGAGGATGGCGCGGCTGCCGATCTCGTGCTTGGCCAGGCGGATTTTGATTCCTGCGAATCCGACAGGGGAGAAGCGGCGTCGCTTGCCACCCTGCATTCGCCGTCAGCTGTCTGGAGCGATGGGGTACGAATTGTCGTAGCGGACAGGAAGAATAATCGTGTGCTGATCTGGCAGGCCTTTCCTACGGAAAATGGTCAACCCGCTGATATCGTGCTTGGCCAGGAGGGCGGAACACTGTCGGCGCCGAACGATGACAACGGCGATGGCAGCAGCGATGAAACACCGAGTGCTCGTACCTTGCATGCGCCATACGCCGGCGTCTATTCCAATGGCATTCAGTTGTTCGTCGCTGACACGGACAACAACAGGGTACTGGTCTGGAATGCCTTCCCAGGCGAGAGCTTCCAGCCGGCCGATGTGGTTCTCGGTCAGCCGGATTTCACCCATGGCGAACTCAATGCCGGGCAGGATCTTCCCGGCGCTAATACTCTCGGCTTTCCATCTGGTGTGATGCTGGTGCGCAACAGGTTGATCGTGACCGACGCGGGTAACGCA
The DNA here is from genome assembly GCA_029263725.1 of Gammaproteobacteria bacterium. Classification (GTDB taxonomy): domain Bacteria; phylum Pseudomonadota; class Gammaproteobacteria; order Natronospirales; family JAJUFS01; genus JAJUFS01. The sequence continues at coordinate 4,874 of JAJUFS010000039.1, read as the reverse complement.
CGCTATCTCGTCTTCGAGTCGAAGTAGCAGCGTGGAGGTGGCTTCAAAATGGCTTGAAGACAGAAAAAACGGCGGCCATTGGCCGCCGTTTTTTCTTTCGCGACTGGAAGCCGCTGCCGCATGCCGACCCGGCGATCAGAACGGCTTTTCCAGGTCCTTGATCAGGGCGGCCAGCCAGCGGCAGGCCTCGCCGCCGGTGAGGCAGCGGTGATCGAAGGTCAGGGACAGCGGAATGCGCCTGTGGGTCTCGATGCCGCCCATGACGGCGACCACGTCGTGGCGCAGCCCGCCGGTGCCGAGGATGGCGACCTGCGGCGGCACCACCACCGGGGTCGCGTAGCGGCCCGCCATCATGCCGAAGTTCGACAGGGTGATGGTCGGGTTCTTCATGTCCTCGGGCGCGACCGTGCGGTTGCGGGTCTTTTCCTTGATGGTGTTGAGCTCGGCGCGCAGCTGCTGGCCGTTCTTGGTGTCGGCCTTGCGGATCACCGGCACGATCAGGCCGTCCGGCGTGTCCACTGCCATGGCGAGGTCCACGTGCTTGTGAATGACGCGCTCCAGCTTCTCGCCGTCGTACCAGGCATTCAGCTGCGGCACGGTGCGGCAGGCCACCACCATGGCGCGGATGATGCGCACGGTGATGTCCTGGCCCGGCATCCAGGCGTGGATGTCGGCGTCATCGAACAGCGTGCATTCCATGACCTGGTTGCGCGAGGCGGTCATGGAGTTGTGCATGGCGCGGCGCGGACCGCGCAGCGGCTGCGGGCGGTCGTATTCCACGTCCGTCTTCGCCGCCGGGATTTCCCAGGGGCCGGTGGCGGCATACGCCATCGGTGCGGCAGCTGCCGGGGCAGGCTGCGCCGCGGCACCGCCGGACTGCATGAAGCGGTCCACGTCCGTCTTGGTGATCTGGCCCTTGGAGCCGGTGCCTTCGACCAGCGTCAGGTCGCATCCCAGCTGGCGGGCGTAGATGCGCGTCGCCGGCGAGGCCTTGGGACGCGCGCCATCGGCACGCAGGCGCGCTGCGGGGGCTGCGCCTGCCGCGGCAGGCTTGCCGCGTTCGCGGCGGGCGCCCTTCTTGCGGATGATGACGGTTTCCTGCAGTTCCTCGTCGCTGGTCGCCATCTTGCCGACCACGGTGCCGGAGTCGTCACCCTTGCCTTCGTTCTCGGCGCCTTTCTCGCGGGTGTCGGTGCTGCCTTCGGCGACGTTGCCCGCGCCCTCGACGACGAAGTCGACCAGCGCGGAATGCGTCGGCACGACGTCACCGTTCTTCCAGTGCAGCTTCGCGATGGTGCCGGCGTAGGGCGAGGGCACATCCACGACGGCCTTGTCGGTCTCGACGGCGACCAGCGGGTCGTCGACCTTGACCGTGTCGCCTTCCTTCACCTTCCACTCGACGATTTCGGCCTCCTGCAGGCCTTCGCCGAGATCCGGCAGGTTGAAGGTGGTGACGGCGCCGCTTGCGGCGCGCTTCGCGGCCGGCTTGCCGGCGGCCTCGCCCTTGTTCGCGTCACCCTTGGCGGCAGGGGCGGGCGCAGGCGCGCTCGCGGCCTCGCCTTCGATGTCGAAATCCACCAGCGGCGAGTGCGTCGGCACGACGTCGCCGTTCTTCCAGTGCAGTTTCGCGATGCGGCCGGCGTAGGGCGAGGGCACGTCCACCACGGCCTTGTCGGTCTCGACGGCGACCAGCGGGTCATCGACCTTGACGATGTCGCCTTCCTTGACCTTCCATTCGACGATTTCCGCTTCCTGCAGGCCTTCGCCGAGATCGGGGAGATTGAAAGTCTTCATTGCGATTCCTCTTAATCTTCCAGTACGCGGCGAATGCCCTTGAGCACGCGCGCCACGCTCGGCATGTAGTCATGCTCGAGCTTGAACAGCGGCATCGGCGTGTCGTAGCCGGTGACGCGCACGATCGGCGCCTCGAGCGAGAACAGCGCCTGGTCGGCGACTTCGGCGGCGATCTCCGCGCCGAGGCCGGCGGTCTTCGGGGCTTCGTGAATGATCACGAGGCGGCCGGTCTTCTCGACGGAATCGAGGATGGTCTCGTAGTCGATGGGACTCACGGTGGCGAGGTCGATGACTTCGCAGGAGACGCCTTCCTTCTCCATTTCCTGCGCCGCGAGCAGGGTCTCGTGAATCATCGCGCCCCAGGAGACCAGGGTGACATCCGTGCCTTCACGCAGCACGAAGCAGGTGTCCAGCGGCAGCGCCTCGCCGTTGTCCTCGACTTCCTGCTTGTTCATGCGGTACAGCCGGGTCGGCTCCAGGAAGATGACCGGGTCCGGGTCGCGGATGGAGGCCAGCAGCAGGCCGTAGGCGCGCTTCGGCGAGCTCGGCATCACCACGCGCACGCCCGGGGTGTGCGCGAACAGCGCTTCGTTGGACTCGGAGTGATGCTCCGGCGCGTGGATGCCGCCGCCCGAGGGCGCGCGCACCACCATCGGCACGTGCATGCGGCCGCGGGTGCGGGTGCGGATGCGGCCAGCGTGGTTGGTGATCTGGTCGAAGGCCGGATAGATGAAGCCGGAGAACTGGATCTCCGCGATCGGCTTCAGGCCTTGCGTCGCCATGCCGATGGAAATGCCGACGATCAGCGCTTCCGCCAGCGGCGTGTCGATGACGCGGTCCTTGCCGAACTGTTCCTGCAGGCCGGCGGTCGCGCGGAACACGCCGCCGTTGACGCCGACGTCCTCGCCGAGCACGACAACGCTGTTGTCATGCTTCATCTCCCACGCCATGGCCATGGTCAGAGCTTCAATGAGTGTCACCTTAGCCATGGTGCTTCGCCTCCTCGATGGCCTGCTCACGCTGCTTCAGCAAGTCTTCCGGCATGTTCGCGAACATGTGGTCGAACATGCTCTCCACCGGCGGCTTGCCGGCGGCCTTGTACTTCTGCACTTCCTCGTCGACGCGCGCGGCGCATTCGGCCTTCCAGGCCTCTTCCTTCGCGTCGTCCCAGGCGCCCAGGCTTTCCAGGTACTTGCGCAGGCGGATCAGAGGCTCCTTGGCCCAGTTCTCCTGCACTTCCTCTTCCTTGCGGTAGCGGCGGGCGTCGTCCGCCGTGGTGTGGTCGGACAGGCGATAGGTGAGCGCCTCGATCAGCGTCGGGCCGCCGCCATTGCGCGCCTTGTCCAGCGCCTTTTCCATGGCGTCGCGCATCGCGATGATGTCGTTGCCGTCCACCTGGATGCCTTCGAAGCCGCCTGCGATCGCCTTCTGGGCCAGCGTCTCGCAGGCGGTCTGGATCTCGAGCGGCACGGAAATCGCCCATTTGTTGTTGGCGATCACGAACACCGTCGGCAGCTTCCAGGCGCCCGCGCAGTTCAGCGACTCGTAGAAGTCGCCCTGCGAGGTGCCGCCGTCGCCGATGACGGAGACGGAGGCGGCCTTCTTGCCCTGGTACTTGAGCGCGAACGCCGCACCCGTGGCGTGGTGGTTCTGGGTGGCGATGGGCACCGCCCAGGGGAAATCGTGCTTCGGACCGGAGAAGTTGTTGCCGCGCTCGTCGCCGCCCCAGAACAGCAGCACCTCGTGCGGCTGCACACCGCGCTCGAACTGCGCACCGTACTCGCGGTACATCGGGCAGAACACGTCTTCCGGGATCATGGCGAGGCCGATGCCGACATGAATGGCTTCATGGCCGAGGCAGGAGGCGTAGGTGCCGAGCTGGCCGGTGCGCTGCAGGGCAATCGCCTTGGCGTCGAAGACGCGCACGAAGCTCATCTTCTTGTACATCTCGACGAGCTCGTTCACGTCCTGCGCGAACTTCGGCAGCGTCTTCTGGACGGGCTTGCCGTCCGGGTCGAGATACTGGAGATACTTGATCTCGAACTTTGCCACGGTTTTCAAGGGAACTCCTCCTAACCGCATCACCCGCGCAATGCGCTGCGGGCAATCGCTTTTTGATGGGTAAATCTGTTTCGAGGCGGGTCCAGCGGACCGTCGATCACCGATGAGCAACCGGCTGCGGGCAGGGCCCCCGTTTGTCTAGAATGACGCTTTCGCCCTCTGCCGCCCCGGGAAGCCCGAGTCGACGCGGGCGGCAGTTTAGCAAAAGCCCCTCGCGGGCAGAACCGGGCAGGAACGGGAGCATATAAATAATGAACAAGCGCGAACTCGAAGCGGGCATCCGCACGGACCTCGCCGGCGAGCTGACCTACGGCGGCTACCTGCGGCTGGATCGCATTCTCGGTGCCCAGGAGCCGCTGTCCGATCCCCCGCACCACGACGAGATGCTGTTCATCATCCAGCACCAGACCTCGGAACTGTGGATGAAGCTGATCCTGCATGAGCTCGCCGCCGCGATCCGCTTCGTCCAGCAGGATGAACTGCCGTCCTGCTTCAAGATTCTCGCCCGGGTGAAGCAGGTGCAATACCAGCTGTTCAGCCAGTGGGCTGTGCTGGAAACCCTCACGCCCGCCGAATACGCCGAGTTTCGCGGCGTGCTGGGCCACGCCTCGGGCTTCCAGTCGGCGCAGTACCGCGCGCTGGAATTCATGCTCGGCAACAAGAACCCGGACATGGTCAACGTGTTCGCGCATGCCCCGGAAACCCAGGCCTGGCTGCGTGGCATCCTGGAGGCGCCCAGCCTGTACGATGAGTTCCTGCGGCACCTGCACCGCAAGGGCCTGCCGGTGCCGGAAGACCGGATCGAGCGCGACTGGGCGCAGCCCTACGAGCGATCCGAAGCGGTGGTGGAGGTGTTCAAGACCATCTACGAGAACCGTGAGCGGTACTGGGACGCCTATGAAATGGCCGAGAAGCTGGTCGACATCGAGGAAAACTTCCAGCTGTGGCGCTTCCGACACATGAAGACCGTGGAACGCATCATCGGCTTCAAGCCCGGCACCGGCGGCTCCTCCGGGGTC
>JAJUFS010000021.1 GCA_029263725.1 Gammaproteobacteria bacterium | reverse complement strand
CTGAGGAGTTGGTGGAACGCAGTGTTATGATGTGACAAAGCCTGAATCCCCTGTGGTTACTGTTGTTTTGTCGCAAAAACAGTGTAACCAACAGAAAGGATTCAGGCTTTTCTTGTTTCAACTATGGGACAGCAGTGGCCTGAAGGCCGCTTTTTCTTGCTCGCTCTCGGCGGGAAGGTATCGACCTTTCCTCAACCGTCGTCTCACGTCTCACGAGCGTTTCATCGAATCGAAGAACTCGTTGTTGGTCTTGGTGTCCTTGAGTTTCTCGATCAGGAACTCGATGGCCTGCAGTTCGTCCATGGGGTGCAGGACCTTGCGCAGGATCCACATCTTCTGCAGCTCGTCCGGCTTGACCATCAGCTCCTCGCGGCGGGTGCCGGAGCGGTTGATGTTGATGGCCGGGAACACGCGCTTCTCGGTGATGCGCCGGTCAAGATGGATTTCCATGTTGCCGGTGCCCTTGAACTCTTCATAGATCACGTCGTCCATCCGCGAGCCGGTCTCGACCAGCGCGGTGGCGATGATGGTCAGCGAACCGCCTTCCTCGATGTTGCGCGCGGCGCCGAAGAAGCGCTTCGGCCGCTGCAACGCGTTGGCGTCCACGCCGCCGGTCAGCACCTTGCCGGAGGACGGCACCACCGTGTTGTACGCGCGGCCGAGGCGGGTGATGGAATCGAGCAGGATGACCACGTCCTTCTTGTGCTCGACCAGGCGCTTGGCCTTCTCGATCACCATTTCCGCGACCTGCACGTGCCGCGACGCCGGCTCGTCGAAGGTGGACGACACCACCTCGCCGCGCACCGAGCGCGACATTTCGGTCACTTCCTCAGGACGCTCGTCGATCAGCAGCACGATGAGATAGCACTCGGGATGGTTGTGTTCGATGGAGTGCGCGATGTTCTGCAGCATCATCGTCTTGCCGGCCTTCGGCGGCGAGACGATCAGGGCGCGCTGGCCCTTGCCGATGGGCGCGACCATGTCGATGATGCGCGCGGTGATGTCCTCGGTGGAGCCGTTGCCGAGTTCCATGATCAGCCGTTCCTTCGGGAACAGCGGTGTCAGGTTCTCGAACAGCACCTTGTTCTTGGCGTTCTCGGGCGGCTCGTAGTTGATCTCGCTGACCTTGAGCAGCGCGAAGTAGCGTTCGCCTTCCTTGGGCGGGCGGATCTTGCCGGAAATCGTGTCGCCGGTGCGCAGGTTGAAGCGGCGGATCTGGCTGGGGGAAACGTAGATGTCGTCCGGACCGGCGAGGTAGGAGCTGTCGGCGCTGCGCAGGAAGCCGAAGCCGTCCTGCAGGATTTCCAGCACGCCGTCCCCGGAAATGTCCTCGCCGCTTTTGGCGTGCGCCTTCAGGATGCTGAAGATGATGTCCTGCTTGCGGGAGCGTGCCGTCCCTTCCAACCCCATTGATTCGGCAATCGAGATCAGCTCCGATGCCGGTTTCTTCTTCAGTTCAGTCAGATTCATGCGTTGTACTCGAATGCCTGGTCTTGAAATGGTCCGGCAGCGGACGCTGCCATCTTGATTGCCGGTTGCGGGCAGGCGTCATTCCTGGCCGCTTGATGTCCCATGAAGGGGACCGCTGGAAACCGGTCGGAACTCCCCGGAAGGAAAAGCAGGTCCGTCTGCAACCTGGTCCTGGAAAAACGCGGCCCCACCCCTCGCGGGGCCGCGGGAAGAAATCACGCGGGCTTCAGAGATTCGCGTCAATGAAGGCCGCAAGCTGAGACTTCGAGACCGCGCCAACCTTGGTGGCCTCGACCGCACCGTTCTTGAACAGCATGAGCGTCGGGATGCCGCGAATGCCGTACTTCGGCGGCGTCTGCGGATTCTCGTCGATGTTCAGCTTCACGATGCGCACCTTGCCATCGTATTCCTCGGCGATGTCGTCCAGCACCGGGGCGATCATCTTGCAGGGGCCGCACCATTCGGCCCAGTAATCGACCAGCACCGGCAAGTCGGACTTCAGAACATCGGCTTCGAAATTCGAATCCGTGGTATGGACTATTTTTTCGCTCACGCTTTAAGCCTCCACGATAGAAAGCGGTTAAGCCGGCACGGGTGCGAATGCAGCGGAACACATCAGGGAAAGAAGCGGGGATGTGACGTTCGGCGCCTGATGAGGCACAATAGCGCTGCCGGGTCGCGGCTCGTTCGGTGTCTTGAAGATAACAGGCCCGACGGCTGCGGACCCTACGATGGCGCTATTTGAGCCGAATCTTTCCACGATTTCAAGCCCCGGTTTCCTGCATGGCAGACCGGCGTCAGAAGGTCTTCCATTCGCCCATGACGGCACATCTATCCGAGACACGTTTCGACGAATTCTCCCTTCATCCGACATTGGCCCGCGGCATCCAGGATGCAGGTTTCGAGCGCTGCACGCCGATCCAGGCGCTGACGCTGCCCGTCGCCCTCACCGGCCTCGATGTCGCAGGCCAGGCGCAGACCGGCACCGGCAAGACCGCGGCCTTCCTGGTCGCGACCTATGAGACGCTGCTGCGCAACCCGGCCAGCCCGACGCGCCGCGCCAATCAGCCGCGCGCGCTGATCGTCGCGCCCACCCGCGAGCTCGCGGTGCAGATCGCCAAGGATGCCGAGCAGATCGGCGGCCACACCGGTTTCGAGATCGGCCTCGTCTACGGCGGCGAGGATTACGAGAAGCAGCGCGACCGCCTTGCGGCGGGCGTCGACATCCTCATCGGCACGCCTGGGCGCCTGATCGACTACCTCAAGCAGCATGTCTATGACCTGCAGGAGGCGCGGGTCGCGGTGCTCGACGAAGCCGACCGCATGTTCGACATGGGCTTCATCAAGGACATCCGCTACCTGCTGCGCCGGCTGCCGCCGCCCCAGGAGCGGCTGACCATGCTGTTCTCCGCCACGCTGTCCCACCGGGTCATGGAGCTCGCCTACGAGCACATGAACAACCCGGAAACGGTGAAGGTGCAGGATGAGAGCGTCACCGTGGACCGCATCCGCCAGCTGGTGTTCTTCCCGTCCAACCGCGAAAAGCCGGCGCTCCTGATCGGCCTGCTGCGGCGCATGGACTGCCGCCGCACCATGGTGTTCGTGAACATGAAGCGCACCGCCGAGGAACTGGTCGGCTGGCTGCAGGCGAACGGCTTCAATGCCGACGTCCTGTCCGGCGACGTGCGCCAGAACAAGCGCCTGCGGCTGCTGCGCGAATTCCAGGCCGGCACCTTGCCGGTGCTGGTAACCACGGACGTGGCTGCCCGCGGCCTGCACATTCCGGACGTCACCCACGTCTTCAATTACGACCTGCCGCAGGACGCGGCCGATTATGTCCATCGCATCGGCCGCACCGCGCGCGCCGGCGCCGAGGGCGACGCCATCAGCTTCGCCTGCGAGGACTACGCCATCGCCCTCCCCGACATCGAGGAATACATCGGCCAGCCGCTGCCGCGCGACAATTACCACGAGGACCTGCTGGCGACCGACCTGGTGCAGCCGAAGTCCCGTCCCCGTTCCTCGTCCGGCCGCGGCAAGCCCCGCGGCGGACGGCGTCCCGGCCGGAGCGAAGGCCGCCGCTCATGAGCTGGAAGTTCGACGGCAAGGTGCGCGGCCAGTTTCCGCCCATCACGGTCGAGCTCGATGGCGCGGCGCTCTCCAGCGAGGAGAAATGCAGCCATTGTGCCAACGCGCTGTGCTGCCACTACGTGACGCAGGAAATCGAGACGCCGCGTTCGATGTATGACTTCGATTTCATGCTCTGGCAGATCTCCCACGACAACATCCAGTTCTTCAAGGATGAAGGCCGCTGGTACATGCTCGTGGTGAGCACCTGCCGGCACCTCCAGCCCGGCGGGCGCTGCGGCATCTACGAGAAGCGTCCGCAGATCTGCCGCGATCACGCCAACGACTGGTGCGAATTCGACGAGCCGCTGTCGAAGCACTGGCAGCTGTGGTTCCCCGACTACGAGTCCCTGGACGCCTGGTGCCGCAACCGCTTCCGGAACTGGGACAAGCGCCATCAGAAGTGGGCCGCCAACGCGCCCCGCTGACCTCACGCCGCGTTATCCCCACCCCTTGCCGGCAGTTGACGGCCCGCCGCACGCTCCCCTAATCTCTCGCGCCTTGCCGATTTCTTGGACCCAGGACCATGGCAGGAAGCCGCAAGCTGGAAGGGAAGCACCTGCAGCGTTGCCTGCGGATGCTGGAATCCGTCACCGAAACCTTTGACGCCCACGGGCTGCCCTACTGGCTGGAAGGCGGCACGCTGCTCGGCGTCATCCGCGAGCAGCGCCTGCTGCCGTGGGATACCGACATCGACCTTTCCATCCGCGCGGAAGACATCACCCTTCTGACCGCCTGCCTGCCAGCGCTGCGCCGCCAGGGCCTGCGGCTGCGCCTGAAACATGTCGAGCAGCATGAGCCTCCTTTTCCTCCGGGTGCGCCACGGCTGCTCAAGATCCGCTCGCGCCGGTTGTATTTCTTCCGCGGCGATGCGCTGATCGACGTCTTCATCAAGTACCGCCATGGCGACGACTATCACTGGCTCATCGGCACTCGGACGCACAAGTCCGCGCCGGCGCGTTTCTACGATGAGCTGGGGAGCGTCACATTCAATGGCCGCCGGTACTCCATCCCGCGCGACGTGGAGGACTACCTGGCGTTCCGTTATGGCGACTGGCGAACCCCCGTCACGGAATGGAACACGTTCCGCGACGACCTCGCGGTGAAGAAACCAGGGACGAGATGATCGAGGGACCGAGGTGCGCATCTTCATACTTGCCGCCGGCACCGGCTCGCGGCTCTATCCGCTGACTAAGGACACGCCCAAATCGCTGCTGGACATCGGCAACGGCGACTGCCTGCTGGGCAGGCAGCTGCATGCCATCGAGGAAAGCGGCATGTTCTCGGACGCCGTGATCATCACGGGCTACCGGGGCGAGCAGATCGAAAGCTGGCTCGACCGGCGGGACTCCGCCTTTCCCGTACGGACCCTGTTCAACCCCTTCTTCGCTTCCACCAACAACCTCGTCTCGCTGTGGTGCGCGCGCCACCTGATGCGGGAACGCGATTTCGCCATCACCAACGGCGACAACCTGTACCAGCCCGGCGTGCTGCGTGACGCCGCCTGCCGCGCCCGCCCCAACGCCATCAGCATCACCCTGAGCCACAAGCCAGCCTATGACGATGACGACATGAAGGTGATGCTGGATGCCGCGAACTGCGTGCGCCGCATCGGCAAGACCCTGCCCGCCGCGCAGGCCAGCGCCGAATCTGTGGGCCTCGCCTTCATCAAGGGCGCCGGAATGCGCGAGCGCTTCATTGACACGCTGGAAAGGCTGTTGCGGGATGCGGATTACCTGAACCGCTTCTGGCTGGAAACGTTCAACCGGCTGGTCGAACGCGCCGTGCCGGTGCATACGGTCGACATCCATGCGGACGACTGGGCGGAAATGGATTTCCATCCCGACATCGAGACCTTGCGTCAACGCCTCTCGGAAGCGCTGCTGAAAACGGCGGCGCCCGCGCCAAGGCGCGCCACCGTGAACGAGTGACGCGCCGTCACTGCAACCACAGGACCAGGCGTGCGGCAATCATGCCCAGGCCCGGCGCCGCGCCCAGCATTGCCGCCGCCTTCACGAGCCGCATGAATTCGTCACCACTCATCGCGCCATGCGAACGCAATGGCGCGATCACGACGGCAAGCGCAATGACCGCCCCTGCGACGACGAGTGACACCGCGAGGACCATCGTCGCATTGCCGCTGCTGATGGCGTTGCGCAGCGTGGAAAACAGGAAGATGCCGGCGAGAAGCGAGAACAGCGCCCCCGCGCCCAGCGAGAACAGCAGGATTATCGCAATCATTTCGTTCCTCCATGAACTGACGGGAATCAGGCGGGCATGAGCTCCTTCAGGCTCAGCGCCGCCGGGAAGCTGCCGGCAGGCCTGGGCGGCCTGGTGGAATCAGGCTGCAGCATCTGCACCACCTGGCCGATGCCATAATCACGCGCCGCATTGAGCACGTTCTCGCTGTCGTCGACGAACAGCGCGCGCGCGGGTGCGAACGGCTCCACCTCGCGCAGGCGATCCCAGAAGCCGTCAGCCTCCTTGGGCATGCCGAATGCATGCGAGGTGTACATCGCATCGAAATACTGGCCGATCTCGATGCGGGCGAGCTTGAACTCCAGCGTGTCCGAATGCGCGTTGGTGACCAGCACCATGCGTCGCCCGGTGGCGCGCACGCTGGCGAGAAACTCCTCGGCATGCGGCGCGGGCCGCACGAGGTCCGCGAGTTCGTGCTTCAGGCCGACGATGTCCACGCCCAGCGTTTCCTGCCAGAAGGCGACGCTGTACCAGGCGAGCGTGCCCTCGCGCGCCTTGAACAATGGATACAGTTCCGCCAGCGCCTGCTCGTAGTCCAGGCCGCGTTGCGCGCCCCAGTGGCGCGGCAGAAGCTCGACCCAGAAGCGGTTGTCGAACTCGAGGTCGAGCAGCGTGCCATCCATGTCCAGCAATACGGTATCCACTCGGTCCCACTCGACCAGCGGCTCGGGCACGATGGTGGCTCGCGCGCTATCATTCATTCTTTCATTCATCGGGACATCGCAATGGCTGAAGGTTTTCTGTCGCCCCTGCTGGAAATCGCCGAAAGGGCAGGCAAGCGGATAATGGAGGTCTACGATACCGACTTCGCCGTCAGCGAGAAAGCCGATGAATCCCCGCTCACGCAGGCCGACCTGCGCGCGCACCGCGTCATCGTCGACGGGCTGCAGGAGCTCACGCCGGATATTCCGGTGCTCAGCGAGGAATCTGCCGCCATTCCCTGGGGCGAGCGTCGCCACTGGGAGCGCTACTGGCTGGTGGATCCATTGGACGGCACCCGCGAGTTCGTCAAGCGCAACGGCGAATTCACCGTGAACATCGCGCTGATCGAGCATCATCGTCCCATCGCCGGCGTGGTGCACGTGCCAGTGACCGGCGTGAGCTATCTCGGTGCGGAAGGCGCCGGCGCGTTCAGGCGGGAAGCCGGCGGCACGCGCGAGATCCATGTACAGCAACCGGCGGAACAGCCGCCGCGTGTGGTGGCCAGCCGTTCGCACCGCGGCGAGGCAGTGGATGCCTGGCTGGCGCGCCTTGGCGAGCACCGCATCGTCTCCATGGGTTCCTCGCTCAAGCTCTGTCTCATCGCCGAAGGCGCAGCGGATGCCTACCCGCGGCTGGGCCCGACCTCGGAATGGGATACGGCAGCAGCGCACGCCGTGATATGCGCGGCCGGCGGCGCCGTGGTGGAAGCCGCCACCGGAAAGCCCTTGCGCTACAACACCAAGGAAACCCTGCTCAACCCCTGGTTCATCGCCTATGGCGATGCGAACCGTGACTGGCTGCTTGATCGCGCCGCCTGACACTACAGACTTTCCCCGTCAAAAATCTGCCGGCGCATGAGTTACCTCGGGCTGCCTGCTCCCTAGTCTGCGCGCTTCCCTCCGGGAGGCGCCGGCATGCAACCCTTCGGCTTCGTCACCATTTCCGATCACAACTACTTTCCCGGCGTACGCGCGCTGATCAACAGCATTCGCCACAGCGCGCCCGCGCCGATCACCGTCATCGACGAGGGTCTGCGACCGGAGCAACTGGAATGGCTGCGGCGGAATGACGTCGAGACCCGCAGGGTAAGACGCAGCATTCCGGTGAACGATCCGCGCTTCGGCTGCTGTTACGCCCTGTTCGACATCGATGCCGCGCCCTATGAGCGCATTGTCTGCATTGATCCGGATGCCATCGTGCTCACGGACGTTCGACACCTCGCCAGGACGCTCGACGACAAGCCCATCGCCGTTGCCTCGGGGAACTCCTTCCGCACACTCATGCAGAGCGATTACCGGAGAAAGCTTCACCACGCCTTTCCCAGGAACAAGTGGCGTTTTCTCTTTAATCATCCACGTCATCTGCGCCACCTGCTGCCCTCGCCATTCTTCGCGGTATCCAGCGGCGTGATGGCGGTAAGGCGCGAACTCCTGCCGCGCATCCGCGAGGCTGCCTTGCAATACAGGCCGTTCTTCGAAGCGTTCCGGTTGCCCGACCAGGACCTGTTGAGCGTTTGCCTTGCCACCACGGGCATCGCGGCTGAAAAGCTGCCCTTCGAAATGAACGCAGCCTTCCTGCACGCGCCGCCCGAGGCCTCCGGCATCAACGCGCATACGCGCCGCAAGTACGAATGGGTGTCCAGAAACGTCCGCTTTGCGTTTCACGATGGCCACATGGAACTCGCAATCCGCGGGTCCAGACCTCGACCGATAGATGTGCTGCACTACGCCGGCGTGAACAAACCCTGGAAACCGGGCGCGCGGCTGCGCCCCGGCTTCCGCGAACTCTGGATGCATTACCACGACCTCGACGCGCCGCCGCTCGCTGCGGCCGGCTGAGGGTTTCCCCGCGTTTTGCCGGACGACCGCCGCCCTCAGTCATCCCGGAGAACTTCACGAACGGGAGAGCGAGGCATGAAAGCGGCAGTGTTTTCCGGGCCAAGGAACATCCGCTGCGAGCAGGTGCCGGACCCCGGCATCGTCGATTCGCGGGACATCATCCTGCGCGTCACGTCCACCGCCATCTGCGGCTCCGACCTGCACCTTTACAACGGCATGTTTCCGCAGGCCCGCAAGATGGTGATGGGCCACGAGTTCATGGGCATCGTCGAGGACGTGGGCAAGGACGTCGGCAACCTGAAGAAAGGCGATCGCGTCGTCGTGCCCTTCCCCATCGCCTGCGGCAGGTGCTTCAACTGCGAGCACCAGGTGCCGGTAGGTTGCGAGAACTCCAATCCGAAGCACTACGGCGTCAAGGGCGGCGTCATGGACAGCAAGGGCGGCGGCCTGTTCGGCTATTCCGATCTCTATGGCGGCTACGACGGCGGCCAGGCCGAGGCGGTGCGCGTGCCCTACGCCGACTACGGCTGCCGCAAGGTGCCGGTCGGACTGACCGACGAACAGGTGCTGTTTCTCACCGACATCCTGCCCACCGGCTGGGCGGGCAACGACTGGGCGCATGTCGGCAAGGGCGACACCGTCGCGGTGTTCGGCTGCGGTCCCGTCGGCCTGATGGCGCAGAAGGTTGCCTGGCATCGCGGCGCGAAGCGTGTCATCGGCGTGGACGTGGTGCCGTCACGGCTGGAGATGGCACAAAAGGCAGCCAATGCCGAAACCGTCAACGCCGGCGAGGTCGATGCCGTGGACGCCATCATCGGGCTGACCGGCGGTCATGGCGCGGATGTGTGCATCGACGCCGTCGGCATGGAGCCCGACCGCGGCATCACCGAGCGGGTCATCGCCGCGGCACACATGGAGCGCGGTTCCATCAAGGTGCTGAATGACGCCGTCGCCGCGGTCCGTCGCGGCGGGCGGGTCGCCATCCTCGGCGTCTATGCCACGAGCTACGACAACTTTCCGCTGGGGCAATGGATGGACAAGGGTATCCAGATCACCGCCGGGCAGGCACCGGTACACAACTTCATCGACAAGCTCATCCCGCTGGTCGCCGAAGGCAAGCTCGTTCTCGATGACATCATCACCCATCGCGTCGCGCTGGATGACGTCGACAAGGCCTATGACATGTTCAACCGGAAGCAGGACAACTGCGTGAAGGTGGTGATGCATCCCTAGCGCGTGCCGGCGGATTGCCCCCGCAAAGAAGAACGCCGGCTCGCGCCGGCGTCCTTCGTGGCATGAGGCAACGCCTCAGCGCTTGCCCAGCAGGCCCTGCTGGAACTTCTTGGTCGGCGGCTTGGGGCCGAGCCAGATGGCGCGCACGGCGGTCGCGAAGTCATGCCCCGGGATGGTGCCCTTGAGGTCGGAATTCACGAACACCTTGGTGCCCTCGTCCGGGATGTAATCGATGGTGATGACATCATCCTTCGCGAGGTCCTCGGTGAAGAAGGCGTTGAACTGCTCCGCACGCTCGGCGATGGCCTCGTTCAGTTCCTTGCTGTTGTTGTTCTTGAAGCCGTCGTTCCAGGCCTCGACCACCTTGTCCACCGGCACGTCACGCACGAAGTGCATCACCATGCGGCTGGGGCCGTTGGCCTCGATCAGGTCCGCGGCCTTGTCGCTGGCCTCGGGGACATACAGGCCGCCCACGTAGACGTCGATCCACGCCTTCTCGCGCAGCCCGATGCCGTTCAGGACCAGCTCCTGGCCGGCCACTTCGACCGTATCCGGCAGGCTGACGCCGGCGAGTTCCGCGGCACCTGCCCCGCCCGCGAACGTCACAAATACAGCGGCAAGCAACATCTTTTTCATTGGTTCCTACCTCGCAGTTGAGGATTCCGGCAGGGCGCCGGGGTCGTGCTCCGATTCAAGCACGCTCCGGTTTACCGCAGCATTCAGCGTCCGGTCAAGGAAACTGAGGGTTCGCTGCCAGGCCGCTTCCGCCGCTTCCTGATTGAAGTTGGCGCCCGTGGGGTTGGCGAAGGCATGGCCTGCGCCCTCGTAGATGACAATTTCCGCGTCCTTGCCCAACTGCCGGAGCGTCTGCTCGAAGCGCTGCACACCCTCGACGGGAATGCCCTCGTCCTCGGCGCCGAACAGCCCGAGCAGCGGCACGTTCAGGCCGGCAAGCTGCTCCTCGGTCACCATCTCGACGTGACCGTAATAGATCACCGCGCCGGCGAGCTCGTTCGGGTAAAGCAGCGCCGCCTGCATCGAGAAGCTGCCGCCCAGGCACCAGCCAATCGAGGCCACCGACAGCGCGCCGATCTCCTCCTGCATGAACTTCCATGCCTGGCGGATGTTGTCATGCACTTTCGGGATGTTGCCGACAGTCTCCTGCATCAGCGAACGCGCCTGCTCGGGATCCGTGGCGACGCGGCCGCCGTAGAGATCGAGCGCCAGCACGACGTAACCCTGGGCGGCGAGCTTGTCCGCCATGGCGCGGATGTTGTCGTTCAACCCCCACCACTCATGGAAAAGCATCACGCCCGGCAGGCCGCCGTGCGCAGATTCGGGATAAGCCAGGTAGCCGCGCAGCACCTGTCCCTGCTGCTGGCCGTAATCGACGCTTTCCGATGCGACGGCAAAGGCGCCGTCTTCGCCCAGCGCTTCCGCGCCGCTGGGCTCGGCAGTGTCAGTGGCATGCTGTTCCGCCATGCGGGCGGTGTAGTCGTCGACCCCGCGCTGTTCCTGCGGCTCCTCGCCACAGGCGGCAAGCAGGGTGAAGGCCAGAAGAATGCCTGCGAGTCGAAGTGAATGTCTGGAATTCATGCGTGTCTCCCCGAGACATGTTGCCGCTCCATTCTCCGGCGGGTGCAGCATGAATACAACCTGCGCGGTCTGCGTTACTCCGGCAAATACGGTAAATTGGCGTGGGATAAGGAGGGGCCGATGCCAGACCA
Source organism: Gammaproteobacteria bacterium (assembly GCA_029263725.1). Classification (GTDB taxonomy): domain Bacteria; phylum Pseudomonadota; class Gammaproteobacteria; order Natronospirales; family JAJUFS01; genus JAJUFS01. The sequence continues at coordinate 10,156 of JAJUFS010000021.1, read as the reverse complement.
GATGGAAACCCGCGAACGGCTGATGAAACTTCGCCAGGAGCACCGCGACCTGGACGACGCCATCGCGCGGATGTCGGAAGGCCCCTTCGTCAACGAGCTCCAGCTGAAGCGGATGAAGATACGCAAGCTGCAGATCAAGGACTTCATCGCCAGGCTGGAAAGCTCGCTGATACCGGATCTGGATGCTTGAGAAGGGAGAAGGCTTCGTAGCGTGAAGCGTTCGCGTCAGTAGTGCGGCGGCGGGGTTTCCTCGGCGGCATCCGCGATCAGCGCCGGCACGGCCTGTCGCAACTGTTCCTCCAGCTCTCCGACCCGCAGCAACAGCCGCGCGATTTCCTGCTCCTGCCGCGCGATCACGTCCGACAGCTGCTGCTGCGCGTCCTCAAGGAAGGCAATCCGCGTTTCCAGGTCAACCAGTTTTTCGTCCATCTCTCCCTGCTGCCTTCTTCCTTCTGCCTGTTCTCACGCCCCACCCACGCGCCGGATGAGTTGCTCCAGCGGCACGGCGACTTCGCGCGCACGGTGCGGCGGCTCTTCCTCGCCGTCGAACCAGCGCGTATCGCGGTCCAGCCTACCGCCCAGCGCGCGGAAATCGAACAGCTCGGTATCCATCAGGTGGCTGGGCACCACGCACTTCAGTGCCGCCAGCATGGAGTCGATCTTCTTCGGCGATTCCTTCTCCCAGGCATGCAGCATGCGCTTGATCTCCTTGCGCTGCAGGTTCTCCTGCGAGCCGCAGAGGTTGCACGGAATGATCGGGAACTCGCGGAAATGCGCCCAGCGGGCGATGTCCTTCTCGCGGCAATACGCCAGCGGACGGATGACGATGTTGCGGCCGTCGTCGGACTCGAGCTTCGGCGGCATCGCCTTCAGCTTGCCGCCGTGGAAGAAATTCAGGAAGAACGTCTCGAGAATGTCATCGGCATGATGACCGAGCGCGATCTTGGTGATGCCGTTCTCGGCCGCGAAGGTGTACAGCGCGCCGCGACGCAGGCGCGAGCACAGCGAACAGGTCGTCTTGCCCTCCGGGATGACGCGCTTGACCACGCTGTAGGTATCCTGCTCGAGGATCGTGAATGCCACGCCGATGGAGGCGAGGTATTCCGGCAGTACGTGCTCGGGGAAGCCGGGCTGCTTCTGGTCTAGGTTCACGGCGATGATGTCGAAGTTCACCGGCGCGCGCGCCTTCAGCCCCAGCAGGATGTCGAGCAGCGTGTAGGAGTCCTTGCCGCCCGAGAGGCAGACCATGACGCGGTCGCCTTCCTCGATCATGTTGTAGTCCTGGATGGCCTGGCCGACCTGGCGGTACAGGCGCTTTTCCAGCTTGCGTGCGGCAACAGATCCGGCTTGCATGGGAGTGACTCGAAAGTGATCAGGCGGCGCATTCTAACGCCGCGCCCCTCCCCGCCGCGAGGCTGATCGTCACTGCAGCTTCTGCGGCGGCGCGGCGCCGGGCTCCACCGGCTTGTTCGCCCGCGCGGCGGACGTTCCCAGCGCTTCCATCCCCGGGAACGGCACTTCCTGCTTGCGGTAGCCGATCACCTCACCCAGCGTCAGGAACTCGTTCACATCCACGCGGACGTCGATGTCGGCGCCGGTGAACTGCGCCGGGTGCTCGTAGCCCACGGTATGCGCCAGCGAGATCAGCTCGCGGCGGAAACCGCGGATGAAGGTATTGAAGCGCAAGGCCTTGCCGTCCACGTCCAGGCCGCGCTGCCGCCAGTCGTTCATGGTTGCCACCCCCGACGGGCAGCGGCCGGTATGGCAGGTGCGCGACTGGATGCAGCCGATGGACATCATCGCCTCGCGCGCGATCGCGACCATGTCGCAGCCCATGGCGAATGCCATCACGGCGCGATCGGGAAACCCCAGCTTGCCGGAGCCTATCCAGGTGACGTCACCGGCAATGCCCTTCTCCAGGAAGATGGCGTAGACGCGCGGGAAGGCCGCGCGGAACGGCAGCGCAACGTGATCGGTAAAGGTGAGCGGCGCCGCGCCCGTGCCGCCTTCGCCGCCATCGATCTGAATGAAGTCAGGGCCGCGCCGCTCGCGCGCCATGATGTCGGCGAGATCGCGCCAGAAGTCCAGCCGGCCGATGGCCGCCTTGATGCCCACCGGCAAGCCGGTGCGCTCGGCGATGCGCTCGACGAAATCCACCAGCTCCGCGGCCGAGGAGAACTCCGCATGCGCGTTCGGCGACTTGCAATCCACGCCCACGGGAATGCCGCGGGTCGCGGCAATCTCCGGCACCACCTTCACGCCCGGCAGCAGCCCGCCCTTGCCGGGCTTGGCGCCCTGGCTGAGCTTCACCGCCACGGCGCGCACCTGCGGATACTGCTCACACTTCTCCGCCAGCAGATCCAGCGAGAAGCGGCCGTGCGCATCGCGCGCACCGAAGTACGCCGTGCCGATCTGGAAGATCACGTCCGCGCCGAACAGGTGATACGGGCTCAAACCGCCCTCGCCCGTGTCGTGATAGCAGCCGGCCATCTTCGCGCCCTTGTTGAGCGCGCTGATGGCGTTGCGGCCCAGTGCGCCGAAGGACATGCCGGAAATGTTCACCACCGAGGTCGGCCGCCACGAACGGCGGCGGCCATGCGATTCGCCGATGACCTTCAGGCAGGGAAGCAGCGCGGGATCGAGCGGATCGTACTGCGCCTCGGACTCGGGATACGGGATGGCGTTGTTGCGGATGATGGGGTAGCCGGCCGTGTACATGATCTCGGTACTGCCGAAACCGACCAGGTTGTTCTCGCCCTTCGCCGTCGCGTAGATCCAGCTGCGCTCGGCGCGATTGAACGGCCGCTCCTCGCGATCATCCGCCACCCAGTACTGGCGCAGCGCCGGGCCGATGGATTCCGCGAGATAACGGAAATGCCCGACGACCGGGTAAATGCGCAGCACCGCGTGGCGCCGTTGCACGAGATCGTGGATGGCGACGAGCGCCAGCAGGAGAACAATCGCACCGATGAACCAGGCGAGCATCACGCCTCCTCACGCCGGGTGAGGCGCCATTCTCGCAGACCCGCTTGCGCGGCGGCCAGCGAAGCGTCCTGCCAATCCGGATGAAGTTCGTTTCTCCACCGAGGCAAGCAGGAGTAACATGCCGCGCTCCTGCTGGAGGGCACCATGGACGCCGCTACAAGAATCCGCGTTTTGCTGGCACTCGCCGCGCTGTACCTGATCTGGGGCTCGACCTATCTCGGCATACGTTACGCGCTGGAAGGCTTTCCGCCCTTCGTGATGGCCGGCAGCCGCTTCGTGTTCGCGGGACTGATCCTCGGCGCGATCGCGCTCCTGCGCGGCGAGAAGCTGCCTACCCTGCGGCAATGGCGCAACGCCGCCGTGATCGGCTTCCTGCTCGCCGCCATGGGCAACGGCCTGGTGGTGTTCGCGGAGCAGTGGGTGGTGTCGTCGCTGGCGGCGCTGGCGGTGTCATGCATGCCGATCTTCGCCGCGGTATTCGGGTATTTCTTCGGCCGCGAGCTCACCCGCCTGGATGTCGTGGCGGTGCTGATCGGCTTCGTCGGCGTGGTGCTGCTGAACCGCGACGCGGGCATGGGCGGCATCTTCCATCCCGGGGTGATCGCGCTGATCGCCGCGCCCGTGTGCTGGGCCTTCGGCTCGGTGTGGGCGCAGTCGCTGGACCTGCCCAAGGGCTTCATGCTGAGCGCCTCGCAGATGCTCGCGGGCGGGCTCATTCTCTGCGGCATCAGCCTCGCGCTCGGCGAGTCGTGGCCAACCTCGCTGTCGGCGACGGCGCTCGCTGCCTGGCTCTACCTGATCGTGTTCGGTTCGATCATCGCCTACTCCTCGTACCTTTACCTGCTGCAGCACACCCGCCCTGCAGTGGCCACCAGCTACGCCTACGTGAACCCTGTGGTCGCGGTGTTCCTCGGCATCGTCATCGCCGGCGAGCGCATCGACGCCTGGGGCTGGACGGGCATGGTGGTGATCGTCAGCGCCGTGCTGCTCATCCAGTTGCAGCGTTCGCTGGGCAAGCGCTGATCAGGTCGCGAAGACGATCGCGAGCAGGCCGAAGCAAACCACGCCGAGCAGGCTGGCAGCGGTCTTCATGCGCGTGGCGTTGCGCCAGCCAAGGCCACGCAGGCCGGGCAGAAGCGCCAGCGCCGCGGCGACGCTGAGGACCAGCGAGACCCACGCCAGCGCAATCGGCACGAGTTCGAAGGCGCCGCTGCGGAAGGAGACCGCCAGCAGGAAGGCGTAGGCCGCGAGCGCGGAGAGACATTGCAGTCGGCTTGCGAACGGATAGTCCTTGCGAACGCGCCAGCGCCACAGGCCGCCCAGCAATGACAACGGCGGGATGGCGAGGAACAGCAAGGTCATCGCCGCCCAGCCCCAGCGCGGTTCCGGCGCCTTGTCCGCCAAATCCAGGCCAAGCAATCGGATACCGAGCGGCTCGACTCCCGCCGCGCCGTTGGCCAGCACGACCACGCCGCGGTTCTTGCCGGGCAGAAACGCGGCGAAACTGCGGAAGCCGCCTGTGCCACCGTTGTGCCACAGCACCCGCTCGCCATCGATCTCGCGTTCCATCCAGCCGAGGACCGGCACGCCAGTCTTCGCCGCGGCCTGCCAGAGCTCGGGGCTGCGCATCTGCCACTCGACAAAGCCGGCCAGCCCGGCGGCGCTGGCAGCCATGCCACCCGCCGGGGCGTAGGCGTCCAGCCGCCAGTGCGGCACCACCCGGCCGTTCTCGCCGCGGGCCTCGACCAGGCGTCCCGACGGAACATCGCGCACATCCAGCCACAGCTCCGTCAGCCCCTGCGGCTCCAGCACGCGCTCGCGCAACAGCGCCTCCCAGGGCGTGGCTGCCCGCTCGGCCAGCAGCTGGCCCAGCAACGCCGCCCCGAAATTCGAGTACTCGAAGCTGCCGCGCTCGCCGGGCTCGACCGCCTGCAGCGCCTTGATGAGGTCCTGGCGCGTCGTCCCTGCGTAGGGATCCTGGCTCTTCAGTATCAGCCTCGCGAACATGCCCGGACTCACCGGCAGGCGTGGCAGCCCCGAGGTGTGGGTCGCGAGCTCCAGCAGCGTGATGGCTGCGATGTCCGGGTGCAGCGCCACCCCGGGAAGCAGTTCGCCGATGCGCGTGTCAAAGGCAACCTCGCCGCGCCCGACCATGTCCACCAGCAGCATGACGTTGAACACCTTGGTGATCGAGCCGATCTCGAACACCGCGCCGGGATTCGCCTCGCCAGGGCGCGCTTCCGCGAACACGCGCCGCTCGTCGCCATCGGTCACCAGCGCCACCAGCGCGCTGCCGGTGCGCGCCTCGAAATGCTTCCTGACGAGCTCCTCGGAGCTTCCGGCGGGGAACGCGAAGCATGCGAGCAAGGCGACAAGCAGAAGCAGGGTCCTGTTCATTTTCTCCTCGTGCGGTGCGGGGACGATCAAGAGCGACGCAGGAGCGTAAGCCAACGAAAAGAGAAAGGCAGCCCGAAGGCTGCCTTTCGATCCGGCGATGAGAGGGTCAGTAGTTGGCCACGAGGGAGACGCCGGAGTAACTCGAATAGCCGCGTACCATCACGTACCAGGTGCCCGCGGGCGGCGACGAGAAGCTGCAGCTCTCGTTGTTGCCGTAGAGGTACGGACGGCAGTCGTACTGCGAGGTGGTCGGCGGCGAGCCGTAACGCACATAAAGGTCCGCATCACCCGAGCCGCCCGACATCTGGATGCTCAGGCCGGACGTGCCGGACGGCACCACCACGGTGAACACCTGCTGCGAGCCCGCGCTGCCGGACAGGCCGGTCAGCGGCACGCCGTCCTGCAGGTCGCCGCCGCCGCCACTGCCGCCGTTGTAACTGGCAGTGAGCGTCACGCCCGAGAAGCTGGTGTAGCCGCGGACCATGACATGCCAGGTGCCGGAGGCCGGCGAGGAGAAGCTGCAGCTCTCGTTGTTGCCGGTGCGGTACGGACGGCAATCCCACTGCGAGGTGGTCGGCGGCGAGCCGCGGCGCACGTACAGGTCCGCATCACCCGAGCCGCCGGAGATCTGGAACACGAGGTTCGTCGCTCCCGAGGGCACCTCGAGGGTGAAGCGCAGCTCGGTGCCGGACGAGCCCGACAGGCCGGTGACCGGGACGCCGTTCTGCAGTTCGCCGTCGCCCGGTCCCGGCCCGCCGCCACCGCCTGCGGCGGCCACCGCCGCGGCCGCATCGACGATGCCGACGCCGCAACCGGAACAGCTCGCCGGGAAGGGGCGCGCGGTGCTCTTCAGCAGGCTTTCCACGCCGTCCGGCGTGAGCGCGCTGTTCACGCTCAGCACCAGCGCCGCGACACCCGCGACGTGCGGCGCCGCCATGGACGTGCCCTGGTAGAAGGCGTAGGTATCGCTGCCCGGCGTGGTGGTGCCGGTGTTGAGCGTGGAGAGGATGCCGTTCGAGCCGCTTACGCGAACGTCACCGCCGGGTGCCGCGAGGTCCACCACGTTGCCGTAGTTGGAGTAATAGGCCCGGCCGCCGCTGCGGTTGGTGGCCGCGACCGCGATCACGCCCGAGCAGTTGGCGGGCATGGAGTTGGCGGCGTTGGTGGCCTCGTTGCCGGCGGCAACCACCACCACGGCATTGTTGCTGCGCGCGGAGTTGATCGCCGACTGCATGGTGGACGAGCAGCTGCCGCCGCCGCCCAGCGACATGTTGATGACGCGCGCGGGGTACGGGTTGCTGGGCACGCCGGAGACGCTGCCGCCGGCTGCCCAGACGATGGCATCGGCGATGTCCGAGGTCAGGCCGCCGCACTTGCCGAGCACGCGGATCGGCACGACCTTGGCGCCATAGGCCACACCGGCGACACCGGTGCTGTTGTTGGTAACCGCGGCCACCGTGCCGGCGACGTGCGTGCCATGCCAGCTGGACGAGGCGAAGCTCGGCGGGTAGCCGCCGCCGCACTGGCCGGCGTTCATCCAGTCGCCCGGGTCGCGGGCATCGGAGTCGCGCCCGCCGCCATCGTTGGCGACGAAGGTGTCGGAGATGAAGTCATAGCCGCCGACGATGTTGGCGGCGAGGTCGGCATGCGGACGGTAGCCGGTATCGATCACCGCAACGCGCACACCCGAGCCGTTGGTGGTGTCCCAGGCCGTGGGCAGGCGGATGCCGCCGGTGGACTCGAAGTAATGCCACTGCTGGTTGTACATGGAGTCATTGGGCGTGGCCAGCGGCTTCAGCAGCCGGTCGACCTCGGCGTACTCGACGTCCGGCTGCGCGGCAACCTCGGCGGCGAGCTGCTCGAGCTCTTCCTCGCTCATCGCGCGGCCAGCGCCCACCCTGACGACGTCGGCACCGATGGCCAGCGGCCGGCGGTATTCCAGTTGCACGGCCAGGCGGTCGGCGACGGCGGCAAGCGCCCGGTCGGCGCGCGCGTGCCGCTGCGCGACCGCGAGCCCCGGCGGGGCGTCCTTGAACTTGACGATGAGCTGCTGCGGCGGGCCGGCGGCATCATCCGCCGCGACACCGGGACTTGCTGCAAGCAGGCCTAGCGCGGTCAGCGCAAGCATGGACCGCCACAGGCCGGACATGCGCCCTGTTGATTGGATTGACATGTTTTCCCCCTTCTTTTTTGAAGGAATCCTGTTTTCACGATGCACGAACCCACCGTGGTCCGTGTCATTGCGTTCCCCAACGCAATGCTCTTGCCGCTCGTGACATTCCTTCTTTTTCTTCTTGCGGCGGCCGGTCCCCCCAGGACGCGACGCCAGCCCCTTTTACGACTTTGGGAAACTTATCGCAAGTGGGTTCTGAGGAAACATTTATCACTTTCGGACAAAAGGCGCCCGAACCGGCCTCCGACCGGCTCCCGGAAGGCGGACATGACGGAATCAGCCGCGATAGACGCAGCCGGAGGTGCAGGTTTCGGCCACCACGATCTTCGACAGCTGCGGCAGCCCGGGCTTGAGGCGCGCCCAGATCCAGGCAGCGAGGTTCTCGCTGGTCGGGTTTTCCAGGCCCTCGATCTCGTTGAGGTAGTGGTGGTCAAGCTGGCGGTAGATGGGCTCGAAGCGCGCCTTGAGCTCGGCGAAGTCCATCACCCAGCCGAGCTTGGGATCGACCTCGCCGGAAACGTGGATTTCCACGCGGAAGGAATGGCCATGCAGCCGGGCGCACTTGTGGCCCGGCGGCACGTTCGGCAGCCGGTGGGCCGCCTCGATGTGAAATACCTTGAAGATTTCCATGGGATTCTCAGAAAGCCCGCACGTAGCGGAGTGACCAGCCCTCGTCCGCGCCGTCGCTGAGGTGCAGTTCGACGCGGCTGTCCCGGTCCGGCAGCAGGGCGACGCGCGCCCATTCGTAGGATTTTTCCCGCGGGTCCGCGTGCCGCACCGTCTCGGCGCCGCTCGCGGGCTGCACGGTCTCGCTGTAGCTGAAGTCGCGCCAGCCGCCACCCGCCGCGATCTCGACGATACCGAAGCGCGCGGCGAGGCCCAGCGTGCCGCGGCGTTCGTCCAGCCGCGCGGTGAGCTCGGTGTTGCTGCGCTCGCGGCTGTCGCGCTGCAGCAGGTACCAGGCGTCGCTCTCCAGCGTGAAGCGCGAGGCGAACGGTACGCGCAGGTGCACGCCCAGCCCGCCGAAGATGCCGCTCAGTGACTCGTACTCGCGGGCGAGCGCCGCCGGATGGTCGGCGTCGTTCTCGGAGTAGCCGAAGGCGATCGACATCTGCAGGAAGCGCACCACGTCCTCGCGGTACTCGATGCCGTAACGGCCGAACGACAGGGTGGTGACATCGCCGCCGCGGAACTCGAGCTCGGCGTCGTGCCGCGCGAAGAAGGCCGCGGCCTCGCCGTGGGCAGGCTTGCGCGCCAGGGCGGCACCGGGCAGCAGCATCAGCAGGAAAAGCGCGAGCGGGACGTGCCGGAAATTCATGGGGAACCTCGAAGAGCGCGCGTGAACGCGCATTCTAGCTCACTGTGGCAGCTGCCGTATCCGGGCCCTGCGTCGATGCGGCGGCAGGCGGAAGAAGGCACGCAGCTCCTCGCGCAGGCCGTGCACGTCACTGCCATGGCGCTGCCGCAACCAGCGGCAATAACGCTCCGCCAGCCGGCTCGCCTCGCTGTAACGTTCGCGCAGCTCGGCGGGCAACTGCGGCGCAGGCCCGGCGGCATCGAACAGCTGCGCGTGGATCTGCTCCGCCAGATCACCCAGCCCCGAGTGACGGCCGAGTTCCCAGGCGGTGACGAACTTGTCGATCTCCGCCTGCACCTCGAGATCCAGCGCACTGATCTCCCGTTCGTTGGCGGCGTGCCAGCCCAGGCAGACGAAGTGGCTGACGCCTTCCAGCACCGTCCAGAAGTCCTCCAGCGGCTGCCAGGCAAAGCCGCGGATGCCGCCGCGCGCCTCGACGCGCGCCAGCACCTCGGGATCGAAGCACAAGCCGAGTTCAAGCTCATCACCGCGCTCGCGCAGCAGCAGCGTCTCGGCGCCGGCATGCGAGACCTCCACCACGAAGGCATCCACAGGCGCGAGCGGCGGCAGGCGGTAGAAGTCCTGCAGCCATTGCTGGAACTGGGCGGGCACGCTGCTCATTGCAAGCGCGTGCTGGTATTGCCGTGGGCGGGCTGGATGCCGAGCTTCTGCAGCAGTTCCGCGGCGCGCGGCGAGCGCGTCTTCACCCACACCTCGTACAGGCGCAGCACATCGCGTTCGTCGAAGACGCGCGCTTCCTGCGAGATGTCCGCCAGCGCATCGACGAACTGCAGGAACTTGTCGGCGAGTTCGGCGTAGACATCCGCGAGCAGCAGGTCGCGCCGCGATGCCGGTGCGTTGCTCAGCGTCGAGTAAGCCGCCTCGCCCATCCTCGAGTAGTAATCGACGTCCACGGGCTTGCGCGCAAGCGAATCGCCGAAGAAGCCGGCAATGAACAGCGCGACATCACCGAGCCGCCGCAGCAGCAGGTTGCGCTCCGGCCCCGCGGGCTCGTCGAGCGCATCGGAAAGCATCAATGCGAGCGGCCGCAGCTCCGCGCCGTTGACGCTCTGCAGGAAAAGATTCTCCGAACGCGCGAATCCCGCCAGCAGGTTGACGAGGTAATGCTGCGTCGCTTCACGCGCTGCCACGGCGCGGGCGCGAGTGACACGGCGCAGCGAATCGCGGAAGTAGTCCTCGAGGTTGGAAACCGTCAGTACGCCCATGGCACACCATCAACGTTG
>JAJUFS010000084.1 GCA_029263725.1 Gammaproteobacteria bacterium | reverse complement strand
TTCCTGCGGCGTGCCGATGGCGTGGAAGTAGACTTCCACGGCCTTGCTGTCATCGGCGCGGCCGGAATCGCCGAAGGGATAGCGGCTGTAATAGAAGCCGCTGCCGTCCGGCAGCCAGGAAACGCCGGTGAACTTGGTGTGCATGATCATGTCCGGCAGGTCTTCGCCGGTTTCCACCGAGCGCACGCGCCAGTGCCGCCAGTCCGAGCCGCCGTCCGAGACCGAGTAGGCGATGTAGCGGCCATCACGGCTCGGGATGACGGAGGAGACCGAGACCGTGCCGTCCTCGCTGAGCGTGTTCGGATCGAGCAGCACGCGGCCTTCCGCGTCCGGTGCGTCGCTCACGTACAGCACGGAGTGATTCTGCAGGCCGTCGTTGCGGTAGTAGAAGTAGTTGTCGCCTTCCTTGAACGGTGCCGAGTAGCGCTCGTAGTTCCACAGCACCGTCATGCGTTCGATGATTCGCTCCCGCGCGGGGATGGCGGCGAGATATGGCTGCGAGAGCGCGTTCTGCGCCTCGATCCAGCGCCGGACCTCGGGCGAATCCATCTCTTCCATCCAGCGGTAGGGATCGGCCACCGGCGTGCCGTGATAGTCATCGATCACTTCGTGTCGCGGCGTTTCTGGGTAGTTCATGGCTTCTGCTTGTGGTTTGCTCACGCCCTGCGTATCGCAGGCGGCGAGCAGGAAACAAAGGAAACTTAACGGCAGATGTGGACGCATGGCATCCTTCCTCTTTTTTCGAGCCGCCGATTCTGGCAGAGGAAGCGCGCGTGAGCCAGCAAGCAGCCTGGAGCATCTACATGCTCGATTGCGGAGATCGCCTGTACACCGGCATCGCCCTGGATCCCGTCAAGCGCCTGGCCTCGCACCGTTCCGGCGCACGCGGCGCGCGCTTCACTCGCGCCTTCCCGCCGCGCGCCATCGTCTACCAGGCTGCAATCGGCGCCCGCAGCCTTGCGCTGCGCGCCGAGGCGCGCCTGAAGAAACTGCCGCGCTCCCGCAAGCTCGCCATCGTCGCGCAGCAGCCCGCGGCCGCCGAACTGCTCGCCATGCTCGGCCTCTGATCGCTTCCACTCATTGGACCCGGGGCAGGCAGGCCCCAAGCCCGTACAAACCGGCACTGCCAGGAGGAAGCGACATGGGCAAGGTACTTTTCGTTCTGACCAGCAACGACAGGCTTGGCGATTCGGGCGAGGCCACGGGGTATCACCTCTTCGAGGCGGCGGCGCCGTGGCTGGCGTTGCGCGAGGCGGGTTTCGAGGTGGACTTCGCAAGTCCCAGGGGCGGCAAGGCGCCGATCGATCCCGGCAGCATGAAGGAAGATAACGCCATCAACCGGCGCTTCCTCGAGGAGGCGAAGTCAGGCATCGAGCACACGATGAAGATCGATGAGGTCGATGCCTCGAACTACGACGCGGTCTACTTTCCCGGCGGACACGGCACGATGTGGGACCTGCCCGGCAACAGGGACGTGCAGCGGGTGATCAACGAGGTGTATGCCAGGCGCGGTGTCATCGCCGCGATCTGCCACGGCCCCGCGGCGTTCGTCGATCTCAGGCTGCCGAACGGCGAGGCGTTCGTGAAGGATCGGCGCCTGTCCGTGTTCACCGATGCCGAGGAGATGATCGTCGGCAAGGACAAGGTCGTGCCCTTCCTGCTGGCGAGCAAGCTGCGCGAGCAGGGCGCTAGGCATGAGCTGGCCGATGCCTTCGGCGAATCGGTCAGCGTGGATGGCAGGCTGGTGACCGGACAGAATCCCGCATCAGCCGAAAGGCTGGGCCAGCGTCTCGTGGAAGCGTTGCGTCAAAGGCAGAACAAGGCGGCGTGATCAGCCGCCTTGCCGTTTCTCGTGCATGCGCACTGCGATCATCCAGCATGCGGCGGCGGACAGCGTCCCGGTAATGAGCGGCAGGTGCTGCCAGAAGGCGGGCGCTTCCTCGGCAAGCCACAGCGTGATGTAAAGCGCGAGCTCGCCACAGAAGATGAGCGCGAGCATCAGCGCAAGGGAAACCACCAGCCACTGCGGGCTCTGTCGCCAGATGTGCGCGAGCGGGTGCGAATTGCGCCGCATGAATCGCGCCAGCAGCGCGATGACGCTTCCCAGGCTCACGGGGATGGAAAGCACCAGCAGCACCAGCAGCACCGGCAGGTAACCTTCGCCGCCCATGAAGATGACCATCATGCCGATGCACGCGAGCAGCAGGATGGTGGCGTTGACCGCCAGGCCGACGAGCAGCATTGGGTGTCTCCTTGCGAACCGTTCTGAGCGAATTATCGCATGCCCATTCCATTAGTGCAGGGTGCGTAATGCACCGCGCCCATTTGGAAGGCGCGCCTGCAACGTCACTTCAAGGGAAGGATTCCCGGGGAGCGACGACGCGTGAGCTTGCCGAACTTCTTCATCATCGGTGCGGCCAAGGCAGGAACCACGGCACTGTACTGGCATCTCGCCGAGCATCCGCAAGTGTTCATGGCGGAAATCAAGGAAACGAATTTCTTCGCGTATGAGCCGGATGAACGCGGGCGGCCCGTGTACGGCGACCCGCGGCTGCACCATTTTCCGGTGCGCTCGCTGCGTGAATATGAGGCGCTGTTTGCCCGCGCGCATGCGAGCGCCGTGGGCGAGGCCTCGCCGATCTATCTCGAAGCGCCGTCCGCCGCCGCGCGCATCCAGTCGATGTGTCCGCACGCACGCATCATCTGCGCGCTGCGTCATCCCGTGGAACGGGCGTATTCCGATTACCTCATGTTCCTGCGCAACCAGGGGATGAGTTTCGAGCCGCAGCGAGATTTCTCGCCGGAGGCCGAATGGCTGCAACCCGGCTCGCACTGGATGCGCACCAGCCGCTACCACGAGCCGCTGCAAAGATACTTCGCGGTCTTCCCGCGGCGGCAGATACACGTGTTGCTGTTCGACGACCTGTGCCGCGATCCACTGGCTACCGTGCAGGGCATCTATCGCTTTCTCGGCGTTGCGGACGACTTCGTGCCGAACCTGGAAACCCCGCACAACGTCGGCGGCCTGCCGGCGCACATGTGGCTGGAACGGCTGTTTCATCTCGGCGCGAACGTGCGCCGTCGTCTCGAACCCTTGCTGCCGCGCCGTTTCACTGATGGATTGAGAAGACTGCGTGCGGCCAACATGCAGCGCGCGCCGCAACTTCCTGCCGAGCTGCAGGCACGGCTTACTGAACACTTCGCCGATGACATCGAGCGCACCAGCCGGCTGATCGGCCGTCCGCTGGATGCCTGGCTTGCACGCATCTACCTGCGCCGCCGCGCGGGTGACGCGGAAAGCGCCGCGGCGAGGGTGTAATCACGGTTTCATCCTGCGCAAATGCAAAAAGCCCCGCGAAGTCGCGGGGCTTTTCGTTTCACCGCGGCCTGCGTCAGGCAGCGAGCTGGCGAAGCACGTAGTGCAGGATGCCGCCGTGCTGCATGTACTCGACTTCCTTCGGCGTGTCGAGACGCACGCGGGCGGTGAACTCCAGCTTCGAGCCGTCCTCGCGGGTCGCGACGACCTTCACGGTCCTGGCGCGGCCGTTGTCCAGGCCGGCAATGTCGAACACCTCGCGGCCGGTGAGGCCCAGCGAGGCGGCGTCTTCGCCGTCCATGAACTGCAGCGGCACCACGCCCATGCCGATGAGGTTCGAGCGATGGATGCGCTCGAAGCTCTTGGCGATGACCGCGCGCACGCCGAGCAGGCGCGTGCCCTTGGCCGCCCAGTCGCGCGACGAGCCGGTGCCATACTCTTCACCGGCGATCACCACCAGCGGCGTGCCGTCCTGCTGGTACTTCATGGCGGCGTCATAGATGGACATCTGCTCGTTGGACGGGATGTGCAGCGTCACGCCGCCCTCGGTGCCCGGCAGCAGCAGGTTCTTGAGGCGGATGTTGGCGAAGGTGCCGCGCATCATCACCTCGTGGTTGCCGCGGCGCGAACCATAGGAGTTGAAGTCCTTCGGCTCGACGCCGTGTTCCATGAGGTAACGGCCCGCGGGCGAATCCTTCTTGATGGAACCGGCCGGCGAGATGTGGTCGGTGGTGACCGAGTCTCCGAGCAGCGCCAGCACGCGCGCGCCCTTGATGTCTTCCACGCCTTCCGGCTGCATGGTCATGCCGTCGAAGTAGGGCGGGTTCTTGACGTAGGTGGACTCCGGCCAGTCGTAGATGTCGCCCGACGGCGTGTCGATGGAGTTCCACATTTCGTCGCCTTCGAAGACGTCGCTGTAGGAACGGTTGAACATCTGCGAGGTGATGTTCTTCTGGATGAGGTCCTGGATCTCCTGCGGCGACGGCCAGATGTCCTTCAGGTACACCGGCTTGCCGTCCTTGTCATGGCCGAGCGCATCCTTCTGCAGGTCGATGTCCATGGTGCCGGCCAGCGCATAGGCGACGACGAGCGGCGGCGAGGCCAGGAAGTTCATCTTCACGTCGGGATGGATGCGTCCCTCGAAGTTGCGGTTGCCGGACAGCACCGAGGCGCAGACCAGGTCGTTGTCCTGGATGCCCCTGGAGATTTCCGGCAGCAGCGGGCCGGAGTTGCCGATGCAGGTGGTGCAGCCGTAGCCGACGACGTTGAAGCCGAGCTTCGCAAGGTCGTCCAGCAGGCCGCTGGCCTTGTAGTAATCGGTCACGACGCGCGAGCCCGGCGCCAGCGAGGTCTTCACCCAGGGCTTGACGTCCAGGCCGCGGGCCACGGCGTTGCGCGCCAGCAGGCCGGCGCCCAGCATCACCGCCGGGTTGGAGGTGTTGGTGCAGGAGGTGATCGCGGCGATCACCACCGCGCCGTGGTCGAGCTCGAACTCGCGGCCGTCTTCCAGGCGCACGTGCACCGGGCGGCTTTCGCGGCCGGCCGCGCCCATGGCCGCGGAGATGCGGCGCGGACGGTCGGCGGGGTCGTTCTGGCCGTTGATGGCCGGCGCGTCGCTCGCCGGGAAGGATTCGGCGCTTGCCTCATCGGCGGGACCGGCCACGCCCAGCGGCTGGTCCTGCGAGGGCACGCCCGGCTTGCGGTTGGCGTCGCTTGCCGCCTTGATGTTGAGGTAGTCAGGCAGCGCGGCGCGGAAGACGTTCTTTGCCTTGGCCAGCGGGATGCGGTCCTGCGGACGCTTCGGACCGGCCAGCGAGGGCTCGACGGTGGACATGTCGAGTTCCAGCACGTCGGTGTAATCCGCGGCAGGGGCGCCTTCCTCGCGCCACATGCCCTGCGCCCTGGCATAGGCTTCCACCAGCGCGCACTGTTCCTCGCTGCGGCCGGAGAGGCGCAGATAACGGATGGTTTCGCCGTCGATGGGGAAGATCGCCACGGTCGAGCCGAATTCCGGCGACATGTTGCCGATGGTGGCGCGGTCCGCGAGCGGCAGGGACGCAAGGCCATCGCCGAAGAACTCGACGAACTTGCCGACCACGCCCTTCTTGCGAAGCATCTCGGTGACGGTGAGCACGAGGTCGGTGGCGGTGGCGCCTTCCGGCAGCTTGCCGGTGAGCTTGAAGCCGATGACGTGCGGAATGAGCATGGACACCGGCTGGCCGAGCATCGCGGCTTCGGCCTCGATGCCGCCCACGCCCCAGCCGAGCACGCCCAGGCCGTTGACCATGGTGGTGTGCGAGTCGGTGCCGACGACGGTATCGGGATAGGCGTTGCCGTTGTTGTCGAACACTACGCGGGCCAGGTGCTCGATGTTCACCTGGTGCACGATGCCGGTGTTCGGCGGCACGACCTTGAAGTTGTCGAAGGCCTTCTGGCCCCAGCGCAGGAACTGGTAGCGCTCGCGGTTGCGCTCGAACTCGACCTCGTTGTTCCGGCGCAGCGCGTCCATGGAACCGTAGAAGTCGACCTGCACCGAGTGGTCGATGACCAGTTCGGCCGGGGACAGCGGGTTGATCTTCTTCGCGTCACCGCCAAGGCGGGTGACGGCATCGCGCATGGCGGCAAGGTCGACCACGGCGGGCACGCCGGTGAAGTCCTGCATGATGACGCGCGCCGGGGTGAAGGAAATCTCGGTGTCGGGCTCCTTCTTCGAATCCCACTTCGCCAGCGCTTCGACATCCTTTGCCGTCACGTTCACGCCGTCCTCGTGGCGCAGCAGGTTCTCCAGCAGGATCTTGTGCGCGTACGGCAGGCGCGAGACGCCGTACTTGTCTTCCAGCGCCTTCACGCTGAAATAGGTGTACTCCTTGTCACCGACCTTGAGGGTCGAGCGCGATTTGAAGCTGTCCGACATGCTGCCTCCGGCTGAATTGAGGGAATCTGGAGGAGGCCGGGGCGGGAACGACACGGAAGGTGCAGGCCCAGGCCGCCGTGAAGCGCCACATTATAAAGGAGTGTGGCGGCGGCCTCTATGGTCCCAAGGAAGCATGGACGAACGCTCAGGCGAGCAGGCGCTCCGCGGCCTCGCGCAGCTTGCGGCGCGAGAACACCAGCTGCCACTTGCGCCCGCCGGTCTGCTGCCAGAGCACCGCCGCACGCAGGCCGGCCAGCAGCAGGGCGCGGATGCTGTCCACGTTGCGCGGGTTCTGCAGCCGGGCAGGCTCGCCGCTGATCATGATGCGCGGCTCCAGCGTGCCGATGGTGCGCACGTAGACGTCCGCCAGCGTGGCGACCACGTTCGCGTCCCAGTCCTCGAAATGCCGCTTCTGCTGCTCGGCGCGCTCCAGGCCGCGGCGCACGGCGTCCATGAGGTCGGGCTGGCGCATCGAACGCTGCGCGTGGCCGGCGAGCGCAACCAGGTAGCGGGTGAGGCGCAGATCCTCGGGCTTGCCGCGGTTGTCCAGCACCCGGCAGAGAATTTCCAGGCCGCGACGCACGCCGCCGCGGCCGCCGAACACGGCGGGCACGTTCGGTGCGTCGAAGGTGAACAGCGAGCCCAGCGAGGCATCGACCGCCGCCTCGTCGGCGTCGCCGAGGTAGGCAACGCGGTCGGTGAGCCACACGGCCTGCACCAGGCCGGCGAGCGCGAGCACTCTGTCTTCGAGGGAATAAGTCATGTGCGGATTGTCGCCCGAAACCTTGCAGGGTTAAAGCGCGGCCGGGGTGGCGCTTTCGATGATGCCGCCGCCGAGACAGACCTCGCCGTCATAGATCACCACGTACTGGCCGGGCGTGACCGCGCGCTGCGGCGTCTCAAAGCGCACATCGACCTTGCCGTCATCGCGATGGCTGACCCGGCAGGCCTGGTCGGCCTGGCGATAGCGCACCTTGGCAGCGAGCGGCCGGTCCTCAGGCGGCGGTTCGTTGATCCACGCGGTTTCCACGGCAGTGAGCGCGGAGGAGAACAGCAGCGGATGATCATGGCCCTGGGCGACGATGAGTTCGTTCGCGTCCATGCGCTTGCCGACGACATACCATGGCGCTTCGCTGCCGCCCCTGACGCCGCCGATCTCAAGCCCCTTGCGCTGGCCCAGCGTGTAATAGGTGAGGCCGATGTGCTCGCCGACGATCTCGCCTTCGGGCGTGACCATGCGGCCCGGCCTGGTCGGCAGGTATTTCTGCAGGAACTCGCGGAAGGGGCGTTCGCCGATGAAGCAGATGCCGGTGGAATCCTTCTTCGCGTAGTTCGCGAACCCGGCGCGCTCGGCAATCTCGCGCACCTGCGACTTCTGCATCTCGCCGAGCGGGAACAGCGTGGTGGCGAGCGCCTTCGCCGGCACCGCGTGCAGGAAGTAGCTCTGGTCCTTGCTGGCGTCCAGGCCCTTCAGCAGCTCGGTGCGCTCACCGTGACGGACGCGCGCGTAATGGCCGGTGGCGATGAAGTCCGCGCCAAGGCGGGTGGCGTAATCGAGAAAGGCCTTGAACTTGATCTCGGAATTGCACAGCACGTCCGGGTTCGGCGTGCGGCCGGCCTCGTACTCGCGCAGGAAATAGCTGAACACCCGGTCGCGGTACTCGCGCGCGAAGTTCACCTTGGTGATGGGAATGCCCAGCGTCTCGGCGACCTGGCGCGCGTCCTGGAAATCCTCGGCGGCGCTGCAGTAGTTCTCGTCCTCGTCGTCTTCCCAGTTGTCCATGAACAACGCATGCACGTCATGGCCCTGTTCGACGAGCAGCAGCGCGGCAACGGCGGAATCCACGCCGCCGGACAGGCCGACGATCACGCGC
>JAJUFS010000016.1 GCA_029263725.1 Gammaproteobacteria bacterium | reverse complement strand
CGGTCGCCGAAGACGAGCTGCACCACCACGAAGAACAGCGGGATGAAGAACAGGCCGAGCAGCGTGCCGACGATCATGCCGCCCAGCACGCCGGTGCCGATGGCCTGCTGCGCGCCGGAGCCCGCGCCGCTGGCGAGCGCCAGCGGCGTGACGCCGAGACCGAAGGCCAGCGAAGTCATGAGAATCGGCCGCAGGCGGTCGCGAACCGCGCTCATGGTCGCCTCGATCAGCCCCTTGCCGTCCTCCAGGTACTGCTTGGCGAACTCCACGATCAGGATCGCGTTCTTCGAGGTCAGGCCCACGGTGGTGAGCATGGCCACCTGGAAGTAGACGTCACGTTCCATGCCGCGCAGGCCGTTGGCCATGAGCGCGCCGAGAATGCCGAGCGGCGCCACCATGATGACCGCGGTTGGCACCGTCCAGCTTTCGTACAGCGCCGCAAGACACAGGAACACGATGAGAAGCGACAGCGTGTACAGCAGCGGCGTCTGCGTGCCGGCGGCGCGTTCCTGGTAGGACACGCCGGTCCAGTCGATGCCGAAACCCGGCGGCAGCTGCGCCGCCAGCCGCTCGATCTCCGCCATGGCCTCGCCGGTGGACACGCCGGGCGCGGCCTCGCCGTTGATCTCCACCGCCGGCACGCCGTTGTAGCGCTGCAGGCGCGGCGAGCCGTAATCCCAGGTGTAGCTGGCGAAGGCAGAGAACGGTACCATCTCGCCCTCGTTGTTGCGCACCGACCAGCGGTTGAAGTCCTCCGGCAGCATGCGGTACTCGGCCTCGCCCTGCATATAGACACGCTTGACGCGGCCGCGGTCGATGAAGTCGTCGATGTAGCGGCCGCCCCAGGCAATGCTCAACGTGTTGTTGATCTCGGCGATCGACAGGCCCAGCGCCGCCGCCCTTTCCACGTCGATGTCGACGCGGAACTGCGGCCGGTTCTCCTGCGTGTTGGGACGCACGTTCTGCAGCAGCGGGCTCTGTGCCGCCATGCCGAGCAGCTGGTTGCGCGCCTCGGTCAGCGCCTCGGGGCCGTGACCGGCGTTGTCCTGCAGGTAGAAGGCGTAACCGCCGGCAATGCCAAGCTCGGGGATGGCAGGCGGCGAGAACGCGTAGGCGATCGCATCCTTGATCTGGCTGAGCCCGCCCATGGCGCGCATGCCGACGGCCGCCGCGCTCAGCGACGGGTCATCGCGCTCCGACCAGTCCTTCAGGTTGATGAAGGCCATGCCGGTGTTCTGGCCGCTGCCCGCGAAGCTGAAGCCCTGGATGGAGAACACCGCCTGCACGGCTTCCTGCTCGTGCTCGAGGAAATAGTCCTCGAGCTGGTAGATGGACTGCAGCGTGCGCTGCTGGGTCGCGCCCACCGGCGCCTGCACCAGCGCCATCAGCACGCCCTGGTCCTCGTCCGGCAGGAAGGAGCTCGGCAGGCGGATGAACAGCACCGCCATCACCCCGATCAGCAGCGCATAGATCAGCATCACCCGGCCCTTGCGGGCGAGGATGCCGCGCACGCCGCGCCGATAACGCTCGCTGCCGGCATCGAAGGTGCGATTGAACCAGCCGAAGAAGCCGCGCTGGCTGCCCATGTGCTCGCCCTTGGCGATGGGCTTGAGCATGGTCGCGCACAGCGCCGGCGTCAGCACGATGGCAACGACCACCGACAGCGCCATGGCCGAGACGATGGTGGCCGAGAACTGCTGGTAGATGACGCCGGTGGAGCCGCCGAGAAAAGCCATCGGCACGAACACCGCCGACAGCACGAGACCGATGCCGATCAGCGCGCCGGTGATCTGGTCCATGGACTTGCGCGTCGCCTCGCGCGGCGGCAGGCCCTCCTCGCTCATCACGCGCTCGACGTTCTCGACCACGACGATGGCGTCGTCCACCAGAAGGCCGATGGCCAGCACCATGGCGAACATGGTGAGCATGTTGATGGAGAAGCCGAGCGCGGCAAGCACGGCGAAGGTGCCGAGCAGCACCACCGGGATGGCGATGGTCGGAATCAGCGTCGCGCGCAGGTTCTGCAGGAAGAGGTACATCACCAGGAACACCAGGATGATGGCCTCGATGAGGGTGTGGATCACGCCCTCGATGGACACGCGCACGAACGGCGTGGTGTCGAACGGCACCACCGCCTTCAGCCCGGGCGGGAAGAACTCCTGCAGTTCGGCCAGCCGTTCGCGCACCGCGGCCGAGGTATCCAGCGCGTTCGCGCCGGCGGTCATGGACACGGCCATGCCGCTCGCCGCCTGGCGGTTGTAGCGGGTTTCGTACTCGTACACTTCCGCGCCGATCTCGACGCGCGCCACGTCACCCAGCTTCAGCACCGAGCCGTCCGGGTTGGCGCGCAGCACGATGTCGCGGAACTGCTCCGGCGTCTGCAGGCGGCTCTGCGCGGTGATGGTGGCGTTGAGCTGCTGGCCTTCCACCGCCGGCGCGCCGCCGAGCGCGCCGAGGGTCACCTGCGCGTTCTGCGCGTTCACCGCGGCGATGATGTCGGCCGGCGAGAGCGCGTAGGTCTCGAGCTTGTTGGGGTCCAGCCAGATGCGCATCGCGTACTGCGCGCCGAACACCTGCACGTTGCCCACGCCGGGCACTCGGCTGATGGGATCGACGATGTTCGCGGAGACGTAGTCCGAGATGTCGTACTTGTCCATGGAACCGTCTTCGGAAACGAAGCCGATCACCATGAGGAAGCCGGACGTCGCCTTGTTGACGGTCACGCCCTGGCGCTGCACTTCCTGCGGCAGCAGCGGCATGGCGAGCTGGAGCTTGTTCTGCACCTGCACCTGGGCGATGTCGGGATCGGTGCCGGACTCGAAGGTCAGGGTCACCGAGGCGCGGCCCGTGGATTCGCTGGTCGAGCTCATGTAGATGAGGCCGTCCAGGCCCTTCATGTTCTGCTCGATGATCTGCGTGACCGTGTCTTCCACCACCTTGGCGGAGGCGCCCGGGTAGTTGGCGTTGACGGT
Source organism: Gammaproteobacteria bacterium (assembly GCA_029263725.1). Taxonomy (GTDB): domain Bacteria; phylum Pseudomonadota; class Gammaproteobacteria; order Natronospirales; family JAJUFS01; genus JAJUFS01. The sequence goes on along the minus strand of JAJUFS010000016.1, from coordinate 21,808 downwards.
CACCGAGGGCGGCGCGATCGTCGGATAGCGCTCCACGGCGAGCTGGGTGATGGCCAGCCCGCCCGCGAGCATGATGACGATGGCGATCACCCACGCGAAGACGGGGCGATCAATGAAGAACCGTGCCATGAATTATTCCCCTGCCTGCTGCTGCGTGTTGGCGGGCTGCTGCTGTTCCTTGCCGGCCGCCGCGGCATCCACGGGGTTCACCGGCATGCCCGGCTGCACCTTCTGCACGCCGGCAACGATCACGCGCTCGCCGGCGTTGAGGCCCTCTTCCACCAGCCAGCGGTTGCCGATGGCGCGGCTGACGCGCACCTGCCGCGCTTCCACGACGTTGTCGCCGTTGACGACCAGGGCCGAGGTGTTGCCCTTGGCGTCGCGCAGGATGGCCTGCTGCGGGGCGAGGATGGCGTTCTCGCGTACGCCGCGGCCGACCACGGCACGTACGTACATGCCGGGCATCAGGATGTGATCGGGATTCGGCACCACCACGCGCAGCAGGTAGCTGCCGGTGGACGGATCGACGCTGACCTCGGAGAACGCCAGCTTGCCCTCGTGCGGGAAGCGCGCACCGCCTTCAAGGATGATGGTGACGGGCAGCTCGGCTTCCTCGACAGTGCCGGCCTGCACGGCGCGGCGCAGTTCCAGCAGCTCGCTGGCCGACTGGGTGAGGTCGACATAGATCGGGTCCAGCTGCTGCACGGTGGCCAGCGCCTGCGGCTGGTTGGCGGTCACCAGCGCGCCCGGCGTGACGGTCGAGCGGCCGATGCGGCCGGAGATCGGCGAGGTGATCTTGGCGTAGCCCAGCATGACGCGGGCGCGTTCCACCGCGGCGCGGGCGACGGCGACTTCCGCCTCCGCCTGGGCCAGCGTGCTCATGGCCTGGTCATGCTGCTGGCGGCTGACGGCGCCGGTGTCCACCAGCTCCGAGGATCGCTCCGCGTTCAGCTTCGCAATCTGCAGGGCCGCCTCGGCGCGCTGCAACGACGCCTTCGCGCTGTTGTAGTCGGCGCGATAGGTGGCGTCCTCCAGCTGGTAGAGCGGCTGGCCGGCCTCGACCATGCCGCCTTCCGTGAACAGGCGCTTCTCGATGATGCCGTTCACCTGCGGGCGCACTTCGGCGACGAGGAAGGCATTGGTGCGGCCCGGCAGTTCGCGGGTCAGCGTGACGCGCTCGGGCACGAGCGTCACCGTGGTGACCTCCGGCGGCGGCATCTGCGGCTGCCCCTGCCCTCCCTGGTCGCCGCAGGCGGCAAGCAGCATCGAGGCAATGACCACGCCGGGAACGAGGAAACTGGTTCTTTTCACGGGAAGGACCTCTTGAACCCCGCCGATGCGGGCATTCCTTTGCAAATGTTGTGGAAGCGAAATGAAGACTGAACGCCGGGAAAACAATGGCGCGCATCCTATATTCATTCATGCATGAATATCAATATTCATTCACGTATGAATATCGACTACCATCCGACCGACAGGAAAAACGGAAGTTCCTGCATTGCATGATTTTTTGACGAGAGACAGGAGACAGGCGCGGCAATGGCCAGGCGTAGAAAAGAGGAAGCCCGGGAAACGCGTGAGCGCATCCTGGACGCGGCGATCACCGTCTTCCACGAGCGCGGCGTGGCCCGCCCCTCGCTGACCGACATCGCCGAGCTCGCCGGCGTCACCCGCGGCGCCGTCTACGGCCACTTCCGCAACAAGGCCGACCTGCTTTCCGCCATGGCCGCACGCATCGACCTGCCCGCCGATTCGCTCTGCGAGGGCGGCCTGGGGCCGTGCACCGACCCGCTCGGCGAGCTGCGCTCGCGCTGGCTGGCGCTGTACCGCGAGATCGTCCGCAACCGGCAGTGGCAGCTCATCTTCGAGATCCTGTTCCATCGCTGCGAGCTGGTGGACGAGAGCGGCGAGATCCGCGACCGGATGCTGGAAGGCCACGGCCGCGGCATCGACCGGGTTCACCGGCTGCTGCAGCAGGCGGTCGAGGCCGGGCAGCTCGCTCCTGACATCGACACCCGCGTGGCCGCGCACTTCCTGCACGCGGCCCTGATCGGCCTGCTGCACGACTGGCTGCTGCGGCCCGAGGCCTTCGACTTCGCCACCCAGGGCGAGCGTTTCATCGACGCCACCCTGGAGCTGATCGCGCACTCGCCGCAGCTGCGCCGCGCTCAGTAGCGGAACTGCAGCTCCATCCCGACGAAATCCGCGCCCGGGTTCACCTCCGACAGCCCGCCGTTGGAAATGTGGCTGAAATTCCAGGACATCGCCCACTGCCGCTGCCGGTCCAGGTACCAGCCGAAACCGAGCCGGGTGGTGAACTGCGTGTGGCTGCCGAAGCTTTCCCAGCGATCGCGCTTCTCGTTGTAGAAATCCGGTTCGAACAGGTGCGTGAGGGAAACTCCCGCATCGAGGAAGCAGTTGCAGACGGTCTCCAGGAAATCGAAGCGCCACAGCGGCCCGAGCATCAGCATGTTGGAGGCGTTGCCGTCGCGGCTGAGCCGCCCGTAGCCCACGCTCCAGGTATCCGGCCGCCACCATTCGCGGTACGGGTCGGGGGCGATCGGCAGCTGCACGGCAACGTGCGAGAACGTCAGCTCGTTGAAGTTGTTGATGGTGGTGGCAACGCCGGTGTTGATTTCCGGGCTGGCGCCAGCGGCGCCGGAAAGGCCGGCAAGGAGGATCACCAGGGGGAGGATGTTTTTCATTACCAATCTCTATGTCTGTCTGTGGTTCTCCCCGTCCCTTCCGTTAAAAACTTCTCCGGCTGCCGCGCGTGCTCCGCGTGCGTCAGTCGAAGCGCCTGGTTGCTGAAAGGCCCGCGAGCCAGTGCCGCCCCGGGGCAGGCTCGTAATAGCGGCCGCTGCCCTCGTTGACGATCACCGAATCGACATGCTCGCGGTCCAGCAGGTTGTTGATGCGGGCGAAAGCGCGCCATTCCAGTCCCCCGAACTCGAACAATCGCTCGGCGGACAGATCGAAGCGCGCGTGCGAAGGCGCGGCCTCGGTGTTGGCGTCGTTGACGTAGATGCGGTCGACGTAGCGCCCCTCAAGCGCGAACGCGAGATCGCGCGCCGGCGTCCACTCGATTTCCGCCCAGGCGCTGCGCCGCGCCAGTCCCGGGATGTGGCGCTCACCCGGACCGAAGCCTTCGAGGTATTTCGCGTCCAGCCAGGTGGCGGCGAGCGCGAAATGCAGCGTCTCGCCCAGCGGCACGGCGGCGGAGTACTCAACGCCGCGGCGGCGCGTCCTGCCTGCATTCGCATACACGCTGCGCCCGCCCTCGTTGGCGGCGACGACAAGCTCGTCCTCGGTGCGGCTTTCGAAGACCGCGAAGGAATGCTTCATACCTGCGCGGCGCGCGCGCAGGCCAAGCTCGACGTTGCGGCTCACCGCGGGCGCCAGTGCGGTGTTCAGCCCGCTGGCGCCGTCATCACGATAGGCGAGTTCCGCAAACGTCGGCGTCTCGAAGCCGGCGCCCGCGTTCGCGTAAAGGCTCGTGGCATCACTGAGGCGAAACAGCAGGCCCGCGACCGGCGAGGTGCGGGAAAACTCGCGCGTGCCGCTGTCGTCGGGATTCACCGCGTCGATGAAATGATCATCCGACGTGAAGCGCACCCGGCTGTAACGCGCGCCGACGTGCGCGTGCCAGCGCGGCGCAAGCTCGATGCCCGCCTGCACGTAGATGTCATGGTTGCGGACGCGGTTGTCCTCGTCGCGGCGCAGCGCGCCGAACACGCCCGTGACCTCGCCGCGGAAGTTCTCGAAGCCGCGGCGGCGTTCATCCGCGACTTCATATTCCATGCCGGCGATCAGCGAGAACGCATGCGCCAACCACTGCGTGGTCCACCGCCAGCGCGCGTCCATGCCGTAGTAGTCGCGGTCGAGATCGATGGCACCACCGCCATGCAGGGCATTCTGCTGCTGCACGAACACCGGCACGCCCAGCACCTGGCGGGTGCGGCGATCACCGCTGTAGGCCGTGAACTCCAGGGCCTGCGCCGCCGAGAGCTCGTGCTCGATGCGTGCGCCCAACTGCTGCTGCTCGACCGTCTTGCGGGTATCGAACAGCAGCGCGTTCGCGCTTGCCTGGCGCGGGTCGTCATGCCACTGCTCGCGGGTGATCCCTTGCGGGTCGAGCGCGTCGAGATCCAGCCAGTTGCCGAGCAGTGTGTAGCGGGTGTGCTCGCCGAGATCGCCCTTCAGCAATGCCTGGGCGTTGCGACGGGCGGCGGCACTGTGGTCGCGGAAGCCGTCGAAGTCGACGTCCGTGACATCGAAAAGAAAACTGCCGTCCTGCCAGGGCGTGTGAAAGGACAGCGCCGCGCGGCCCAGCCCGTCGTCACCGGCAACGTAACCCGCGCGCAGTGAAGGCACGGCGGGCGCGTCCATGGTGAACACCTCGATCACCCCGCCCGAGGCATTGCCGTACAGCGCCGAAAACGGCCCCCGCAACACCTCGATGCGGCTGGCGGATTCCAGCATGAAATGCGACACCTGCCCCTGCCCGTCCGGCATGGTCGCGGGAATGCCGTCGGTGAACAGCTGCACGCCGCGCACGCCGAAGGCGGAACGCGCACCGAAGCCGCGGATGGAAATCTGCAGGTCCTGCGCATAGTTCCAGCGGTCGCGCGCCACCACGCCGGGAATGCGGTACAGCGACTCGGACAGATGAATGGCCGGCTGGGCGCGATGCAGCTCGCGCGCCGAAATCACGTCCACCGCCGTGGGAACCAGCAACGGATCCACCGGCTGTCGCGTGGCGGTCACCACGTAGGGTTCCAGTGCCGCCTGCTCGCTGGCCGAAGCCGCGCCGGCGAGTGCAACGAGAGTCAGGACAAGGGCATTCCGCAGGCGGGGCATCTCACCGGACCGGGTTAAATATTCATGCATGAATGAATATGGGATGATACGCGAAACGGGAACCGAAGGGGCAAGAATTCCCTCGCGGCCCCACCTGCCTTGAGGCGCCGCAACAGGTTCTCAAGCAGCACCTTCCCGCGCGCAAGACAGAAAAAAACCCGCCTTGCGGCGGGTTTTCTGAAGCGGGAAATCGCGATCCTCAGAACGGGATGTCATCGTCGAAGTCGATGTCGGCCTTCTGCTGGCTCTGGCCCTGGTTGCTCGGGCGGCTGCCGCCGCCGAAGTTGCCGCCGCCACCGAAGTCGCCACCGCCGCTGCCGCCACGGCTGCCGAGCATCTGCATCTCGTTGGCGATGATGTCGGTGCTGTAGTGGGTCTGGCCTTCCTTTTCATAGGTGGAGGTCTGCAGCTTGCCCTCGATGTAGACCTGCGAGCCCTTCTTCAGGTACTCGCCGGCAATCTCGGCGAGGCGGCCGAAGAAGGTGATGCGGTGCCATTCGGTGCGCTCCTGCATCTCGCCGGTCTGCTTGTCCTTCCACTGTTCGGAGGTGGCGACACGGATCTTGGTGACGGCAGTGCCGTTGGCGGAGTAGCGCACTTCGGGATCGGCGCCCAGGTTGCCGACCAGGATGACTTTGTTGATTCCCCGAGCCATTGGAATTCTCCTTGAGAAGCGGATTCGCCCGGGCTGCGTGATCCGGGCAACAGGCAGCTCATTCTACGCAGCTTCGCCGCCTGCTGCATCCCGGCGTTCAGTGCTGGGTGCGCCCGTAGCGGTCCTCGAGGCGGACGATGTCGTCCTCGCCAAGGTAGTCGCCGGTCTGGGTCTCGATGATGACGACGTCCCGCGTGCCGGGGTTGGCGATGCGGTGACGACATCCGGGGGGGATGTAGGTGGACTGGTGGCGCTTGAGGCGGAAGGTGGCGTCGCCGTTGATGACCTCGGCTTCGCCCTCGACCACCACCCAGTGTTCACCGCGGTGGCGGTGCAGCTGCAGGGACAGCGCCGCGCCTGGCTTGACCCGCAGGCGCTTGATCTTGCAGTGCTCGTCCTCGCACAGCACGGTGAAGGTGCCCCAGGGCCGGTGCACGGTGCGGTGCTGGAAGCCCGCCTCCTCCCGGCGGCGGCGCAGCTGCTCGGCGATGCGGCCGACGTCGGCGGCCGCATCCTGCGAGCCGACCAGCAGGGCGTCCGGGGTATCGACGATCACCAGGTTCTGCACGCCGACGGCCGCCACCAGCCTGCCGTCGGACTGCACGTAGTTGTTGCGGGCGTTGACGAACACCGCCTTGCCCTCGACCTGGTTGCCGGCCGAATCCGCCGCCGCCAGCGCCGAGAGCGAGGTCCAGGTGCCGATGTCCTGCCAGGCGAAGTCGGCGCGCACGGCGGCGAGCCCCGTGGCCTTTTCGAGCAGCGCGTAATCCAGGGAGATTTCCGGCAACGCAGCCCAGGCCTCGCGGTCCATCCTGAAGACCTGCGCGTGCCCCGCCAGCCGCCGGCCGCGAATGAGGGCCGAACGGGTGGCGGCGAGGATGTCCGGCGCGTGCTGCGCGAAGGCGGCCTCCAGCACCTCGGCGGTGGCAAGGCAGATGCCGGTATGCCAGTCGTAGCGGCCCGAGGCGACGAAATGCTCCGCCAGCCGGCGGTCCGGCTTCTCGACGAAGCTGCCGGCATCCCGTCCGTCGCTCTCCCGGGCGATGTAGCCAAACCCGGTCTGCGGCGTGGATGCGGGCGTGCCCAGCACGGCGATGCGCTCCGCGGCCGCGGCTTCGCGGGCGCGCGCGATGCAGGCGGCGAACTTCGCCTGTTCGTCGATCAGCTGGTCCGAGGGCAGCACCAGCAGCTCGGCCTGTTTCCCAAAGCTGCGCGCAACGTACAGGGCGGCGGCGCAGACCGCGGGGGCGGTGTCGCGGGTCTCGGGCTCCAGCAGGATGTGCAGGAAAGCGCCATCCAGCTGCGGGGCGATCTCTTCGAGCTCCTCGAAGACCTGGAAGCAGCATTCCTCGTGGGTGGCGATGACGATGGCGTCCGGCATGAGCGCCGCGGCGCGCAGCACGGTCTGCTGCAGCAGCGAGCGCTCGCCGGCAATCCGCAGGAAGGGCTTGGGGCGGGATTCGCGCGACACCGGCCACAGGCGCTCGCCCCGGCCGCCCGCCAGGATGACCGGGACGAGCGGACGGAAGCGCTGTGCCAGTGTAGCGCCCATGGCTACGCGTCCGCCTCCTCGATCAGCGCCAGCAGGTCGCGCACGCGCGCCTCGACCAGCTCGCGGTTGCCGCGGCTTTCCACGTTAAGGCGCAGCAAGGGCTCGGTGTTGGACTTGCGCAGGTTGAAGCGCCAGCCATCGAATTCCATGCTGAGGCCGTCGAGGTGGCTGACGCTTTTTGCGTCGGCTGCGTAGTGCGCCTCGGTGGCGGCGATGATGCGGTCGGCGTCCTTCACGGTGCGGTTGATCTCGCCACTGCAGGGATAGGCGGCGATGCGCTCGGCAACCAGCGCCGACAGCGGCTTGCCGCTTTCCGACACCAGCCCGGCGATCAGCAGCCAGGGAACCATGCCGCTGTCGCAGTAGGCGAAGTCGCGGAAGTAGTGATGCGCGCTCATCTCGCCGCCGTAGACGGCGTTGGCGCTGCGCATGGTCGCCTTGATGAACGCATGCCCCGCCTTGGTCTGCACGCATTCGCCACCGGCGCGCTCGACCATCTCGATGGTGTTCCAGGTGAGCCGCGGCTCGCAGACGATCTTCGAGCCCGGATGCTGCTTCAGCATGGCCTCCGCCAGCAGGCCGACCATGTAGTAGCCCTCGATGAACTCGCCGCGCTCGTCGAACAGGAAGCAGCGGTCGAAGTCCCCGTCCCAGGCGATACCGAAGTCCGCGCCGGAAGCGCGCACGGCCTCGGCGGTGGCGGCGCGGTTCTCCGGCAGCAGCGGGTTCGGGATGCCGTTGGGGAAGCTCGCATCCGGCGCGTAGTTGACCCGCACGATCTCGAACGGCAGCCGGGCACTGAGCGCATCCATCAGCGGGCCGGCGGCGCCGTTGCCGGGATTCGCCACCAGCTTCAGCGGCTTCAGCTTGTCGATATCGACGTAACCCAGCAGGTGCTGCACCAGCGCCTCGCGGTGCGAGAGCGCGACCAGCGAAGGCTCGCGGGTGAAATCCGGCTGGGGCGCCTGCGCGCACAGCGCGCGCACCTCGGCGAGGCCCTCGTCGCCGCTCAGGGGGCGGGCGTTGTCGCCGACCAGCTTCATGCCATTCCAGCCGATGGGATTGTGGCTGGCGGTGATCATCATTCCGCCGTCGAATTCATAGTGGAAGGTGGCGAAGTAGATCTCCTCGGTGCCGCACAGGCCGATGCTGGAGACCTTCGCGCCTGCCGCTTCCATGCCGAGCGCCGCGGCGCGCAGCAGGCGCGGCGAGCTGTCACGCACGTCACCGCCGACGACGATGCGCTGCGCGCCAAGATAGGTGGTGAATGCCCAGCCGATGCGGAAGGCCGTCGCTTCGTCCAGCTCTTCCGGCACGCGGCCGCGAATGTCATAGGCCTTGAAGATCTTTTCCAGTGCCACTCCCGCGCTCTCCCTGTTTCCTGCAGTAAATACTGTGCCGTAGTGCGACAACATCCCTGGATCTCCACGTGGGGGAATGACTCGCCCTACTCTATGTGGACCTCCTGTTTCCCTGAACCGGGTAAAGACCCGGTGAGGGAAAGCATCAGCCACCACGCCGCGGCGAGCAGCACGTTGCCTGCCAGCACGCCCTGGATGCCCCAGGCGGATGCAAGCGCGCCACCGATGACGCCGCCGGCAAAGGCGCCGAGAAACTGCGCCGTCGCATAAATGCCCATGCCGGCGCCGCGCGCCTCGGCACTGATGCTCTCGCTGACGCTTGCGGGCAGGCGCGCCTCCATGAAATTGAAGCCACCGAAGAACAGCCAGAGCGCCCCACACAGCATGGTCAGGCTGCCGGCGAACAGCAGTGCCGCCTGGCCGAGCAGCAAGGCCGCGACCGCGGCATGCATGGCCAGCCGCATCGAGCGCCGCTCGTGCAGCAGCACCAGCGGCGCAAGCAACAGCAGCGAGGCCGCCATGACCGGCAGGTACACCCAGCCGTGCGAGGACTGCGGCAGGGCGAAGGTGTCGGCCAGCATGGGCGGCACCGCGAGAAAGGTGGCGGTCATCATCGCGTGCAGGAGGAACACCCCCGCAGCCTGCCGGCGGACCCGCGGGAACACCTCGCGAAGCGGCGGCGGATTGCCGGTGACCATGGCGGGCGGCGGGGGCATGGCAACGAGCAGCAGCATGCCGAGCACCGCAAAGGCGCAGGATAGCCAGAAAAGCCCGGGTACACCCATCCAGGCGGCGAGCATCGGTCCTGCCGCGAAGGCGAGCATGAAGGCGCCGCCGATGGCGATGCCGATCACCGCCATGGCGCGGGTGCGGCGCGCCAGCGGCACGATGTCGCTGACCAGCGCCATGGTCGCGGCGGAGATGGCGCCGGCGCCTTGCAGGGCGCGGCCGAGGATCAGCAGCCAGGGCGTGGTCGCGACGGCGGCGAGCGCGCTGCCAGCGGCGAAGATGACAAGACCAATGAAGATGACGGGGCGGCGTCCCAGCCCGTCCGACCAGCGCCCGAAGGGCAGCTGCAGCAGGCCCTGGGTAAGGCCGTAGATGCCGAGCGCAAGCCCGGCGGCCAGTGGCGTGGCGCCGGGCATCTCGCCGACATGCAATGCCAGCACCGGCAGCACCATGAACAGGCCGAGCATGCGCAGCCCGAGCAGGCCCGCAAGCGAGATAACCGGCTTCCAGTAGGTGTCACGCGGGGCGCCGATTTGACGCGTGGCACTGCTTTGCGGCTGAGCCATAAGGCCGCGTATAGTAGCAGGTTCCGTCCGATTCCTTCAGAAACCCCACTCGAATGGAAAACATCTCCATCCGCGGCGCGCGCACGCACAACCTGCGCAACATCGATCTCGACCTGCCACGCGACAAGATCATCGTGATCACCGGGCTTTCGGGCTCGGGGAAATCGTCGCTGGCCTTCGACACCATCTACGCCGAGGGGCAGCGCCGCTACGTCGAGTCGCTGTCCTCGTACGCGCGGCAGTTCCTGTCGATGATGGAAAAGCCGGACGTCGATGACATCCAGGGCCTGTCGCCGGCGATCTCGATCGAGCAGAAGTCGACCTCGCACAACCCGCGCTCCACCGTCGGCACGGTCACGGAGATCTATGACTATCTCCGCCTGCTGTACGCGCGCGCCGGCACGCCGCGCTGTCCCGAGCATGGCACCACGCTGGAAGCGCAGGCAGTCTCGCAGATGGTCGACCAGGTGCTCGCGCAGCCGCCGGAAACCAGGCTCATGCTGCTCGCGCCGGTGATCGCGAATCGCAAGGGCGAGCACGTGCAGCTGTTCCAGGAGCTGCGCGCACAGGGCTTCATCCGCGCGCGGGTGAACGGCAAGGTGATCGACCTCGACCAGCCGCCGGCGCTGGACCTGCGCCGCAAGCACACCATCGAGGTGGTGGTGGATCGCTTCAAGGTGCGCGCCGACATCGCGCAGCGCCTGGCGGAATCCTTCGAGACCGCACTGGCGCTGGCCGACGGCACCGCCAGGGTCGCGCCGATGGAAGGCGATGGCGAGGAAATGGTGTTCTCGTCGAAGTTCGCCTGCCCGGTGTGCGGCTACTCGCTGCCGGAACTCGAGCCTCGGCTGTTCTCGTTCAACAACCCGGTGGGCGCCTGCCCGAGCTGCGATGGCCTGGGCGTGAAGCAGTTCTTTGATCCGGAGCGCGTGGTCACCAATCCGCACCTGTCGCTGGCCGGCGGCGCGGTGCGCGGCTGGGACCGCCGCAACGCCTATTACTTCCAGATGATCCGGTCGCTGGCCGAGGCCTACAGGTTCGACGTCGAGACGCCCTTCGAGGAGCTGCCTGAGAAGGTGCGGCACGCGGTCCTGTTCGGCTCCGGCGACAGGAAGATCAAGTTCCGCTACGAGAGCGAGCGCGGCAGCACGGTGCGCGAGCATCGCTTCGAGGGCATCCTGCCGAACATGGAGCGGCGCTACCGCGAGACCGAATCGCAGATGGTGCGCGAGGAGCTGGCGAAATACCTCAGCCAGCAACCCTGCCCCGAGTGCGAAGGCACGCGCCTCAACCGTCCTGCACGGCATGTGTTCATCGCCGACAAGAGCCTGCCGCAGATCGCCGCCACCCCGGTGGGTCGCAGCAAGGAGTTCTTCGACAAGCTGAAGCTGCCGGGCCGCCGCGGCGAGATCGCAAGGAAGATCGTCAAGGAGATTTCCGATCGCCTGACCTTCCTGGTCGATGTCGGACTCGATTACCTCACGCTGGATCGCAGCGCAGAGACGCTGTCCGGCGGCGAGGCGCAGCGCATCCGCCTTGCCAGCCAGATCGGTTCCGGCCTGGTCGGCGTGATGTACATCCTCGACGAGCCTTCCATCGGCCTGCACCAGCGCGACAACCAGCGCCTGCTCGATACGCTGATCCGCCTGCGCAATCTCGGCAACACGGTGATCGTCGTCGAGCACGACGAGGACGCCATCCGCCAGGCGGACTACGTGATCGACATGGGCCCGGGTGCCGGCGTGCACGGCGGCACGGTGGTGGCCAAGGGCACGCCCAGGCAGATCGAGCGCGCCAGCGCCTCGCTGACCGGCCAGTACCTTTCCGGCAAGCGGCGCATTGCGGTGCCGGCAATGCGCACCCCGCCGCAGAAGGGACGCGAGCTCGTCATTCGCAACGCCCGCGGCAACAACCTGAAGAACGTGGATGTCTCCATCCCGCTGGGGCTGATGACCTGCGTCACCGGCGTCTCCGGCTCCGGCAAGTCCACGCTCATCAATGACACGCTTTACCGCTACGCCGCGCGCACGCTGTACGCCTCTTCCGAGGCGCCGGCGCCCTGCGACGGCATCAGCGGCCTCGATCTCATCGACAAGGTCATCGACATCGACCAGTCGCCCATCGGCCGCACGCCGCGCTCCAACCCGGCGACCTACACCGGCCTGTTCACGCCCATTCGCGAACTGTTCGCGGAAACCCCGGAAGCGCGCGCGCGCGGCTACAACCCCGGCCGCTTCTCCTTCAACGTGAAAGGCGGCCGCTGCGAGGCCTGCCAGGGCGACGGCGTGATCAAGGTGGAAATGCACTTCCTGCCGGACATCTACGTGCCCTGCGACGTCTGCAAGGGCCGGCGCTACAACCGGGAAACGCTGGATATCCGGTACAAGGGCAAGAATATCCATGAAGTGCTGGAGATGACCGTGGAGGATGCGCTGGCATTCTTCAGTGCGGTGCCGGTCATCGCTCGCAAGCTGCAGACGCTGATGGATGTCGGCCTGTCGTACGTCCGGCTGGGACAGAACGCGACCACGCTGTCCGGCGGCGAGGCCCAGCGCGTCAAGCTCGCGCGGGAACTTTCCAAGCGCGATACCGGGCAGACGCTGTACATCCTGGACGAGCCGACGACCGGGTTGCACTTCCATGACATCGAGCAGCTGCTGGGCGTGCTTCACCGGCTGCGGGATCACGGCAACACCGTGGTGGTCATCGAGCACAACCTCGACGTGATCAAGACCGCGGACTGGATCATCGACATGGGACCGGAGGGCGGTGACGGCGGGGGCACGGTCATCGCCACGGGAACGCCCGAGGACATCTGCAAGGTCAAGGCGTCATACACCGGCCGCTTCCTGAAGCCGATGCTGAACTCCGCCACCACAGGGAGGAAGACAGCGCGGCGCTAGTCCGGGGCGGCCAGGGAATGGCAAAGGGGGAGACAGGGAATGAACGTGGATGCACTGCTGACCCTGGCACTGACGCTGGGCTGCCTCCTGCTGCTGATCTTCACCAGGCTGGCCGCATCCATGGTCTTCGGCGGCGCGATGATCCTCCTGCTCGTGTTCGGCATCCTGCCCGTGAATGATGCGGTGGCCGGCTTTTCCAACCCGGGGCTGCTCACGATCGCCGCGCTTTATGTCGTCGCCTGCGGCTTGCAGCAGACCGGCGCGATCCAGGTGCTGGCGAGCCACGCATTCGGCAGGACCCGCTCCGTTCCGGTGGGACAGCTGCGGGTAATGGCGCCGGTGATGTTCATGAGCGCGTTCATGAACAACACCCCGATCGTCGCCACCTTCGTCCCGGCCGTGCTCGACTGGACCCGCAAGTGCCGGATGTCGGCGTCGAAGTTCCTGATTCCGCTTTCCTATGCCGCCATTCTCGGCGGAACCTGCACCCTGATCGGCACCAGTACCAACCTCGTCGTCAACGGCATGCTGCTGGAAACCGGCGAGCGCGGCTTCGCCTTCTTCGAGCTCGCCTGGCTGGGTATCCCGTCGGCAGCGATCGGTCTTGCTTACGTGCTCGTGTTCACGCGCCGCCTGTTGCCCGAGCGCGTTCCCGCCGTGACCCGGTTCGAGGATCCGCGCGAATACACCGTGGAAATGCAGGTCGCCGATGGGCCGCTGGTCGGCAAGTCCATCGAGGAAGCCGGACTGCGCCAGCTGCCGGGCCTGTTCCTGATCGAAATCGAAAGGGATGGCGCCATCATGCCCGCCGTCCATCCCGAGGAACGCCTGCGCAGCGGCGATCACCTGGTCTTCGCGGGAGTCACGGAATCCATCGCCGACCTGCAGAAGATCAACGGACTGGTCCCGGCCACCAGCCAGGTGTTCAAGCTGTCACAGGAACGCGCCGAGCGCACGCTCATCGAAGCCGTGGTCTCCAGGACGGCGAGCATCGTGGGCAAGACCATCAAGGAAGCGCGCTTTCGCAACCTGTACAACGCCGTGGTCATCGCCGTGGCCCGTGACGGCCGGCGCATCAACAGGAAGATCGGCTCGATCCGGCTGCGGCCAGGCGACATGCTGCTGCTGGAGTCCGATCGCGGCTTCGCGGAGCGCCATCGCAACAGCCGGGATTTCCTGCTGCTCAAGCCGCTGGATGGCGCGGCGACATATCGGCACAGGAAGGCCGGGCTGGCGTGGCTTATCCTCGCCGGCGTGGTGGGCACCGCGACGTTCGGGATTTTCGACATGCTGACGGCAGCGCTGTCCGGCGCTGCCCTCATGGTGCTGACCCGTTGCTGCACGGGCTCGGACGCGAGACGTTCGATCGACATGGAAGTGCTGGTGGTGATCGGCGCCGCGTTCGCGCTTGGCGAAGCCATGTTCGCCACCGGCGCCGCCGAGGCCATCGCCGGCGCAATGCTCGCGGTGACCGGCCATCATCCTTTCGCCGTGCTCGCGGTGGTGTACTTCACCACCGTGCTCATGACCGAGATGATCACCAACAACGCAGCGGCCGTGCTGATGTTCCCGCTGGCGTATTCGGTCTCCGGCGCGATGGGGCTGGATTTCATGCCGTTTGCCATCGCCATCACCTTTGCGGCCTCGGCGAGCTTCGCCACGCCGATCGGCTACCAGACCAACCTCATGGTTTACGGTCCTGGCGGCTATCGCTTCACCGATTACATCCGCTTCGGGCTGCCGCTGAACATCCTGCTCGGCATGACAGCCCTTTCCATCATTCCGGCGGTCTGGCCTCTTCAGGCCACATGAAAGGCAAGACGAAAAAAAGCCGGGCGATGCCCGGCTTTTTCATTCGTCAACGAACCGCGCTTATTCCGCGCTTTCGCCCGCTTCCTGCACTTCCTCGCCTTCCGCCGGCTCACGATCCACCAGCTGGATGTAGGCCATCGGCGCATTGTCGCCGGCACGGAAGCCGGCCTTCAGGATACGCAGGTAACCGCCCTGGCGTTCCTTGTAATGAGGACCGAGTTCATTGAAGAGCTTGGTGACCATCTCGCGATCACGGATGCGATCGAAAGCGAGACGGCGCTTGGCAACCGAATCTTCCTTCGCCAGGGTGATCAGCGGCTCGACCACGCGGCGGACTTCCTTGGCCTTCGGCAAGGTCGTCTTGACGGCTTCGTGGCGAAGAATGGAAACAGCAAGGTTGCGCAGCATGGCGGCGCGGTGACTGCTGTTGCGGCTCAGTTGACGGCCAGTATTACGATGACGCATGGCTCTTTATCCTGTCGTTAAGGCCGGTCTCAGGACCGGTCATCGCGACCGCGCAGGCTTGCCGGCGGCCAGTTTTCCAGTTTCATGCCGAGGGTCAGGCCGTGCTGCGCGAGCACGTCCTTGATCTCGGTGAGCGATTTCTTGCCGAGGTTCGGCGTCTTCAGCAGCTCGACTTCCGTCCGCTGCACGAGGTCGCCGATGTAGTGGATGCTCTCGGCCTTCAGGCAGTTTGCGGAACGCACGGTCAGCTCGAGATCGTCGACCGGCCGCAGCAGGATCGGATCCACCTGGGCTTCCTCGGCGCGGCCCTCGCCATCCTCGTCGCCCTTCAGGTCGACGAAGACGGACAGCTGGTCGCGCAGGATGGTCGCGGCGCGGCGGATGGCCTCTTCCGGGTCCAGCGTGCCGTTGGTCTCGATGTCGATGACCAGCTTGTCCAGGTCGGTACGCTGCTCGACACGCGCGCTTTCCACGGAGTAGCTGACGCGACGCACCGGGCTGAAGGTGGCATCCAGCTGCAGGCGGCCGATCGGGCGGTTGATTTCCTCGCCCTCATTGCGCGCCGTCGCGGGCTCATAGCCGCGGCCCTTGCGGATGCGCAGCTTCATGTCCAGCGAACCCTTGTCATTCAGGTGCGCGATCACCAGGTCCGGGTTGACGATTTCCACGTCATGGTCCGTCTGGATGTCGGCGGCGGTGACGACGCCGGGACCCTTCTTCGAAAGGGTCAGCACCGCTTCGTCGCGCTGGTGCATGCGGATCGCGAGCTGCTTGAGATTCAGCAACACGTCAATGACGTCTTCCTGCACGCCTTCCAGCGTGGTGTACTCGTGAAGAACGCCTTCGATCTCCGCCTCGACGACCGCGCAACCCGGCATCGAGGACAGGAGGATGCGGCGCAGGGCGTTGCCCAGCGTATGGCCGAAGCCGCGCTCCAGCGGTTCGATCACGACCTTGGCGCGACGCTCGTTGGCGACGTCGACATCGACCAGCCGTGGCTTGAGAAATTCTGTGACGGAACCCTGCATGGAGTCTGTACCCTCTCAGTGATTACTTCGAGTAAAGCTCGACAACCAGATTTTCGTTGATGTCGGGCAGCAGATCGCCGCGTTCCGGCACGCTCTTGAAGGTTCCCTTCAGCGCCTTCTCGTCGACCTCGACCCAGTCCACGCGACCCATCTGCTTGGAAAGCTCCAGCGCGTTCTGGATGCGAAGCTGCTTCTTGGCCTTCTCGCGAACCTCGATCACGTCGCCGGCCTTGACCTGGTACGACGGAATGTTCACCAGTTCGCCATTGACCATGATGGACTTGTGGCTGACGAGCTGACGGGCTTCGGCGCGCGTCGCGGCAAAACCCATGCGATAGACGACGTTGTCCAGGCGGCACTCGAGCAGCTGGAGCAGGTTCTCGCCGGTCGAGCCCTTCAGGCCGGTGGCCTTCTTGTAATAGTTGCGGAACTGCCGCTCGAGCACGCCATACATGCGGCGCAGCTTCTGCTTCTCGCGCAGCTGCAGGCCGTAGTCGGACAGACGGGTGCGACGGGCACCGTGCTGACCCGGCGCGGACTGGCGGCTCTTCGACTCGAGCGGACGCACTCCACTCTTAAGGAAGAGGTCGGTGCCCTCACGACGGGAGAGCTTGCACTTCGGACCAATGTAACGAGCCATTTAGCGTACCCCTTAGACGCGACGCTTTTTCGGCGGACGGCAGCCGTTGTGCGGAATCGGCGTAACGTCGGCGATATTCGTGATTTTGTAACCCACCGCATTCAGAGCGCGGACGGCGGATTCGCGACCCGGGCCGGGACCCTTGACGCGAACCTCGAGATTCTTGAGGCCGTATTCCAGCGCCGCCTGGCCGGCGCGCTCGGCGGCAACCTGGGCCGCGAACGGCGTGGACTTGCGCGATCCGCGGAAGCCCGAGCCGCCGGAGGTCGCCCAGGACAGGGTGTTGCCCTGCCGATCCGTGATCGTGATGATCGTGTTGTTGAAGGACGCGTGGACGTGGGCGATGCCGTCGACCACCGTCTTCTTCACGCGCTTGCGAGGCTTCGAACCAGGCTGTGCCATTATCTGTTACCCAAAGATTTTCGAGTTGAACCGTTTTCCGGACACTTAGCGGGTGACCGGGCGGCGCGGGCCCTTGCGGGTGCGCGCATTGGTGCGAGTGCGCTGGCCACGCAGCGGCAGGCCGCGGCGGTGGCGGATGCCCCGGTAGGAACCGAGATCCATCAGGCGCTTGATGTTCATCGACACTTCACGGCGAAGATCGCCCTCGACCGTGAACTTGGCGACCTGCGCGCGCAAGGCTTCGACCTCGGCTTCGGTGAGGTCCTTGACCTTGGTTTCCGGCTTGACGCCAGCCGCGGCGCAGATTTCTGCTGCGCGAGTGCGGCCGATACCGTAAATCGCGGTCAACGCGATGACGGTATGCTTGTGAACCGGAATATTGATGCCAGCTATACGGGCCATTTACTTCCTTCTCCCTTGCACGGATCGCGCGCGGAAACGCGCCAATTTATACGATCGCCCTGCAAAAATCAAACAAGAATCAGTGCTTTAACGCAATCAACCCTGGCGCTGCTTGTGCCGCGCATCGGTGCAGATCACGCGCACGACGCCATTCCGGCGAACGATCTTGCAGTTGCGGCACATTTTCTTGATAGAAGCTCTGACTTTCATCGCTCTTTCCTCAAAATCCCCGCCTCGGCGGAGCCTTTTTCAATTCCGACTCCGCGGGCCCCGCGGATTCCTTCTGCCTGTCCTAGCGGATCTGGCCGGCGCGGCCATATCCCTTCAGGTTCGCCTTCTTCAGCAGGCCTTCGTACTGATGGGACATCAGATGTGCCTGCAGCTGCGCCATCAGGTCCATGACCACCACCACGATGATGAGCAGCGAAGTGCCGCCGAAATAGAACGGAACGCTCGCGGTCATCACCAGGATCTCCGGCAGCAGACACACCGCCGTGATGTACATCGCGCCCCAGAACGTCAGGCGGGTGAGCACCATGTCGATGTACTCGGCCGTCTGCTTGCCCGGGCGGATGCCAGGGATGAACGCTCCGGACTTCTTCAGGTTCTCCGCCGTGTCACGGCTGTTGAACACCAGCGCCGTGTAGAAGAAGCAGAAGAAGATGATCAGCGCCGCATACAGCATCGCGTACGCCGGCTGGCCCGGCGACAGGCTCGCCGCAACCGTCTGCAGCCAAGTCGCCTCGCCGGCCGTGCCCACCCAGGTACCCAGCGTCGCCGGGAACAGGATGATCGACGATGCGAAGATCGGCGGGATCACGCCCGACATGTTCATCTTCAGCGGCAGGTGACTGGCCTGGCCGGCAAACACCCGGCGACCCTGCTGCCGCTTGGCATAGTTCACCGCGATGCGGCGCTGGCCGCGCTCGACGAACACCACGCCCCAGATCACGGCAAGTGCGAGCAGCGCGATCAGCAGCACCACGCCCGCGGACAGTTCGCCGGTGCGGGTCAGCTCCAGGGTTCCGCCGATCGCCGCCGGCAGGCCAGCGACGATACCGGCGAAGATGATCATGGAGATGCCGTTACCGATGCCGCGCTCTGTGATCTGCTCACCCAGCCACATCAGGAACATCGTTCCGGTCACCAGCGTCACCGCGACGGTGAAGATGAACGAGATTCCAGGCGTGACCGCAACGCCCTGGTTCTGCAGCGCATACGCCGCGCCCACCGCCTGGAAGGTGGCCAGGCCAACGGTGGCGTAACGCGTGTACTGCGTGATCTTGCGACGGCCCGATTCGCCTTCCTTCTTCAGCTTCTCCAGCGACGGTACCACCACGGTCATCAGCTGCATGATGATCGACGCGGAAATGTACGGCATCACGTTCAGCGCGAAGATGCTGAAGCGTTCCAGCGCACCGCCCGAGAACATGTTGAACATGTCGAGGATGGTGCCGGCCTGGGAATCGAACAGCGCCTGGAGCTGGATCGGGTCGATGCCCGGCACGGGGATGAATGCCCCGATGCGGAACACCACGATCGCGCCAAGCAGGAAGAAGATCCGGCGACGAAGCTCCGTCAGCCGGCCGATCTCGCCGATGCCGCTACCCAAGCTGCCTACGCCGCCGCGAGCCATCAATCTTCCACCTTGCCGCCAGCCTTCTCGATGGCCGCACGCGCGCCCTTGGTCACCTTGATGCCCTTGAGCGTGACGGCCTTCGTGATCTCGCCGGAGGCGATGACCTTGACCTGCTGCGCCTGCTGACCGACCACGTTGGCGGCCTTCAGCGCCAGCAGATCGATGACTTCGGCGCCAACGCGCTCCAGCTCATGCAGGCGGACTTCCTCGGAGAACGGCGCGGTGCGCGACGTGAATCCGATCTTCGGCAGACGGCGCTGCAGCGGCATCTGGCCGCCTTCGAAACCGACCTTGTGGTAGCCGCCGGCACGCGCCTTCTGGCCCTTGTGGCCCTTGCCCGAAGTCTTGCCCAGGCCGGAACCGATGCCGCGGCCGAGCCGCTTCTTCTCCGGCTTGCTGCCCTCGGCGGGCTTCAGCGTATTCAGCTTCATGTCAGGCTTCCTCGACCTTCAGCAGATAGGACACCTTGTTGATCATGCCCCGGTTCTCCGGCGTGTCCTTGACGGTCACTGTGTGATGCATGCGACGCAGGCCCAGGCCGCGCACGCATTCCGCGTGTCCCGGCGCACGGCCGAACGCGCTCTTCACCAGCGTCACTTTGAGTTCTTTCGCGTTTGCCTTCGCCATGGCGGATTACCCCATGATCTCGTTCAGCGACTTGCCACGCTTCGCCGCGATGTCTTCCGGGGAAGTCGCCGCGGTGAGGGCGTTCAGCGTCGCCTGAACCACGTTGATCGGATTGCGCGAACCGTAGGACTTGGCCAGCACGTTCTTCACGCCGGCAACTTCCAGCACGGAACGCATGGCACCGCCGGCGATGACGCCGGTACCGTCGGAGGCCGGCTGCATGTACACGCGGGTCGCACCGTGGCGGCCGTTCATCGCGTAGTACAGGGTGCCTTCCTTCAGCGGTACGCTGCGCATGTTCCTGCGCGCCTGCTCGGTGGCCTTCTGAATCGCGACCGGCACTTCACGCGCCTTGCCATAGCCGTAACCGACGCGGCCGTTGCCGTCGCCCACGACGATCAGCGCCGTGAAGCCAAACTGGCGGCCGCCCTTTACGACCTTGGCGACGCGATTGACGGCAACCAGCTTCTCCTGGATGCCATCGGTGCTCTGCTCGTTTTCAAAGCTCGCCATATTCTTCCACCCTTAGAACTGCAGGCCGCTTTCGCGGGCCGCGTCGGCCAGCGCCTTGACGCGGCCATGATACTTGAACCCCGAACGATCGAACGCCACGCGCTCGATGCCGGCCGCCTTCGCCTTCTCGGCAATCGCCTTGCCCACCGCAACAGCGGCTTCGATGTTGCCCGTGCTCTTCAGGGCGCCGCGCAGCTCCTTCTCGACCGTCGAAGCAGCGGCAAGGACCTTCGCGCCATCAGGCGAGATCACCTGGGCATAGATATGCCGCGGCGTGCGATAGATGCAGAGGCGGTGCGCGCCAAGCTCCCGGATCTTGAACCGGGCGCGCGCGGCACGGCGCATGCGAGCAGATTTCTTGTCCATATTCGCCACCTGTTACTTCTTCTTGGCCTCTTTGAGGACCACGCGTTCATCGGAATACCGCACGCCCTTGCCCTTGTACGGCTCCGGCGGACGATAGCCGCGGATTTCCGCGGCGACCTGACCGACCTTCTGCCGGTCGGCGCCCTTGATCACGATCTCGGTCTGGCTCGGCGTCTCGATGGTGATGCCTTCAGGAACGGCATAAGCCACCGGGTGCGAGAAGCCCAGGGTCAGGTTGAGCACCTTGCCCTGCGCCTGCGCGCGGTAACCGACGCCCACCAGCTCAAGCTTGCGCTCGAAGCCTTCCGACGTGCCTTTCATCATGTTGGCCAGCAGGGCACGGGTGGTGCCGGCAAGCGCCACCGCCTTCTGGTCATTCATGTCGGTGGCGACACGAAGCTCGTTGCCTTCCTGGATGACCTGCACGTTGGGGTGCACGGTCATGGAAAGCTCACCCTTCGGGCCTTTCATCTTCACTTCCTGGCCGGAGAGCGTCACCTGAACGCCTTTGGCGATCTCGATCGGTCGTTTTGCAACTCGGGACATTTCTTGACTCTCCAGTATCAGGAGACGATGCAGAGCACTTCGCCGCCTTCACCCTGTGTACGGGCAGCGCGATCGCTCATGACACCCTTCGAAGTGGAAACAATGGCGACGCCCAGGCCGCCAAGCACTCGAGGGAGCTCGTCCTTGCCCTTGTAGATACGCAGACCGGGACGGCTCACGCGCTGCAGGCGCTCGATGACAGGGCGGCCCTGGTAGTACTTGAGCTGCACCGTCAGCACGGGCTTGCCGTCTTCGTCGTTGCGCACGAAATCCGCGATGTAGCCCTCTTCCTTGAGCACGCGAAGGATCTCGGCCTTCAGCTTCGAAGCGGCCACCTTCACCTCGGTCTTGCCTGCCTGCTGGCCGTTGCGGATGCGCGTCAGCAGGTCGGCAACCGGATCAGTCATACTCATGTATCGATATCCTCTTCAAATGATTCTGTTACCAGCTGGCCTTGTGCAGGCCCGGTACGTCGCCGCGCATCGCCGCTTCACGCAGCTTGTTGCGGGCCAGGCCGAACTTCCGGTAGTAGCCGTGCGGACGACCGGTCAGCTGGCAGCGGTTGCGCTGCCGGGTCGGGCTGGAGTCGCGCGGCAGCTTAGCCAGCTTTTCCACGGCCGCCTGAACTTCCTCGGCCGTGCTGTTCGGGTTCTTGATGATGCTCTTGAGCTCGGCGCGCTTCGCGGCGTACTTCTTCGCCAGCTTCTCGCGCTTCACTTCCCGGTTGATCATCGAAGTCTTT